>DASRJG010000154.1:0-12008 GCA_035649595.1 Candidatus Polarisedimenticolaceae bacterium
CACCCGCGTTCCCGAGGTCCGGCGCAACCCCGCCGCCCTCCTCGCGCTCGCCTGGCACGTCGCGGGAGGCGGACGCGGCGCGCGGGACATGGTGATCCTCCCCTACAAGGACCGGCTGCTCCTGTTCTCGCGCTACTTGCAGCAGCTCGTGATGGAGTCGCTCGGGAAGGAGCGCGACACCGCGGGCCGGGTCGTGCATCAGGGGATCGCGGTCTACGGGAACAAGGGCTCGACCGACCAGCACGCCTACGTCCAGCAGCTTCGCGAAGGGGTCCCGAACTTCTTCGTCACCTTCGTCGAGGTGGCGAGGGACCGGCAGGGGCCGTCGCTCGAGGTCGAGCCGGGCGTCACCTCGGGGGACTACCTCGCGGGGCTCATGCTCGGGACGCGGCGCGCGCTCCACGAGGCGGGGCGCGGCTCGATCACCATCACGGTCCCGGACGTCGGCCCGGCGACGCTCGGCATGCTGATCGCGCTCTACGAGCGGGCGGTCGGCCTCTACGCCGGCCTCGTCGGCATCAACGCCTATCACCAGCCCGGAGTCGAGGCCGGGAAGAAGGCCGCGGCGTCGGTCCTCGCGCTGCAAGGCAAAGTGATCGCCGCGCTCCGCGGTCGTGGGGGGGTGGGGGGGAGCTGCGCGGAGATCGCCGCCGAGCTCGCCGCCTCCGACGACGAGGAGACGGTCTTCAAGATCCTCGAGCGCCTCGCGGCGAACCCGGAGCGGGGGATCGCGAGGGTCGCGGGGACGGGACCGTTCGACGCGCGCTACCGCTTCGCGGGCTAAGGGCACGCTCCGGCCGCGGCGGCGATCTCGGCGTCCCGCGATCCCGACTGTGAAGGCACCCCTTCGTTGTACGTCCCCGCCGCTCCGCCGCATCCGACCCCGCGGACGAGGAACCACTGCCCCGCGGCGGGGGTCGGCGTCGCGTCCGTGACCGTGGTCCCCGTCATGTTGTTGATCGTGCAACTCTGGGTCGCGCTGGTGAAGTTGCCGGCGGTGCTCCGCAGCGTCCCCAGGCTCCCGCGCTGCACGTCGTACATCGTGGCGCAGGGGAGGCTATTCCATTGCAGCCGGGCGCTGTCGGTCGGGACCCGCGACGCCGTGAGACCGGGGGACAACGGACACCCGGACGTGCACTGATAGCTCGCGGTGTAGGCCGTCCCGGCCGCGGGCGCCTGGATCGTGTGCGTCGCGGCTCCCCCGTCCGACCAGGACACGAACGTCCAGGTCGCTCCGTTGATCGTCTGCGGCGACGGCGCGGTGAGCGTCCGGGTGAATCCCACCACGGATTGCTTCGACCAGGGCGCGGTCCCGGTGACCTGGTCGAGGGCGAGCTGGATCCCGGCGTTGGGCGGGCTCGCGACGAGCGTCATCGTCGACACGTTCGGGAAGATGTCCCTGAACGATTCTTGCGAGAGCTTTCCCGCGCTGCCGAGGGGAGAGCCCGAGTCCGTGACGGTCATGCTGATCCGGTAGAACACTTCGGTCGATTCCTCGCCGTTGGTCGGGATCGTGAACGAGCCCGACGACACACCCACGATCGGGCCGAGGAACGGATGGGTGTGGTCCGTGTGATGGAAGACGACCGTCCACGAGAACGCCGAGGCGGGGAGCGTTCCGTCCTCGGGGTCCGTCGCGGTCCCCGAATAGGAGATCGCCGCTCCGGCGTTGTATCTCATCCCGGCGGGCGGGCTCGTGATCGTCCCGGACGGCAAGCGGTTCCCGACCACGATCCGGATCGGCGGCGTCACGTCGGACGAGTTCGCCGCGCCGCGACCGTCGTTCACGGTCAGGGTGGCCTGGCGGACGCCGTTTGTGGCGTAGGTGTGCTGCGGCGCCGCCGCGGTGCTGGTCGTCGCGTCTCCGAAAGCCCAGGAGTACGACAGGGGATCCTGATCCGGATCGCTCGATCCCGTTCCGTTGAACTGCACGGTGAGGGGCGCGAGGCCGGCGACCGGCGCCGCGGTGGCGTTGGCCTGGGGCTGTCCGTTGCTCCCGCCGATGTAGCAGACGTCGTGGACGCCGAGCCCCGCGATGCTGACCCACGTCAGGCACCCGGCGGGGGAGACCGCCATGTCCACGACCGAGGTCGCGTCCGGCAGGAACATCTCGACGTCGGTCAGCGTGCCGTCGGTGTCGATGCGCGCGCGACGGATCCAGTTCCCGCCGTAGTCGCCGAAGAAGTACGCCCCGTCGTAGTCGGGCGGAAAGGGGCCTCCCCGGTAGACCGGCCCTCCGATGATCGAATCCCCCCAGCCGTGGTCGTAGGCGTAGACCGGCTTGGTGTCCGCCGTCGGAGGGGGCGTGCAGGAGCCGAACGGTGCGGCGGCCTCGAAGCAGGGCCAGCCGTAGTCGGCGCCGGCGATCCCGGCATCGACCTCCTCCCACCGCGCCTCGCCGACGTCGGCGATGTAGAGCGTCCCCGGCCCCGGATCGACGGAGGTCCGGAACGGGTTCCTCAGTCCGTAGGCCCAGATCTCGGGACGCGCGCCGGGCTGTCCGACGAACGGGTTGCTCGCCGGGATCGTCCCGTCGCGATTGATCCGGAGGATCTTCCCGCGGAGATCGCCCAGGTCCCGCGCCTTGGGGATGGGGTAGGCGTCGGTGTCGTTGTCCCCCATGGCGATGAAGAGCGTCTTGTCGAGCCCGAACCGGATCGCGCCACCTTGGTGATTGTTGGCGTCGAGGACCGGCCCTCTGAGAAGCACCTCTTCACCGGTGAGGGCACCGCCGCTCTCGTGGTAGCGGACGACCCAGTTGTATCCCCCCCACGGCGTTCCGGCGATCGCGCACGACATCCCCGTCTGGCCGACCGCCCGCGTGTAGTAGAGGTAGACGTACCGGTTCGCTCCGCCGGGGTCCAGGTAGTCGGGATCGAAGGCGATCCCGAGGAGCCCCCGCTCGCCGACGCTGTCCACGCAGCCGAGCGTGAGCGCGGTGGTGACCACCCCCGTCGTCGCGTCGCGCCGGCGGACGCGGGCGTTTCCCTTCGCCGTCCCATCCCCCTGCTCGATCACGAACAACGCGCCGGTGCCCGGCTCGTACGCGATGCCGACGGCGGGGGAGGCGCCCGACGACGACGTCCCATCGACCACTTGATGGTCCTCGAACCCCGCCGGCGGCGTCGCGGCCGGCGTCTTCGTGGCATTGAGGGTCACAATGGCGAGAAAGCATGGCATGACAATGCGCTTTTGCATGCCACGACACTAGGAGGTGTGGGCTCGCCTTCACATGGGGTGAAACCCGCCCCTAGAAGCGGAAGCTCATCCGGACCGTCGCGGTGTGGTCGCGGACGCTCGCGTCCGCGGCGATGCGCATCCGCGACGAGGCGGGCTCGAACGTCGCTCCGATGTGCCCTCGCACGTCCGCGCTGATCGAGACGCGTCCCTCGCCGGCGGGGACCGAGACGTCCGCGCGCGGAGCGAGATGGGAGATGCCCAGCGATAGGCGAACGTTGCGCGAGCCCTCGGTCGCGCTCGCCTCACGCTCGTGGCGCCCCCCGACGAGCGGGATCGACCATCGGTCGATGCCCAGCCGCTCGATCGCATACTTCTTCAGCGCTCCCTTCGTGGCGCGCAGCGCTCTGTGCTCCACCCGGTCCAACGCCTCCTCGTCCTTCGTCCACGGGTTCGCGAGCGGGTCGGCGAGGTCGGATGTGGCCCCGAGATTCTCGCCGCGCAGGCGTGCGCTCATGCGCGGAACCAGGTAGGCGTCGTAGAAACCATCATGGATCGCGAACGGGCGCATCGTGGCCTGGAGCGTCGTGGAGGCCTTCGCCTTCGAGGCGATCGTCGAGGCGGGTGGCGGGTTCAGCCCCCGCTCCCGCAGGCGGGCGAAGCTCGGTGGCGAGGAGGCCGGGCGGAAGTCCGCGGCCGGGGCGGGAGAGGATGCGAACAGGCCCAAGCCCAGGACCAGGAGCCATGCTCCCGATAGCTGTCCCCCGGTTTCGGACGATCGCTTGCGCATCGCCTTGCACCTTCCCACTGGCCAGCGTGCGCCCGGGGCCCGGAAGGCGCCATGGGGTGAAGACCGGTCAAGAAAAGCGCCGGGAACCCGCTCCTTTCGACGGGAAGCCGGCGCCGAGCTCTTCCATGAGGTAGGCCGCCGCCTCGTTCCCGCTGAAGAAATTGTCGAGATCGATCTTCTCGTTGGGGGCGTGGAGGTTGTCGTCGTGGAGCCCGATCCCCATCAGGACGGAGGGGACGCGCAGCACCCGGTCGAAGGTCGCGACCACGGGGATCGAGCCCCCCTCGCGCGTGAAGACCGGCGTCTTGCCGAACGCCTTCTTGACCGCGCGCGAGGCCGCCTGGAGCGCGAGGTGGTCGGTCTCGGCGAGCCATCCCTCCCCCGAGTGGATGTGCTGGACGGTCACGTCCACGGACTTCGGGGCGATCTTCTTGATGAACGCGGTCGCCTTCGCGACGATCTCCTTCGGCCGCTGCGCGGGGACGAGCCGCATCGACACCTTGGCGTGCGCCTCGGCGGGGATGACCGTCTTCGCCCCCTCGCCGGTGAACCCGCCCCAGATCCCGTTGACCTCGAGCGTCGGCCGCGCCCAGATCCGCTCGAGCGTGGTGTAGCCGGGCTCGCCGAACAGGACCTTCGCGCCGATCGACTTGCGGAACGCGGCATCGGAGTGCGGCAGCTTCTGGAACGCCCGCCGCTCGCGCGCGTTCAGCTTGCGCACCCGATCGTAGAAGCCGGGGATGCGGACCTTCCCCTTCGCGTCCTTCAGCTGCGCGATGATGTGCGCGAGCGCGAAGGCGGGGTTGATCACGGCGCCGCCGAACGTCCCGGAGTGCAGGTCGCGCGCGGTCCCGCGCACGTCGATCTGGATGTACGACAGGCCGCGAAGGCCGTGGACGATCGACGGCGTCTTCTTGTCGAACATCGCGGTGTCGGAGACGACGACGGCGTCGCAGGCGAGCAGGCTCTTGTGGGACGCGATGAACGGCTCGAGGTTGGGGGAGCCGATCTCCTCTTCCCCCTCGATCAGGAACTTCACGTTGACCGGGCATCGACCGCCGGTCTTGAGGTGTGCCTCGAACGCGTTGACGTGGATGATGAACTGTCCCTTGTCGTCGCACGCGCCGCGGGCGTAGAGACGCCCGTCGCGGATGGTGGGGGAGAACGCCGGCGTCGCCCACAGCTCGACGGGATCCTCCGGCTGCACGTCGTAGTGCCCGTACACGAGGATCGTCGGCCGCCCGGGCGCGCCGAGCCACTCTCCGTAGACGATCGGGTGACGGGCGGTCTCGTGGATCGCGGTCTTCGTGCAGCCCGCGCGGGCGAGGCGGTCCCGGACCCACTCCGCGGCCCGGCGCACCTCGCCGGCCCGTCTCGGATCGGTGGACACCGAGGGGATGCGGAGGACGTCCTTCAGCTCCTCCAGGTAGCGATCGCGGTTCTCCCGGACGTATGCGGCGGTTGCGCTCATGGCCGCGCATTCTAGAACGATCGGGGCGTTTCCCGTTGACGCTTGCGAACCCTCGCCGGACACTTCCGCGGAACCGCTCCCAGGGCCGGCGACGGCTCGCCGCGCCCTCGGCCGCCGGTCGCCTGCTGGCCCCGCGCGGCCGCGGTCAACGCCTGCGCCCCCTAGACGCGGCCGAAGGTCGCTCGATCCGGAGGAGGCCCGATGCACGAGCCGGTCGCCGAGTTCTACGCCTGGTCGCAGATCGTCCTGTGCGTCGTCAGCGCGCTGCTGATGTTCTCGATCTACGAGAGAGGGTACCTGCGCGTGAGCCTCGACGGCTCGCGGGACATGGGGCGCGACCGCTGCTTCTGGTACCTCGCCGCCGGTGTCGGGTGCTGGGGGCTGGTCGGCATCCTCGTCTGGCGCTACCCCGAGTCGCTCGATCCGCACACCGAGATCGGCTGCCTGAGGACCATGCTGTCGATCGTCAACACGGGGCTGTTCCTCTACGCCGCCGCCTACCTCGACCACACGTGGGGCGTCCTCAGGCGGCTCACGCGCCCCTCGTGGGCCACCGAGATCCTCGTGCTGACCGTCCCCGCCATCGCGGTCACGATCGTCCTCTGGCGGACCTCGCCCGAGCCCGCGGCGCCGGAGACGGTCATCGTCGCGCGGATCCCCGACGTCGCGCTCAGCCTGCTCGCGCTCGGCGTGCTGGCGGCAGGACTCTGGCGCTCGTTCAGCCAGCGCAGGTTCCATCTGATGAGCGCGGTCTCGCTCGTCGCCATCGGGCTGCAGGTGCCGACGCAGCTCGCGGAGCTCCTCCAGCCGCTCGTCGCGCTCCTCGGCTCGTACGATTCCGTGTTCGGGTCCACGCGCCTCCTCCTGCTCCTCACCTCGAAGACCATCCTGATCGTGATCTTCTTCGCGCTCGCCTTCACCTGGATGCACGAGATGGCGTTCGAGAACGCGCGAGCCTCGTCCTCCGCCGCGCCCGAGCGCGACGACGCGGCGGACGGACCCGCGCCGTCCGGTCCCGTCGTTTGGCTGGCCGGCGAGCGCAAGCCCGGCGAGAAGCTGCGCTTCTTCGTCTGGACACGGTGCGAGCTGACCCGCGGCACGTTCCTGGCCCTGCTCCGGATCGTCGAGGCCCGGATCCGCGCGGCCGACGACCCGGATCTGTCGGGGGCGCTGGCGACCGACGACAGCGACAGCTTCCACATGACGATGAAGCGGCTGCGGACGCAGACCGGCTCGGGAGTCGTGCACCTCGTCGAGCAGCCGGGGAAGAAGCGGCGCAGGCTGACGGTGGACGACGAGCACGTCTTCGTCCGCTCCCGCGATCTCGAGAGCGACGACGAGATCGCGCGCATCCTCCGCTCCCTGCCGCGCGCGCGATTCGCGGAGCCCGACCTCGCCGGTTAGGTCGTGTCAGCCTCGGTCGGGTGAAAACAGCCCAAAACGGTTGACATTCTCGGAATCGACTCCCTATTCTCAGCGGCCTTGAAAGCGAGGTGTCGATGAGCCAGGCCGAGTTCAAGCCGTACGTCGCCCCGGAGACGTCGATGCCCGAGCTGACCCTCAAGTCGATGGTCCTCGGCGCCTTCTTCGGGATCCTGTTCGGCGCCGCGACCGTCTACCTCGCGCTGAAGGCCGGCCTCACGGTCTCCGCATCGATCCCGATCGCCGTGCTCGCGATCTCGATCGGCCAGAAGTTCCTCCGGACCACCATCCTCGAGAACAACATCATCCAGACGGCGGGGTCGGCCGGCGAGTCGATCGCGGCCGGGGTCGTGTTCACGCTCCCCGGGTTCCTCTTCCTCTCGCTGGACGCGACCGGCAGGAGCGTGGGGTTCCCGTACTTCAACTACTGGACGATCTTCATCCTCTCGCTGTTCGGCGGGATCCTCGGCACCTTGATGATGATCCCCCTCCGGCGCTCGCTCATCGTCAAGGAGCACGGCGTCCTCCCGTACCCGGAGGGAACGGCCTGCGCCTCCGTCCTGATCGCCGGCGACAAGGGGGGGAGCTTCGCGAAGACCGCCTACCAGGGGGTCGGGTTCGCGATGATCTACGCCCTCCTCCAGAAGGTCTTCCACGTGATCTCCGAGACCCCCGCGATCGTGTCGCGGCAGACGAACAAGTACTTCCCCTCGGCGACCGTCAACGGCGAGATCACCCCCGAGTACCTCGGCGTCGGCTACATCATCGGCCCGAAGATCGCGGGCGTGCTCGTGGCCGGAGGCGTGCTCGCCTGGCTCGGGCTGATCCCGCTCCTGGCCTCGCTGGTGCCGATGGACGTCATCGCGACCCAGCTCGTCAAGCTCGGCTATCTCAAGGACCTCGCGACCGCGGGAGGCCCCGGAACCTGGGACCCGGCGACGCACACGTTCGGGAACACCGCGGTCGCCGTCTACCGCGCCTACGTCCGACAGATCGGCGCCGGGGCGGTGGCGGCGGGGGGCTTCATCACGCTGGTCAAGACCCTCCCGACCATCATCTCCTCGTTCAAGGACTCCCTCGCGTCTCTCAAGGACAAGCGCGTGGCCTCGAGCATCTCCCGCACGGAGCGCGATCTCTCGATCGTGACCGTGCTCGTGGGGAGCATCGGTCTCGTGCTACTCACGGCCTTCCTCCCTCAGATCCCCGGGACGGGGATCGTCTCGAAGCTCATCCTCGGCGTCCTGATCGTCCTGTTCGGATTCTTCTTCGTCACGGTCGCGAGCCGGATCGTCGGGATCATCGGATCGTCGTCGAACCCGATCTCCGGGATGACCATCGCGACGTTGATGGCCACCTGCCTGATCTTCGTCGGGCTCGGCTGGACCGGGTCGGCGTTCGAGCCGATGGCGCTGGTGGTCGGCGGGATGGTCTGCATCGCCGCGGCGAACGGCGGCGCGACCAGCCAGGACCTGAAGACGGGGCACATCGTCGGCGCCACCCCGCGATCGCAGCAGATCGCCCTGTTCGTCGGCGCGATCGCCTCGTCGATCGTGATCGGGATGACCGTGCAGCTCCTCGACAAGCCGACGATCGACATGGCCGCGCAGGGGATCACGCACGCGATCGGCAGCGACAAGTTCCCCGCGCCGCAGGGGACGCTGATGGCGACGCTGATAAAGGGGCTGCTGTCGTTCAACCTCGACTGGCAGTTCGTGCTGGTCGGCGTCTTCCTCGCGGTGACCATGGAGCTGTGCGGCGTCAAGGCCCTCTCGTTCGCCGTCGGCGCCTACCTCCCGCTCTCGACCACGCTCCCGATCTTCGTCGGGGGCGCGATCAAGGGGCTGGCGGACTGGGTCGCGGAGCGCAAGGGCGAGGCGGTCACGGAGAGCGAGCTCGGGACGGGAAGCCTGTTCGCGACCGGGCTCGTCGCGGGAGGGGCGCTCGCCGGCGTCGTGGTCGCGCTCCTCTCGGTCAACGACGGCATCGCGACGAAGATCGCGGCGTGGAGCACCGAGGCGGGTCTGCGGGGATCGCTCGGGAACGGAGGCTACGACTTCCTCGGCGTGCTCCTGTTCGCCGTCATGAGCGCCGTGCTGTTCCGCGTGGCCCGGAAGCCCCAGCCCAGCATCGACTGAGGCGTTCCGGAGGTCACCCCGGCCCGGGCGGCGTCTCGAGGAACTGCCATCCATCGAGCACCCGGCGCATCACCGGCTCGTCGGACGCGAGCCCGCTCGCGGGATAGGCGGCCCGCAGGACGAACAGTCGCGTCTTGCGCGTGACCACCCAGTACGTCACCTTCGACGGCGGGTCGGAGCGCCGGACGCGGATCGGGTACTCCAGCTCCGTCGCCGGGAGCGAAGCGATCGTCGTCGAGGCCCGTCGAGGCCCGCCGTCCACGATGTAGTAGTACTTCGCCCACTCCTCGAGCTGCGGGATCAGGGTGTCGGGGAGCCCGGCCACGAACTCCTTGTCCGCCTCGACGAGGTCGTAGACCCGGAGGGTCAGCAGGCTGCCGGACGGCGAGCGGATCTCGCCGTCGAAGGAGCTCCACCCGGCGGGGACGACGTAGCGCACGCCGCGCGCCGCGTCGGTGATCGGCCGGGGCGCGGCGCGCTCCGGATGGGGGGAGGCGCAAGCCGCCGCGAGAACCGCCGCCGCGAGAGAGAGCCGCCGCCTCATGGGCTCGTCCAACGCCGGTAGTCGTCCGGGGTGTCGATGTCGCCGATCACCCCGGGGTCCTCCACGGGGAGCTCGACTCGATCCGCGTGCGCCAGGACCACCGAGCGGGCCCCCTCCGCGGGGTCGGCGGTCATCAGCTCGGGGATCACGCGGGCCGCGAAGAGCGCGGGGTGCCCGCGCCGTCCCCGGTAGCTGGGAACGACGACCGGAGGGGCGCCGCTCCGGAAGCGGTCGACGAGGGAGCGCACGGTTCCGACGGTCACGAAGGGATGATCCACCGGCCACACCAGGACCGCTTCGACCTCCGGCGGCAGCGCACGGAGCCCCGTCTGCACCGACGAGAGCATCCCGCGCCCGGGATCGGGGTTGACGACCTCTTCCGGATTCGGTCCCGCCGCTCCCGGCGCCACGACCACGCGCACCACTCCGACCTCGGCCGCCCGGAGCGTCGCGAGCACGGTCTCGGCGAAGGTCCTCCCCGTATGCGGCACCGGGAGCGACGCCTTGGGACGTCCCAAGCGCGACGACGCGCCCGCCGCCAACACGATCGCGCCGATCATCGCGGGACCTTCTCGAGCTCCTTCGCTCGGGCGAGCCTCGCGAGCGCGGCGGCGCCCGCCTCCGATCGGGCTGCCCCCGCCGCGAGCGCGACCGCGCGCGCGGCGAGGGAGGCGAGCGCGACGCCGTCGGGCGCGCCGCGGAGCCCCGACCGCGCCGCCGCGTCCATCCCGCGCCGCCATGCGGCCGGATGGTCGAAGACCCGCCCCAGCGCGAGCGCCTCGTCGAGGGCGCCGTCGTCGTAGAGGAGCCCGGTCCAGAGCGCCGGCACCGCGAGGACGAGAGGGGCGGGCTGGAGATCGGCGCTCCTCACCTCGATGTAGGAGTAGGAGCGCACCTCCGTGAAGATCGACGACAGGTGGAGCTCCCAGTCCTCCATCGTCACGCCGTCGCACCCCGCGCGGTTCATCAGGGCGCGGAACGGCTCGCCGCTCGACGGGATCAGCCCTTTCCCCCGCTTGAGGAAGAGCGTCGGCACGTCGCACGCCCACTCGACCCAGGCGTCGATGCCGAACGCGGGGTCGAACACGACGTCCGGAAGGTCGCACCGGTCCGGATCGGTCTCCCGCCAGATCGCCTGGCGATACGAGGCCCATCCCGACGCGGCACCGTCCACGCGCGAGGAGTTCGCGAAGAGCGCGACCGCCACGGGCGCGAGCAGTGCCGCGGCGCGGAACTTCCGGCTCCAGTCGTCGTCCGAGGCGTAATCGAACGCGCACTGGATGCTCGCCGTCTGCGTCATCATCCGATGGGCGAGACGCCCCTTGCGCGCCATGATCTCCCGCATGATCCCGTAGCGCGCCTTCGGCATCCACGGCATCTCGCCGACCGGGGCGTCGGGCTGCACCGCGACGTCCAGCCACCGCACGCCGACCTCGGCCTCGAGCGCCCGGATCGCGGCGAGGTGCGCGTCCAGCTCGACCGCCAGCTCGTCGAGGCTCGTCGTCGGGCGCGCCGACCACTCGAACTGGCCGCCGGGCTCGAGCGAGATCCCGCCCCAGCTCCCGTCGATGCCGATGGGGCGGTCCCCCTCGTGAACCAGAGCCCCGCCGCGGCGGGCCGCGTACGCCTCGATCAAGCGGCGGACCGAGGCCCCCGGCGCATCGTACGGGACCGGCCGCGACGTCGCCGCGTCGAGCGCCATGGTCTCGACCTCGATCCCGACCAGCCACTCGGCGCGAGGCCGGAAGGCGTCGCGGAAGTAGCTCGCGAGCTGCGGACAGGACAGCGTGCGACGTACGGCGCGCGGCATCGGCTCCTCGAGGTACGGGGCTCCGATTGTAGCGAACGACGCTATCCTCCGAGGATGCGGACGCTCCGGATCGGACCGCTCGCCATCCGCTTCGAAGGGCTGGGGGACGCGCTCGACGAGGTCCTCGACGATCGTTTCGGCGGCTTCGTCGAGCGGGGAAAGGCGGCGCCGAGCGTCACGGTCCGAAGGAAAGAGGACGCAGCGGCGCGGGGGCTCGCGCCCTGGGCCCCGGGGGAGCGGTACCGGATCGAGGCCGATCGCGCGAGCGGACGCCTCGTCGTGCGCTCGTACCACTTCGTGCTCTCGGAGGAGGCTCCCGGATCCTGGAGGCTCTCGATCGACGCGGCGGGGAGAGAGCCGGCGGGGAGGATCCTGGAGAACGTCGCGCGATACGTGCTCGCGCACCTCGCGATCGAGCGCGGCGGGTTCGCGCTCCACGGCGCCGGCGTGCGCCGCGAGGGGCGCGCGTGGATCTTCGCCGGACCGTCGGGGGCGGGGAAGACGACGGCCGCGGCGCTGTCGCGCCCGTGCGAGAGCCTGGGGGATGACTTCGCCGTCGTGCTCCCCGACGGGGAGGGGCTCGGAGTCCCGGCGGTGCCGTTCGACAACGCGGAGGTCGCGACGGAGCCTGCGGTGCGCGGCCTCGTTCCGCTCGCCGG
>DASRJG010000155.1:0-13459 GCA_035649595.1 Candidatus Polarisedimenticolaceae bacterium
GTCGGCTGCTGCCTCAGCATGTTCCCGACGACCAACACGATCGCGAGCTGCGCGAGCGGCTCGGCCAAGTGCAAGGAAGTGTCCTACAAGCTCGGGAACGACCGGTGTCTCACCGCGGTCTCGGTCACGTCGATGACGGTCAGCTGGACCGACTACGCGGGGAACCAGCCGCGCTGGCAGACGGCGCAGTTCAACGGCACCAGTATCGCCGCGCCCGGGACCTGGATCGAGACCTACCTCGGCACGCCGAACGAGGTCGGGACTGCGACCAAGAGCAACTTCAGCGCACCGGCGCCGCAGGTGAACTACGCGAGCCCGATGACGTCCGGGAACACGACGAACGTGACCTACGTCTTCAACAAGTTCATGGACGCGGGGAGCGGGACGAACCGGGTCGTCAACGTGATCGGCACGACCCTGTACGTGTTCACGCTGCTCGATAGCGCGGGGAACCCGTCGAACATCACGACGACCTGCGCCATGCCGTCGCTGACGGTCAACTAGACATGCGGGCGCAAGGAGCCATCGGCATGAGCACGCATCGCACGAACGACCCGGGGACGGAGCGCGGCTCCGCCATGGTGATCGCGGTCCTCGTGATGGCGATCCTGAGCCTTCTCGGGATCTCCTACCTTCTCATGGCAGACACCGAGAACCGCATCGCGGAGAACGAGAAGCTCTCCGCGCAGGCGCTCTACTTCGGCGAGGGGACGATCCGCGAGGTCAAGCGCTGGTTCGACCGGCCGCCGTACGGCGCGAGCGGGACGAAGAACCTCGTCAAGCCCTTGACGACGGTCGTGAACCGGACGCTGCGTCAGATCGACGTGGACGGCGACGGCCCGACGGCCGCGGTCGCGGCCGACGGATCCCTCGGTGCCCCGTACTACAAGGTCGGGATCGACCGCGACGCCGACGGCAACGACGACATCTTCGACAAGCCTTACCGCTCGGCGCTGGCGGACATGCTGGTGGGGACCGAGGCCGGCCCCGACCTGCGCATCGACCGGGCGGCGAACGGCGCGACGGCGACCTTCCTGGACGGGCTCGGCGACAAGATCGCGCCGAACTTCCCGGCGGGCACCGTGGGGGTCCGGGCGCGCGTGAAGACGATCGACGTGTATGCGCCGCCCTACCTGAGCATCGGCGGGAACTGGACCCGGTACGGCATGGCGACGGTCAAGGCGACGGTGGAGATCGTCAACGCCGCGGGAGCGATCATCGCGACCCGCGTGGTCAAGGCCGTGCTGAACGAGACGCCGTTCCCGGGTCCGTTCGGCCCGCTCCACTCCTGCGAGGAGATGTCGTTCAACGGCGACTTCTTCCCGCACTGGGGGACCATCACCTCCGTGGACGACGTGGACATCGGAAACGGCGCCGACAACAAGATCCCGCTGAGCCTTCCGCGCGACGTTCCCCCGTCGCCGAAGATCGACCTCCTGCACGGCTGGAACGACATCGCGGTCTGGAACGGCATGTACGATCCGGCCGTGGGAACGATGAACGGGAAGACGATCGACGATCCGTGGTACCGGTTCCTGACCGACGGCGTCTGCACGCAGTGGTTCCCGCAGGCCTCGACGCAGCCGTATCCGCCGATCACGACCGACCAGGACAAATCGAACAAGATCCAGCACTACGGCGGCGTCGGATGCCCCGAGTTCGACTACGAGACCTGGAAGCAGGTCGCCCAGTCCGGCGGCAGCGACGTTCACTACTACGCCTGGGACAACGGCACGACCTTCCGCGAGAACGGGATCGGCGCGGCGCTCGACTTCACGACGCTCACCGACAACAAGCAGGGGGTGTTCTTCTTCGATACGAAGGACGGCATCGCCCCCCACAATCCCGACGTCAACGGCGTCGCCGTGAACCTGACCCCCGAGATGAAGATCTCCGCGAACTACGGCGTCCAGGGGTTCCTCTACGCGAACACCGCCAACTGGACGAGCCAGGGGAGCCCGGGCCGTCCGATCACCATGCACTGGCCCGGGGAGCCGTTCCGCGACGTGAACCAGAACGGCGCGCACGACGCCGGCGAGGAGTGGGTCAACCTGAACTACGCCGCGATCTCGACGACCGACGCGTTCGCGAAGCCGCGCGTGACCCCCGCGGACACCTTCGGAGGCTCCGTGCAGTGGAACGCGAAGGGGCCGAACATCACCGGCTACAACGCGATCGTCTGGGGGCTGCTCTATGTCAGCGGCGATTTCGACGCGCAGGGCACGCCGCTCTACTACGGCAGCGTGGTGACCAAGGCCGGCAGCAACGGCAAGATGGCCGGAACCCCCGACCTGTTCTGGGACACCGATCTCAAGGACAACTGGCCGCCGGCGGGATGGGACCTGCCCCGCGTGATCATCACGCGGTGGGAAACCGACCTCTGATCGTGACAACGCGGTGACTTCGCGTTACGGTGACCGCGTGAGTCGCATCGTGATCGCAGCCTTGCTCCTGACCGCCGCGGCGTGCGGCGGCTCGGAGCGGGAGGCCGCCGCGCCCCCGCCGATCGCCGCCGCGAAGCCGGCCGAGTCCGCGGCCGCGACGCCGGAGCCTGCGGCGGCGCGGCGCGCCGCGCCGGACGGTGGCACGCTTCCCCCCGGGAGCGAGGCCCCGACGAGCGCCCCCGGCGCGCCCGCGAAGAAGCCCGCCGCCGAGCCCGCGTTCACGCCCGGAACGTCCCTTCCCGGGGCGATCCCTCCGGCGCCACTGCCGGACCCGAGCGCGAAGCCGGCGGAGGCCCCGCCCGACGCGCTCCAGTGGCTCCAGGACAGCGAAGCGCGCAAGGCCGATCACCAGCGCCGCCTCCTCGAGGCGCAGGAGTCGGTGGACGCGGCGCGCGCGGACGTCGTCCGCTGGCAGGACATCCTGCTCGCTTTCAAGAATCCTTTCCGCCCCCGACCGCAGCTCGCCGCCGAGGAGGCCGCGGCGATCGAGGGGATGGACGGCGCCGCGCGCGCGCATTGGGCCGAGGGTCGGCTGGCGGGCGCGAACGCCGCGCTCGAGGCCGCCAACAAGAAGCTCGAGCAGATCAAGGCGAACCCGCCCTTGAACTGACGCTCGCCCGGGACCTATCCTCCCGTGCGAGATGCCCCCCGTCCTCCTCGTCGAAGATCGCGAGAGCCTCCGCGCGATGCTCCGCGCGACGCTCGAGGCGGAGGGGTACGCCGTCGAGGAGGCCGAGGACGGGCGCGCGGCGATGCGGGCGCTCGCCGGAGGCCGCTACCTCGCGGTCGTGACCGACCTCAAGCTTCCCCAAGCCGACGGGCACACGATCCTCGCCGCCGCGCGCGAGGCCGATCCGAACGTTCCCGTGATCCTCATGACCGCGTTCGGGACGGTCGAGGACGCGGTCGGCGCGATGAAGAAGGGGGCCTTCGACTTCCTCGCCAAGCCGGTGGACCCCGACCATCTCCTGCTCATCCTCGGCCGCGCGGTCGAGAGGAGGAACCTGCTCGAGGAGAACATCCTCCTCAAGAAGGAGTTCGCCGAGCGGCTGGGATTCCCGCGGATCATCGGGGACGCTCCGGCGCTCATCGAGGCGACGCGGCAGATCCAGAAGGCGGCGGCGACCGACGCGACGATCCTCCTGCTCGGCGAGTCGGGGACCGGGAAGGAGCTGTTCGCCCGGGCGGTCCATCAGCTCAGCCCCCGGAAGAGCGGGCCGTTCGTCGCGATCAACTGCGCGGCGATCCCCGAGAACCTGCTCGAGAACGAGCTGTTCGGCCACGAGCGCGGGGCGTTCACGGGCGCCGGGCCGGCGAAGGCCGGGCGCGTGGAATCGGCCGACCGCGGGACGCTGTTTCTCGACGAGATCGGCGAGCTTTCCCCGCCGCTCCAGGCCAAGCTCCTCCGGCTGCTGCAGGACCGGACGTTCGAGCGGGTCGGCGGAACGAAAACGCTCAAGGTGGACACGCGCGTCGTCGCGGCGACGAACCGCGA
Source organism: Candidatus Polarisedimenticolaceae bacterium (assembly GCA_035649595.1). Taxonomy (GTDB): domain Bacteria; phylum Acidobacteriota; class Polarisedimenticolia; order Polarisedimenticolales; family DASRJG01; genus DASRJG01. The sequence goes on from DASRJG010000155.1 coordinate 3,940, forward strand.
CCTCCGGCGGGCGACGGCGTCCGGCCGGTTCCGCGAGGACCTGTACTTCCGGCTGGCCGTCGTCTGCGTCTCGATCCCGGCGCTCCGCGACCGGCCCGGCGATCTCCCGCGGCTCGCGGAGCACTTCCTCGAGAAGTTCCGCCGCGACCTCGGCCGCGAGGGGCTGGCGTTCTCGGACGAGGCGGTCGCGGCGATCACCACGCATCGCTGGCCGGGGAACGTGCGCGAGCTGGAGAACGCGATCGAGCGCGCGGCGATCCTCTGCGACGGCGACCGGATCGAGCCGGGCCACCTCGCGCTCCCGCAGTCGGAGGGGGCCGGAACGCAGGCGGGTCCCGACCTCGCGAGGACGTTCGATCTCACGGGCGGGCTGGACGCGGCCTCCGCGCGGGTCCGCGATCAGGTGGAGAGGTGGATGATCGAGCGCGCGCTGGCCGAGGCCCAGGGGAACAAGACGCGGGCGGCGGAGATCCTCGGCGTCAACTACAAGCGGCTGCTCGTCCGGATCAAGGACCTGGGGATCGAGGCGACGGTTCCTTGAAGGCCGTGTGGAGGCAAACGATGCCGCCGGAGAGCGCCTGCCAGCCGACCGCCGCGAAGCCGGCCTCGCGGATCGTCCCCGCGAGCACGTCGGGCTCGGGGAAGCTTCCGATCGTTCGGGCGAGGTAGCGATAGGGACCGGTCCGCCCGGCGGCGCCGTCGCCGAGGAGCGGCACCACGCGCTCGAGATAGAGCCCGTGAAGCCGCGACAGCACCGGCCCCCGCGGACGGCTGAACTCGAGCACGACGAGCCGCCCTCCCGGTGCGAGGACACGCAGCGCTTCGCGAAGCCCCGCTCCCATGTCCGCGAGGTTGCGGATCCCGAAACCGACCGTGATCGCACCGAACGTCCCGTCCGCGAACGGCAGCCGCAGGGCGTCCCCTTCGATCGTGACGCACCGGTCCGCCACGCCGCGGCTCCGGAACTTCGCCGCGGCCCGCGCGAGCATCGGACGGGAGAAATCGCAGCACACCACGACGGAGGGGGAGTCGGCCGCGCGGGCGAGCGCGAGGGTCAGGTCCCCGGTGCCGCCGCACAGGTCGAGGACCCGCTCCACGGGCTCGACGCAGGCCTCCCGGGCCGCCCGCGCCCGCCAGCCGCGGTCGAGGTTGAGGCTCAGGACGTGGTTCAGGAGGTCGTAGCGCCGGGCGATCCCCCCGAACATCGCCCGCACCCGCCCCGGATCGCGGCTCTCGACGGGGTCCGGCACGATTCCGAGTATAAGTCCTTCCCTTGACACTCTTTGAGCCCGTTGATATAAGGTTGCGCTCGTTCCGGGTCCTGGGTCATGGCTCCCCACATCGGAGCGCTCGTTCGAGGTCTCTTCGATGAAGACGTATGTTCCGAAGCGAGGCGAGGTGGAGCGCGCGTGGTGGGTCGTCGACGCCGCCGGGCTCACGCTCGGCCGGCTCTCGACGGTCGTCGCGTCCCGGCTGGCGGGGAAGCACAAGCCGGTCTACACGACCTACGAGGACACCGGGGACCACGTCGTGGTCGTCAACGCCGAGAAGGTCCGGTTGAGCGGTCGCAAGCTGACCGGCAAGATCTACCGGCACCACTCCCTCTACCCGGGGGGCCTGAAAGAGATCGCCGCCGGCAAGCTCCTCCAGACCCGCCCCGAGCGCCTCGTGGAGAGCGCCGTGCGCGGCATGCTCCCCAAGAACAGCCTCGGCCGCGCCATGGCGCGGAAGCTCAAGGTCTACGTCGGCCCGAAGCATCCGCACGACGCCCAGCAGCCGAAGCCGCTGGCCATCCCGGACGCCGTCCGGACGTAGCGCACCACCCAGGAGATCGCCGTTGAGCGAAGGCGCAATTCAGTACTACGGAACCGGACGCAGGAAGACCTCGGCGGCCCGCATCTACCTCCGGCCCGGCCACGGCGCGATCACCGTCAACCGGAAGACCTTCGACGAATACTTCCCGAACGAGATGCTCAAGATGATCATCCGGCAACCGCTGGTGATCACGGAGACCGCCGACAAGTTCGACGTGCTCGTGCGCGTGAGCGGCGGCGGGCCGGCGGGGCAGGCGGGTGCGCTCCGTCACGGGATCGCGCGCGCGCTGGTGGAGTACAACCCGGAGCTGCGCGCGAAGCTCAAGGAAGCCGGGTTCCTGACGCGCGACCCGCGCAAGGTCGAGCGGAAGAAGTACGGCAGGCCGGGCGCCCGCAAGCGCTTCCAGTTCAGCAAGCGCTAATCCAAGGAGGCTGTTCTTGGTTTCCGTCACCCTGAAGGAGCTGCTCGAGGCCGGCGCCCACTTCGGGCACCAGACGCGTCGCTGGAACCCGAAGATGAAGGAGTACATCTTCGGCGCGCGGAACGGCATCTACATCATCGACCTCCAGAAGACGGTCAAGCTGTTCCGCGACGCGCTCGCGTTCGTCGAGCAGACCTCCGCCGAGGGAGGGAACGTCCTGTTCGTGGGCACGAAGCGCCAGGCGCAGGAGACGATCGCCGAGGAGGCCGGCCGCGCCGGCATGAGCTTCGTCAACCAACGCTGGCTCGGGGGGACGCTGACCAACTTCGCGACGATCAAGAAGAGCCTCGCCCGGCTGCGCGACCTGGAAGAGATCGCCGCGGGAGAGCGCGACGTCAAGGTCACGAAGAAGGAGATCGCCCAGGTCGAGAAGGAGCGGGCCCGGCTCGAGAAGACGCTCTCCGGCCTCAAGGGGATGGAAACCCTTCCCGCCGCGCTGTTCGTCGTCGATCCGTTCTGCGAGAAGATCGCGGTCGCCGAGGCGAACAAGCTCGAAATCCCGGTCATCGGCGTGATCGACACGAATTGCGATCCGGAGCCGGTCCAGTTCCCGATCCCCGGTAACGACGACGCCATCCGCGCCATCAAGCTCTTCGCCGGACGCGTGACCGACGCGATTCTGGAAGGGCGCGCGGTCTGGGACGCCGCGCGGCGCGACCGCGAGGCCGAGTCCGAGAAGAAGGCCGGGGCGACGCAGAACATCGCCGAGCGCGTGCGTGCGCGCGAGGCGCGGCGCGAGCGGCTGCGGGCCCAGGCGACCAAGCCGGGCGTGCGCGGGCGGACGCCCGGGCGAGGGGCGCGAGGGGTCGCGGAGGCGGCGGAGGCCGTAGCGGCGGCGGACGAGCCCTCGGCCGACTGACCTCCGCTTCGACGACGGAATCGAGCCCCGGTGCGGTCGTCGGCCGTGCCGGGGCTTTTTGACGATGGAGCACAAAGGGGACGTGATGGAGATCTCGGCGAGCGTGGTCAAGCAGCTCCGGGAGAAGACCGGGGTCGGGATGATGGAGTGCAAGGGCGCCCTGGTGGAATCGAAGGGCGACCTCGCCGAGGCCGAGAAGATCCTCCGGAAGAAGGGGCTCGCCGCGGCGGCGAGCAAGGCCGGACGCGCGACGGGCGAAGGAGTCGTGGCGGCCCAGGTCGCCCCCGGGGGAGCGGCCGCGGTCCTCGTCGAGATGAACTGCGAGACCGACTTCGCAGCGCGGGGCGCCGACTTCCAGAAGCTCGTCCAGATCGCGCTGGACGCCGCCCTCGCCCGCGGGCGCGCGACCGCAGGCGGAGCCGCGGACTCCGCCGATGCCGAGGCCCTCCTCGACGCCGCCGGGCCCGACGGCCGCTCGGTCCGCCAGACGATCGGCGAGGCGGTCGGGAAGATCGGCGAGAACATGCAGCTCCGCCGGTACGTGAAGTTCGAGCGGCAAGGGCCTGCCTCGATCCTCGCCTCCTACATCCACACCGGAGGAAAGATCGGCGTGCTCGTCGAGGCCGAGAGCAAGGCGGCCGGCGGCGGATCGGAGGCGCTGCTCCGCGACGTCGCGATGCACATCGCCGCGGCGGCGCCGAAGTTCGTGCGGCGCGAGGACGTCTCGCCGAAGGTCCTCGCCGACGAGCGTGAGATCGCGCGGGAGCAGGCGGAGAAGTCCGGGAAGCCGCCGCAGGTGATCGAGAAGATCGTCGCCGGGCGCCTCGAGAAGTACTTCGGGGAGATCTGCCTCCTCGAGCAGCCGTTCGTCAAGGACCCCGAGAAGACGGTGAAGCAGCACTTGGGGGAGGGGACGACCGTCAAGCGGTTCGCCCGGTTCGTGCTCGGCGAGAGCGCCTGACCGCCATGGCCGCGCCGGGGTCGCTGCGCTATCGCCGGGTGCTCCTCAAGCTCTCCGGCGAGGCGTTGATGGGCGCCTCGACCTTCGGGATCGATCCCGAGGTCGTCCGCGTTCTCTCCGACGAGCTGGCGTCCGTGCACGCGCTGGGCGTCCAGCTCGCCCTCGTCGTGGGGGGCGGCAACATCTTCCGCGGCGTGCGCGCCGCCTCCATCGGGATGGACCGCGTCAGCGGCGACCACATGGGGATGCTCGCGACGCTGATCAACTCGCTCGCCCTGCAGGACCAGCTCGAGCAGCGGGGGATCCAGACCCGGGTGCTGTCGGCCCTCGAGATCCGGCAGGTGGCGGAGCCCTTCATCCGGCGACGCGCGATCCGCCATCTGGAGAAGGGACGGATCATCATCCTCGCGGCCGGGACGGGGAACCCCTACTTCACGACCGACAGCGCGGCGGCGCTTCGGGCCATGGAGGTCAAGGCCGAGGTGCTGCTCAAGGCGACGAAGGTGGACGGCATCTACGACGCCGACCCGAACGTGAACCCGAAGGCGACGAGGTACCCGCGCATCGCCTACCGGGAGGTCCTGGAGCGCGGGCTGAAGGTCATGGACGCGACCGCGATATCGTTGTGCATGGACAACAAGCTCCCCATCGTGGTCTTCGACATCCGGCAGGACGGGAACATCCGGCGCGTGATCCAGGGCGAGCCGATCGGCTCGGTCGTGGCGGAGTGAGGCGATGACGGACAAACAGGTTCTCGAGCAGGTCGAGAAGAAGATGGTGGCGAGCTTGCACGACGCGCGGCACAAGCTGGCCGCCGTGCGGACGGGACGGGCGTCCCTCGCGATGTTCGACGGGGTGATGGTCGACTACTACGGGACCATGACGCCGCTGAACCAGGTCGCCAAGCTCTCGATCCCCGAGCCCGCGATGGTGGTCGCCCAGCCGTTCGATCCCTCGGCGGTCGGGGCGATCGAAAAGGCGATCCTCTCGGCGGACCTCGGGCTCAACCCCGCCAACGACGGAAAGCTCGTGCGGATCCCGATCCCCGCGCTGACCGAGGAGCGCCGCAAGCAGCTCGTCAAGAAGGTCCACGGGCTCGCCGAGGAGGCCAGGACCGCGATCCGCCAGGTCCGGCGGGAGGCGAACGACGAGCTCAAGAAGCTGCAGAAGGACGGGAAGCTCTCCGAGGACGACGGGCGCCGCGCCGTGGACGACGTGCAGAAGAAGACCGACAAGTACGTCGCCGAGGTCGACGCGCTGAGCAAGGGCAAGGAAAAGGAGCTGATGGAGGTCTAGCCCGTGACCGTGGCCGCCGTCGTGGTCGCCGCCGGACGGTCCACCCGCATGGGCGGGGCGGTTCCGAAGCAGTTCCTCTCGATCGAGGGCGAGAGCCTGGTCACGCGCTCGGTGCGCGCGATGGGGCGCTCGGACGACGTCGATGCGATCGTCGTGGTCCTCGACCCCCGGGAGATCGGCGGGGCGCCGGAGCGCGATCTACGGCGGGAGCCTCGTGTCGCCGGGGTGGTCGCGGGCGGCGAAAGACGCATGGACTCCGTCCTGGCCGGCGTGGAGGCGGCGACGAACGCGAGCCTCGTGCTCGTGCACGACGCGGCGCGCCCGTTCGTCCGCCCGGCGACGATCGCAGCCGTGGTGGAGGCCGTCCGGCGCCACGGCGCCGCGATCCCGGCGGTCCCCGCGGCGGACACGATCAAGCGGGACGACGGGACGGGGTTCGTCCACGAGACGCTGGATCGTCGAGCGCTCCACCTCGCGCAGACCCCGCAAGGCGCGCGAAGGGACTGGCTGATCGAGGCCCTCGCGTCGGCGAAGGCGGCCGGGTTCGACGCGACCGACGAGGCGGCGGCGCTCGAGCGCGCGGGCCGGCGCGTGGCGATCGTCCCGGGAGACCCCGGCAACGTGAAGATCACCACGGCGGAGGATCTCGAGCGCGCTCGCGCGCGCGTTGCGGGGGACGACTTGCGGATCGGTCACGGCTTCGACGTCCATCGCTTCGGCGGCGAGCGGACGCTCGTGCTCGGCGGCGTCCCGTTCCCGGGCGAGCCGGGGCTCGCCGGGCACTCCGACGCGGACGTCGTGCTGCACGCCGTGATGGATGCGATCCTGGGAGCGGCCGGCCTGCGGGACATCGGCCACCATTTCCCCCAGGAAGATTCGCGGCTCGCCGGCGCCGACAGCGCGGCGCTGGCGCGCCTCGCGGCGTCCCATGTCGCGGCGGCCGGCTTCCGCGTCGTCAACGTCGACGTGACGCTGCTCGCCGAGCATCCCCGGATCGGTCCGCGCGCGGAGGCGATGCGGGCGGCGGTGGCGTCCGCGCTCGGCGTGGAGTCCGGACGGATCGGGATCAAGGCCACGACGCTCGAGACACTCGGCGCGCTCGGACGGCGCGAGGGGATCGGCTGTCACGCGGTCGCGCTGCTGCGGCGCGACGAGCGGGCGCCGTGATGCGGCCGCGCCTCAGGTTCGCCCCGTCCCCCACCGGCTCCCTGCACCTGGGGAACGCCCGGACCGCGCTCTTCAACTGGCTGGTGGCCCGCGGGCGAGGGGGAACGCTCGCCCTGCGGATCGAGGACACCGACACACGGCGCGAGAGCGAAGGCTCGGAGGCGGCGATCCTGGACGACCTGAGATGGTTGGGGCTCTCGTGGGACGAGGGCCCGGACGTCGGCGGCCCTCTCGGTCCGTACCGGCAGTCCGAGCGACTGGACCGGTACGCGGGCATGGCCGGCAGCCTGCTGTCGCGCGGAGCGGCGTTCCGGTGCTTTTGCACCGAGCCGGCGACCGAGGGATCGCCGCACCACGCCGGGCACCGCGACCCGTGCCGATCCGCCCCCGAGCCCGACGGGCGCCGCCGCGCCGAGGCCGGGGAAGCGTTCGTGGTCCGGTTCAAGGTCCCCGCCCGGACCGTCGCGGAGGGGCACGTGGTCGTCTTTCACGACCGCCTCCACGGTGAGGTGCGGGTCCCGCTCGCGCAGATCCCCGACGCGGTCCTCCTCCGCGGGGACGGGAGGCCGACGTACAACTTCGCCGCCGCCGTGGACGACGCCGCGATGGCGATCGACCTCGTCCTCCGCGGCGACGATCATCTCTCCAATACCCCGCTCCAGGTGCTGCTGTACCAGGCGATGGACACGGCGGTTCCGGAGTTCGCTCACGTACCGATGGTCCTCGGGCCGGATGGCGAGCGACTGTCGAAGCGCCACGGCGCGACCTCGGTCGCCGCGTGGCGCGCGCACGGTGTGCTCCCCGAGGCGCTCGTCAATGCGCTCGCGCTCCTGGGGTGGTCGCCGCCGGGGGACCGCACGATCGTCGGTCGCGACGAGCTGGTTCGGGAGTTCGACCTCGACCGGGTCGGCCGCTCGGCCGCGGTCTTCGAGCCGGCGAAGCTCGAGTGGATCGCGTCGCAGTACGTCCGGCGCATGCCCGCGGACGCGCTGACCGACGAGGTGTCGGCCGCGCTCGTGCGCGCGGGCCGGATCACCGCCGCGCAGGCGCGCGTCGCCCGTGCGTGGACGGCGGAGCTCGCGGAGTTCCTGCGACCGGCGCTCGCGCGCTTCGACGCCGTCGCCCGGGACGCCGAGCCGGTCTTCCACGCGGGGGGCGCGGCCGCCGAGCAGGAGCGCGCGTCGCTGATGTCGGACGAGGCGTCGCGTGTCCTCGCCGCCTTCCTCCGGCGCCTGGCCGCCGTGACGGCGCTCGATGGAGCGGGGTGGACGGCGATCAAGGACGAGGTCTCCGCGGAGACCGGCGTGCGCGGCCGCGGCCTGTTCCAGCCGGTGAGGATCGCCCTCACCGGGTCTGCGCACGGCCGCGAGCTCGATCGCCTCGTCCCGTTGATCGTCTCGGGACATCGCGTGCTCGCCGAGACCGTCCCCTCGGCGGCGTCGCGACTGGAGCGGACGCTGGCGAGCCTCGCATGACGCGCGGCGGGGAGCCGCGGCAGGAGATCCTCTATGGCCTCCACCCCGTCCTCGAGGCGCTCGAGGCGGGATCGAGGACGATCGACCGGCTCTTCGTCAGCCGGGAGGGGGGCGGGCACAACCTCGGCCGGCTGCTCCGCGCGGCCCGCGAGGCGGGCATCCCCGTGACCCATCTCCCCCGCGAGGCGCTCGGGCGGAAGGTCGGCGCACGAGCCGTCCACCAGGGGGTCGCCGCGGTGGTCGCCCCCTCGGAATACGCCGACGCCGACGCGGTCTGCGCGGAGGCCGCCGGGAGCTCCGACGGCCTTCTGATCCTCCTGGACGGGATCGAGGACCCGCGCAACCTCGGGGCCGTCATCCGGACCGCGGCCGCGGCGGGGGCGCACGGCGTCCTGCTCGGGACCGAGAACACGGCCGGGATCACCCCGGCGGTCGCCAAGACGGCGGCCGGGTCCCTGGAAAGGATCCCGGTCGCCCGGGAGCCCGCCCTCTCGCGGCGGATCCAGTCGCTCAAGGCGGCGGGGTTCCGCGTGGTGGCGCTGGATCCACGGGCACGGTTTCCCTGGGACGCCGAGTCGTACCGTGGGCGTCTCGCGGTCGTCGCCGGGGGGGAGGCCCGCGGCCTCCGGCGGGGGCTCCTGTCCGCCGCCGACGTCCGCGTGTCGCTTCCCCTGGCGCGCGCCGTCGAGTCCCTCAACGTGTCGGTCGCGGTCGGCGCCCTCCTGTACGAGGTCGTGCGCCAGCGAAGGGGGACCGGGAGCTGAGAAATCCACGAGCGACGCCTTGAAAGCCCTTGACGCCGCTGTTAACATCTGCCGTTTGTCAAGCCTGCTGGCGTAGCTCAGGGGTAGAGCAGCGGTTTTGTAAACCGCCGGTCGGGGGTTCAAATCCCTTCGCCAGCTCCATGGGGGCCGGCGTCGGGGCCGACCTTCGGTGAAGACGGGGTGCAGCCGAAGGGCGGTGACGCGGTCTCGGAGCGTGGAGAGGTTCCCGAGTGGACAAAGGGAGCAGACTGTAAATCTGCCGGCTTATGCCTTCGAAGGTTCGAATCCTTCCCTCTCCACCACGGCGCGTGAAGCGGGAACGATCGGGTGACGAGGGCGGGAATAGCTCAGTTGGTAGAGCATCAGCCTTCCAAGCTGAGGGTCGCGGGTTCGAGTCCCGTTTCCCGCTCCACGACAGGCGGCCGCGGCGAAGGGCGGAGGATCGAAGGCTAAGCGGGCCCATGTAGCTCAGTCGGCAGAGCGCGTCCTTGGTAAGGACGAGGTCACCGGTTCAAATCCGGTCATGGGCTCCAGCACGGGACGTCGGAGGAAGGAGCGGGAATGGCCAAGGAGAAGTTCGATCGATCGAAGCCGCACGTGAACGTGGGGACGATCGGGCACGTGGACCACGGGAAGACGTCGTTGACGGCGGCGATCACGATGACGTTGGGGAAGCGGAACCCGAAGGTATCGGTGCGTTCG
>DASRJG010000156.1:0-4966 GCA_035649595.1 Candidatus Polarisedimenticolaceae bacterium
GCGGCCGCGGCCGTCGCCCCCAAGGACGGCACCATGCGCAGCAGGAAGAGCGTGCCGGGACGGCGGATCCGGCGGCCGCCGAGACGCCAGACAGCGACGGTCACGGCGGACAGCGCGAGGTTCGCAGCGACGAACGCGATCGAAGCGAAGACGAGCCCGAGGCCGAGGTAAGCCGTCACGACTCCTCCGGGCTCGATCGCTGCCGCTTCGCTCGGAGGAGCGTCTCGAGATCGTCCAGCAGGCGGAGGTCGCGCTCCCCCACGGCGTCGACGAAGCACGACAGGAGAGGGGCGAGGCCGCGGCGCCCGCGCCCCCCGAGAATCCCTTCGATGCTCTGCGTGACGAGCTCGAGCTCCATCTCGCGGCGCGAGAGCGGCGCGACGTACGCGTAGGCTCGCCCGGCCTTCGTCCGCTGGAGCACCCCCTTACGGTGCAAGCGGTCGAGCGTCGTCATCAGGGTCGTGTAGGCGAGCCGCGGAAACGCGTCGTGGATCGTGCGCACCGTCGCGGGACCGCCGGCGGCCCAGACCGCTTCGAGGACCTGAACCTCGAGGGGGCCGAAACGCCCCGCCAGGATCATCCCCTCCTCGGGATTTCCTCGCCCCATCCGCCGCATGTTAACGCGGCGGCCCCGATCTGGTAAGGTGGTCCGTCGCTCCGCCCGGTCGGACACCGGCACCCTGAAACCGGCGCATCATGGGCCCGTACACGACCGAGATGGCGCGCCACATTGAAGGAGAACATCACGTGATCACGAAGAGAGGTCTCGTCGCCCTCGGCCTGGTCCTGGCGACGGCGCCCGCGCTCGCCGCGGAGCTTCCCATTCCCGACATCCCGTATCAGAGGTTCACGCTCGACAACGGCTTGACGCTGCTCGTCCACGAGGACCACAAGGCTCCGATCGTGGCGGTCAACGTCTGGTATCACGTCGGGTCGAAGAACGAGAAGCCCGGACGGACCGGGTTCGCGCACCTCTTCGAGCACCTCATGTTCAACGGGAGCGAGAACTTCAACGACGACTACTTCAAGGCCGTCGAGCCGCTCGGCGCGACGGACTTGAACGGCACCACCAACAACGACCGCACGAACTACTTCCAGAACGTGCCGAAGTCCGCGCTCGACACCGTGCTCTGGCTCGAGTCCGACCGGATGGGGCACCTCGCCGGCGCCATCGACCAGGCGAAGCTGGACGAGCAGCGGGGGGTCGTCCAGAACGAGAAGCGGCAAGGGGACAACGAGCCCTACTCGATCGCCGAGGAGCTCTCCACGAAGGCGACGTTCCCCGCGGGGCATCCCTACTCGTGGACGGTCATCGGCTCGCTCGAGGACCTCGACGCCGCCAAGCTCGACGACGTGAAGGAGTGGTTCAAGACCTACTACGGACCGAACAACGCGGTGATCGTCGTCGCCGGCGACGTCAACACGCAGCAGGTCCTCGGAAAGGTCAAGAGCTACTTCGGCGACATTCCCCCCGGGCCGCCGGTGGCGCGGTTCGACCAGTGGGTCGCCAAGCGCGCCGGGAGCTCCCGCCAATCGGTCCAGGATCGCGTCCCGCAGACGCGCATCCTCAAGATGTGGAACGTCCCCGGCGAGGCGACGCGCGACCGTGTCCTGCTCGATCTCGCCGCCGGCGTCCTCTCCAACGGGAAGAGCTCGCGCCTGTACAAGCGGCTCGTCTACGACGACCAGAACGCCACCGCGGCCAACGCCTACATCGACTCCCGCGAGATCGCGGGGCTGTTCACCCTCCAGACCGACGTGAAGAAGGGGGTCGATCCGGAGATCGTCGAGCGGGCCATGGACGAGGAGATGGCCCGGTTCCTCTCCGGCGGGCCGACCCAGGACGAGCTGGACCGTGTCAAGACCGACGTCTTCTCCGGCTTCATCCGGGGGGTCGAGCGGATCGGCGGCTTCGGCGGCAAGTCCGACGTGCTCGCCGCGAGCCTGATCTACGGAGGCAGCCCCGACGTCTACAAGCGCAACCTCGAGATCGTTCGCAGCGCGACGCCGGCCCAGGTGAAGGAGGCCGCGCAGAAGTGGCTCTCCGACGGGGTGTACGTCCTGGAGATCGATCCCTACCCCGCCGACCTGAAGGCGATCGCCTCCAGCGTCGATCGCAAGAAGATGCCGGAAGGGGGCGCGGCCCCCAACGTCGCCTTCCCGAAGGTCGAGAAGGCGACCCTGTCGAACGGGATGAAGATCCTGCTCGCCCAGCGCGACTCGATCCCGGTGGTCGATTTCGACCTGATGCTCGACGCAGGGTTCTCCGCGGACCAGGGGGGGATCCCCGGCACCGCCGGGCTGTCCATGTCGATGCTCGACGAGGGGACGAAGAGCCGCTCGTCGCTCCAGATCTCGGACGAGAAGCAGCGCCTCGGCGCGGCCATCGGCGCCGGGTCCGATCTCGACACCTCGTACGTGACGCTCTCCGCGCTCAAGGCGAACCTCGATCCGTCGCTCGCCCTCTTCGCGGACGTCATCCTCAACCCGTCGTTCCCCGAGTCCGACTTCCGGCGGCTCCAGAAGCAGCAGATCGCCGGGATCCAGCGCGAGAAGGCGCAGCCGGTCGGCATGGCGCTGCGGGTGTTCCCGAAGCTCCTGTACGGCCCGGGGCACCCCTACGGCCTCCCGTTCTCAGGATCCGGATACGAGGACGGCGTCGCGAAGCTCACCCGCGACGACCTGGTCAAGTTCCACTCGACCTGGTTCAAGCCGAACAACGCGACGATGGTCGTCGTCGGCAACACGACCATGTCGGAGATCAAGCCGAAGCTCGAGGCGCTGTTCAAGGACTGGAAGCAGGGCTCGGTGCCGTCGAAGAAGCTCTCGACGGTGAGCAACAAGAACGCGACCACGATCTATCTGGTGGACAAGCCCGGCGCGGCGCAGTCGGTGATCATCGCCGGGCAGCTCGTCTCGCCGACCTCGAATCCCGACGAGATCCCCTTCAAGACGATGACGCAGGTCCTGGGGGGATCGTTCGTGGCGCGCCTCAACATGAACCTGCGCGAAGGGAAGCACTGGTCGTACGGCTCGTACACGTTCGTGCCCGACGCCCGCGGCCAGCGACCGTTCATCGGATACGCCCCGGTGCAGACCGACAAGACCAAGGAAGCCCTGGTCGAGGTCATGAAGGAGTTCAAGGGGATCGTCGGCGGGCAGCCGGTGACCGCCGAGGAGCTCGCCATCGCCCAGGACGGGATGACGCGGACCCTTCCGGGACAGTGGGAGACGCAGGGAGCGATCGAGGGGTCGATCGGGGAGATGGTCCGGTTCGGCCTTCCCGACGACTACTTCGCCACCTTCCCGGCGAAGGTCCGGGCGCTGAAGACGACCGACCTCGACGCGAACGCCAAGAAGAACCTGAACCCGAACGGGATGGTCTGGGTCATCGTCGGCGACCGCGCGCGGATCGAGGCGGGGATCAAGGAGCTGGGTTGGGGCGAGGTGAAGTACCTGGATCCGGACGGGAATCCGATCTAGGCCTCCTCGCCGTCCCGCTTTCCATCGCGGCACTCTGCTCCGCGCGACCGGCCGGAGCAGTTGCCGCGATGGAACGGGACACTTGGCCTTCTGTGCTACAACCCGGGTGATGCCCGCGCCCCCGGAAGCTCCCCGCATCCCCCGCCCCTTCACGCTCCACGGCGAGCGCCTGTCCGACGATTACGCCTGGCTCCGGGACAAGGCCGATCCCGGCGTCCGCTCCTACCTGGAGGCGGAGAACGCCTACGCCGACGCCGCCATGGGGCGGACGGGAGACCTCCAGGAGCGCCTCTACAAGGAGATGCTCGCGCGGATCAAGGAGACCGATCTTTCGGTCCCCTACCGCAAGGGGCGGTACTGGTACTACGCCCGTACCGAGGAGGGAAAGCAGTACCCGATCCTGGCGCGGAAGGTCGGCTCGCTGGACAGTGCCGAGGAGATCGTCCTCGACCTCAACGCGCTCTCCCGCGACCACGCCTACTTCGCGGTGGACGCCTTCAGCGTCAGCGACGACGGGGACTTCCTCGCCTACTCGATCGACACCACCGGCTACCGCGAGTACACGCTCCACGTGAAGGACCTCGGCCGGGGCACCGAGGGCCCCGAGGCGATCGAGCGTGTCAGCTCGGTCGCCTGGACCGCCGACGGGAGGACCCTGTTCTACGTCACCGACGACGACGCGAAGCGCCCGCACCGGCTCTGGCGCCACGTGCGCGGCGAGACCGCGGCCGACCTCATCCACGAGGAGACCGACGAGCGCTTCTCGATCGCGATCCGCCGCTCGCGGAGCATGCGCTTCCTGTTCCTCGACTCCGACAGCCACACGGCGAGCGAGGTCCGCTACCTCGCGGCCGACGAGCCGCGCGGCGATTTCCGCGTCTTCGTGCCACGCGCGCCGGAGCTCGAGTACGAGGTCGACCACGGAGGCGAGGTGTTCTGGATCCGGATCAACGACCGGGGCCGGAACTTCCGCCTCGCGCGCTGCCCGATCGGCGAGACCGGCCGCGCGAGCTGGGTCGAGGTGCTCCCCCACCGCGCGGACGTCCATCTCGCCGGCATCGAGCCGTTCGCCCGCCACCTGGTCGCCTACGAGCGCGAGGACGGGCTCGAGCGCTTCGTCGTCCATCCGCTCGACGGCGGCGCGCCGCACGCGATCGCCTTCCCCGAAGCCGCGTACGCGACCTTCCCGGACATCAACGCGGAGTTCCCCGCCACGACCTTCCGCTTCCGCTACCAGTCGATGGTGACCCCGCCGTCGATCTACGACTACGACCTGGAGACGCGCGAGCGCACCCTGCTCAAGCGGGTCGAGGTCCTGGGGGGGTACGACCCGTCGCTCTACGAGATCGAGCGGACGCACGCCGCCGCTCCGGATGGGACGCGTGTGCCGATCTCGCTCGCCCACCGTCGGGGGACGCCTCGCGACGGCACCGCTCCGATGCACCTGGTCGGCTACGGGGCGTACGGATACCCGCTCCCCGTC
>DASRJG010000157.1:0-3936 GCA_035649595.1 Candidatus Polarisedimenticolaceae bacterium
GCGAACGGCGGCGGCAACATCTCGCAGTGGATCATCGATCGCCTTCGGCGGACGCTCCTCGGGATCCGCTACGCCCGCACCGCCGAGGACCCGCGCACCTATCCGGACGTGGTCATGCGCGGACCGATGGCGTGCCTGATCAGCGAGACGAGCGCCTCCGACGGCGACATCTTTCCCTACATGTTCCGCGAGGCGGGGCTCGGTCCGCTGATCGGAAAGCGCACGTGGGGGGGCGTGGTCGGGATCACCGGGGAGGGACCGCTGCTCGACGGAGGCCGGATCACGGTCCCGCAGTTCGCGACGCTCTCGAAGTCGGGACAGTACGCGATCGAGGGGGAGGGCGTGTCGCCCGACATCGAGGTCGAGAACGATCCGGCCGCAGAGATCGCCGGGCGCGATCCGCAGCTCGACCGCGCCATCGCCGAGATCGAGAAGAAGCTGACCGCCGACCCGCACGACTTCCCGCCCCGGCCGGCGGATCCGGTCAAGACGAAGTCGGCGCTGAGGTAGCCCCCGCTAGGCGTGCCCCTCGCGGCGGGCCGCGAGGTCGAACGCGAGCTCGGCGCGAAGCCGGTCGAGCGTGCCGTCCGCGAGCCTCCAATGGGCCGCGAGCGGACGGGCCCCGGGGCGGAGCTTCGCGTCGATCTTCGGATCGACGAGCGAGGAGACGAGGACGATGGCGTCGTCCCCCGCCGCCCGGAGCGCCCCGCGAAGGCGGGCCGGCGGCTCGATCCACACGCGCGCGATCAGCTCGGGCGGCGCCCCGAGCTGCCTGAGGAACCGGAGGAAGACGCGGCCGAAGCGCTCGTCCCCCACCACCATCACCACGCCTCGCGTGCGCGCCCATCTGAGGATCGTCTGCGGGAACTCCGCGTCGAGCGCGACGCGGTAGACCGGCAGCCCGACCGAGCGTGCGGCGGCCTCGACGTCGGCGCGATGGCAGTCGGTGGTGACGACGCCCCACGCCCCCGCCAGAGCCGCCGCGGGATCCGCGACGAGCGCGTCCAACAGCACGGGGCGCGCCTCGACCTGAAGTCCCGCGCGGAGATCCCGCCCGATCATCTCGACCTGCTCCCGGTTGCACTCGGCGACGACCACGGGCAACCCGGCCAGCCCTCCGTTGAGCGTGCCGTGGACGAAGTCGGCGAACCCCGACGGCGTGAGACCCAGCGCATGCGCCTCGCCGCGGCAGCGGTTGACGGCGTGCATCAGCGCATCGTGCGAGCGGCGCGGTGCGGGCCCCTGCGAGACGAACGTTCCCGCGCCGGGCCGGACGTCCAGGAACCCCTCCTGGACGAGCATCCGGTACGCGCGGTGGACCGTCTTCCGGTTCATGCCGGTCATCTCCGCCAAGCGCCGGACCGACAGCACCCGGTCCCCCGGCTGGAGGCGACCGAGGTGCAACGACGTCATCAGGTGCTCGCGCACGCGTTCCGTGCCCTGCGATGCCCGCGGCATCGCGTTGATCGGAGCCATGGTCCCTCCGTACCCCGCTCGAAGAGAATACGCCGAGGAGCCGATCCCGGCATCCTCAGCGCGCGCTCCTGGGGTGGGCCCGGACCCAGGCGACGTAGGCCGCGAGGGCGGTGAGGTCCTCGTCGCTCACACGGTCCGCGTACGCGGGCATCCGGATCGCCTGGCGCTCCAAGATCCCTCGCGCCAGAGGGTTGGCCCGGAACCGATCGCTCACGCCGTTCTGCACCCACTGGGCGAGCTCCGCGTCGTCCCGCACCAGCTCCGCGAAATCCGGGCCATCCCACGGCGGCACGTAACCCTTGAACGATCCGGGGTTGGCGACGAGCCCGCGCCCCTCCGGCCCATGGCAGCCGAAGCATCCGAGGCGGTAGGCGACCTCGTGCCCCGCCGCGGCCCGCGGATCGTCGATCGCCCCGAAGTGGGAAGCGGCCAGGACGTAGACGACCAGGTCGTCGATCTCATCGGGAGTCAGGCGACCCTCGTACGCGGGCATCGCGATCAGCGCCCCGGGATCCGGCGCGCGATGCTCGGGGCGGCCCTTCAGGATCCACGCGCGGACGTCCGACGCGTCCCGGTTCCACATCATCCAGTTCCCGCCTCCCCAGGCCGGAACCTCGCCCCCTTTCGCCCCGGGGTTGGCGATCGGCTTCTCCCCTCCCGGACCGTGGCATCCGAAGCATCCCATCCGCTCGGCGATCGCGAGCCCGCGCTGCACCGGCGTCGCTCGCGCCGCGCGCATCGAGCCGCGACGGCCGACGAGAAAGAAGAGGACCGCCGCCTGCGCGACGATCACGAGCGCAAGACCTGCGATCGCGATGCGGTTCCGGCGGCTCACGCGGAGAACCTTCCCCTACCTGTCAGCGCTCGAACATCGCGTCGGCCGGCACGATCCTGCAGCGCGCGCGGTCCAGCGCGAGGGGCTCGACGGCGACCTCGCAGTCCTCCTCGATCACGTCGGGGCGGGTGTCGGTCGCGTAGACGATCGGCGACGGAGCGTCGCTCGCCAGCGCCTCGGCGATCGCGCCGGCGTGCTCCGGACCGGCGACGATCGCGATGCGCAGCCGCTCCGGGTCGAGATGGCGCCGGACCGCGGCGTTGACCTCGTCGCGCGTCATCCCCGGGAGCCGTGCCGCGAGCTCCTCCACGAGCCCGAGCCGGCCGTAGAACGCGCCATCCATGGCGTACCCCAGCCGCCGCGACGGGGTCTGGACCCAGAGTCGGCTGTAGCTCGCGAGGAACTCCTTCGTCTCCTCGAACGCCTGCGCGGGGAGACCGTCGCGGACGAGGCGGCGCATCTCGCGCACGGCCAGACGGATCGCGAAGTGCGCGTTCTCGGGGGCGACGGGCCGGATCCAGATCGTGAACGCCTGGCGCCGGCGCGGGACGTTCGGGAGCGGGAAGGTGGAGGAGCCGTCCTGCACGAAGCTCTCGACGTAGGCGTAGTCGCCGTAGTTCAGCCCGCGGTCGGAGCGCATCTTGGTCATCAGCACGCCGTTGAACGTCCGGTGCTCGCCGAAGTAAGAGCCCGCGACGAACAGCGGATAGAAGTCGTCCGCCGCGCGCGTCACCGGGAGGTCGTGGCCGAGCGAGATCGCGCAGGCGCGTGCCGGCTTCGTCACGACGAGGGCGGTGAGGCCGTCCCCCGCGTCCGGCCGCGGCCCCGTCCCGCGCGGCGCTCCGCTCTCCGGAAGCGCCGCGAGGTCGTCCAGGACGCGCCGCACGAACGGGTCGGGAACGGCCCCGGCGAGTCCGACGATCATGCGGTCGCGCGCATAGCGCTCCCGGTGGAACGACGCCGGGTCGGCTCCTCCGATCGCATCGATCCCCGCGACGGTCCCCTCCGCCGGACGGCCGTACGGCTGGCCGGGGTACAGCATCGAGGCGAGCGCCTCCTTTCCCAGCGCCTCGTCGTCCGCGGCCCTGAGCCCGGCGACGATCGCGTTCCGCTGGTCGTCCCGGATCCGGAGGAAGTCCTTCGCGTCGAAGCGGGGCTCGAGCACGACCTGGCGGAGCAGATCGTAGTAGGCGTCGAGGTGGTCGCGGTGGACCGTGCCGTACACGACCGTCGCCTCGCGATCGACCTGCACCCCGATCCCGGCGGCCATCGGATACAGCGCGTCGAGGAGCTGCTCGTACGTCAGCGCGCGCGTGCCCCCCTCGGCGAGGAGCCCCGCGGTCAGCGCCGCGAGCCCCTCCCGCCCCGGCGGGTCGTCGGCGCTTCCCGTCTCGAACATCAATCGGAAGGAGATGAACGGGGTCCCGCCCGACGGGAGGATGACGGTCCTCATGCTGGGAGGAGGGTGACGACCGTGCGGTTGCCGGCCGCGAAGGCGCGGTCCGCGGCGCGCACGACGTCGGCGGCGCCGATCGCGTCGAGCGTCGCGAACGAGCGATCGATCGACGCGGTCGCGCCGGTGAGCTGGATGAAGTGGCACACGGCGGAGGCGACCTGGTCGGGGG
>DASRJG010000158.1:0-13154 GCA_035649595.1 Candidatus Polarisedimenticolaceae bacterium
TCGGACGGTTTGGCTTCTACGAGGCGATCGATCACACCCCCGGACGCATGACGCGCGCGAAGGAGCCGGCGATCGTCCGGGCGTTCATGGCGCACCACCAGGGGATGGGGCTCGCGGCCCTCGACAACGCGCTGAACGGAAAGCCGATGTCGCGCAGGTTCATGTCCGACCCGAGGATGAAGGCGACCGAGCCGCTGCTCCAGGAGCGCGTGCCGAGGACGGGCTCGACGATGACCCCGCACGAGCACGAGGACGGATACGGCCCCCGCGGCGACCGCCCCGAGGGCCAGCCGCGCCTGCGCGTCTTCGACGACCCCGACGCGGCGATGCCCGAGGTCCACCTCCTCTCCAACGGCAGCTACCACGTGATCGCCTCTCACGCGGGGGGAGGCGCGAGCCGGTGGCGCGACCTCGCCGTGACGCGGTGGCGCGAGGATGCGACCTGCGACGCGTGGGGGACCTTCATCTACCTCCGGGACCGGGAGGCGGGGCGGTTCTGGTCCGCCGCCCACCAGCCGACCCGCCGCAAGGCCGACCGGTACGAGGCCATCTTCATGCAAGCCCGCGCCGAGTACCGCCGGCGCGATCACGAGATCGAGACGCACACCGAGCTGTGCGTCTCGCCGGAGGACGACGTCGAGATCCGCCGGGTCACGCTGACGAACATGTCCCGGCGCAGGCGGAGCATCGAGGTCACGAGCTACGCGGAAGTCGTCCTCGCCCCCCAGAACGCCGACCTCGCGCATCGGACGTTCGGCAACCTGTTCGTCACGACCGAGCTGCTCGAGGACCGGCACGCCATCCTCTGCAACCGGCGCCGCAGGAACCCGGAGGAGGAGTCGCCGTGGATGTTCCATCTCCTGGTGGAGCCGGGCGTCGCCGCGCCGGACGTCTCCTTCGAGACCGATCGCGCCCGGTTCCTCGGCCGCGGGCGCGGACCGGACAACCCCGCGGCGATGGATCCCGGCGCGACGCGCCTGTCGGGGACGGCGGGAACGGTTCTCGATCCCATCGTGGCGATCCGCCAGACGGTGCAGCTCGCTCCCGACGAGTCCGTCGCGATCCAGGCGGTGTCGGGCGCCTGCGCGACGCGGGAGGAGGCGCTCGCCCTCATCGGCAAGTACGGCGACCGCCATTTCGTCGAGCGGGCGTTCGACATGGCGCAGGCCAGGAGCCAGGCGGTGCTCCGCCAGCTCTCGGCCACGGAGATCGACGCGCAGCTGTACGGACGCCTCGCCGCGTCCGTCGTGTACGCGACGGCCCTTCGGCGCGCGCCGGCGGGCGTCATCGCGCGAAACCGCCTAGGCCAATCGCGCCTCTGGAGGTTCGCCGTCTCGGGGGACCTGCCGATCGTGCTCGTGCGGATCTCGAACATCGATCACGTCGACCTGGTCGAGCAGGCGCTGCGCTGCCACGCCTATTGGCGGATGAAGGGGCTGACGGCGGATCTCGTGATCCTCAACGAGGACTTCTCCGGCTACCGCGCGGTGCTCCACGACAGGATCGTGGCGCTGATCACCTCCGGCGCGTCGGGAGAGCTGCTCGACAAGCCCGGGGGGGTGTTCGTGCGCCGCGCCGAACAGATCTCCGAGGAGGACCGGGTCCTCTTCCAGACGGTCGCGCGCGTGGTGCTCGTGGACACCGCGGGGACCTTCGCCGAGCAGGCGGACCGGCGCGCCCCGGTGGAATGGACCCCCGCGCGGTTCCACAGGGCGACGCCGCCGGCTCCGGAGCCGGTCGCGCCCCTGCCTCCGCGCGAGCGGGTCTTCTTCAACGGGCTCGGGGGCTTCACGGCGGACGGGCGGGAGTACGCGATCAGCCTCGAGCCGGGGAAGGCGACGCCGGCCCCCTGGTGCAACGTCATCGCGAGCTCCCAGATCGGCACCGTCGTCAGCGAGAGCGGCGGGGCCTACACCTGGGCCGGCAACGCGCACGAGTTCCGCCTCACTCCCTGGCACAACGACCCCGTCAGCGACGCCAGCGGCGAGGCGCTCTACGTTCGCGACGAGGAGTCGGGGGTCTTCTGGTCGCCGACGCCGCTTCCCGCGCGCGGGCGCACCGGTTACGACTGCCGGCACGGCTTCGGCTACACGGTCTTCGAGCATGCGGAGGACGGCATCGCCTCCGAGCTGACGGTCTTCGTCGCGCTCGATGCGCCCGTGAAGCTCGCCGTGCTCAAGCTGGGCAACCGGTCCAACAGGATCCGGCGGCTGTCGGTGACCGGGTACTGGGAGCTGGTGCTCGGTGAGTGGCGCCACGCCAACCTCATGCACATCGTGACCGAGACCGATCCCCTGAGCGGGATGCTGGTCGCGCGCAACGCGTACGGCAGGGCGGCGAACGAGCGCCTGGTGGCGGTGGATGTCAGCGAGACGGCCCGGACGCTCACGGGGAGCCGCACGGAGTTCATCGGAAGGAACGGGACGCTCCGGGATCCCGAGGCGCTGCGCCGCGTGAAGCTGTCCGGTCGTACCGGGGCGGGGCTCGACCCGTGCGCGGCGATGCAGGCGTACCTCCAGATCGAGCCGGACGAGGAGCGTGAGGTGGTGTTCACGCTGGCGACGGCCGGCGGCCTCGAGGACGCCCGCGCTCTCGGCGAGCGGTTCTGCTCCCCCGCGGGGGCACGCCAGGCCCTCGAGGCGGTCTGGGAGTACTGGAGTCACACGCTCGGCGCGGTCCACGTGGAGACGCCCGACCGCGCGATCGACATCCTCGCGAACGGCTGGCTCCTCTACCAGACGCTCTCCTGCCGCGTGTGGGGACGCAGCGGCTACTACCAGTCGGGAGGCGCCTATGGCTTCCGCGACCAGCTCCAGGACACGATGGCGCTCCTCCACTCAGCGCCGGAGGTCACACGCGAGCACCTCGTCCGCTGCGCCGGACGTCAGTTCACCCCGGGGGACGTGCAGCACTGGTGGCATCCTCCCGGGGGACACGGCGTGCGGACCCACATCTCCGACGATTTCCTCTGGCTCCCGTACGCGGCCTGCCGCTACGTCGCCGCCACGGGAGACGAGAGCGTCCTCGACGAGCGGGTGCCGTTCCTCGAGGGAAGGGCGGTCGCGCCGGACGAGGAGGCGTACTACGACCAGCCTCAGCCCTCCCCCAAGGACGCGACCCTCTACGAGCACTGCGTCCGCGCGATCGGGCACGGCCTCAGGTTCGGCGAGCACGGGCTTCCGCTCATGGGGTGCGGCGACTGGAACGACGGGATGAACCTGGTCGGCCGCGGCGGCAAGGGGGAGAGCGTCTGGCTCGCCTGGTTTCTTTACGGCAACCTCCGCTCGTTCGCGGAGCTCGCGCGCCGGCGCGACGACACGCGCTTCGCGCTGGCCTGCGACGAGCAGGCCGAGCGCCTCCGCCGGAACGTCGAGGCGAACGCGTGGGACGGCGCCTGGTACCGGCGGGCCTACTTCGACGACGGCACGCCTTTGGGCTCCGCCGCGAGCGAAGAATGTCGGATCGACTCGATCAGCCAGAGCTGGGCGGCGATCTCCGGCGGCGGCGATCCCGAGCGGACGCGCCAGGCGATGGAGGCGGTGGACGAGCTGCTCGTGATGCCCGAGGCGCGGCTGATCCGGATCCTGGCGCCCCCTTTCGACCGGTCACCCGTCGAGCCGGGCTACATAAAAGGATACGGACCGGGGATCCGGGAGAACGGGGCCCAGTACACGCACGGCGCCATCTGGGCCGCGATCGCCCGCGCCGTCATGGGGGACGCGACGCGCGCCTGGCAGCTGGCCTCGATGCTGAACCCGATCCATCACGCCTCCGACCCACGCTCCGCGGAGATCTATCGCGTCGAGCCCTACGTGATGGCGGGGGATGTCCACACGGCTCCTCTCCACCTCGGGCGCGGCGGATGGACCTGGTACACCGGGGCGGCCGGCTGGATGTACCGGCTGATCGTCGAGACGCTGCTCGGCCTCAACCGGGAAGGGGACATCCTGGGGTTCGCGCCGGTCCTTCCGCCGGAATGGGACGGATTCAAGGTGCACTACCGGCACGGCGAGACCGTGCATCACATCTCTCTCCGAAGACGGAGGGGAAGCGCCGCGCCGCGGATCGTGGTGGACGGCGAGGAGCGGAGCGGCGGCGCGCTTCGCCTCCTGAGCGACGGGCGCGAGCACGCGATCGAGGTCGAGCTCCCGGGCTAGAACGATCCGTAACGGGCCTGTCCATCGTCCACGAGGCCGCTGCGCGCGACGCTGTCGTAGACGATCATGCGGTTCCGCACGTCGGTGACGCCGTCGACGTCACGGGCGTACTCGGTCGCGAGGTCGCGCTCGGCGAGCGATGCGGCCTGTCCGGTCAGCGTCACGACGGAGCCCACCACGCTGACCGCCGGAAGCGCCTTGATGCTCCGGTGCGACCAGAGCGACAGGCGAACGCGAGCGGCGATCCAGTCCGAGGACCGGTCTTCGGCCCGCTTCGCGACCTCGAGGCGGTTGTCCACGTGGATCACGCCGGGGAGCGCCGCGACGGTGTCCTCGGCCGCTTCCTTCAGCGAGCGATCGGCGACGCTCCCTCGAAGCGTGACGATCCCCTTGCTCGACTCCACCTCGACGCCGTTGTTCGCGAGGAAGGTCCGATACAGGTAGGTCGATTTCGCCGATGTCTCGATCCGGCCGTCCGGGTCGGCGGCGTGCAGGGCCAGCGTCATGCCGGCGACCGTCCCGGCAACGACGAGCCAAATCTTCGAGTAATCCGGTCTCATCGAGCTCTCTCCTTCCCCAATTCGTCGCACCTCATGTACCGGCAACGTACCCGTCTCCCCGGTCGACCTCCATGGGGTCTAGACCCACCCCGCGACGAAAGCTCGTGACGCGGCGATAAACTCCCCGGCCATGCGCGCGACGCGGGCCCTCGTCCGGCGGCTCACCGCCAACTTCGCGGACGGTCTCACCGAGTCCGGCCTGGGTCCGCCCGAGGTCGCGCGCGCCGGGCGCCAGCACGAGGCGTATTGCGAAGCCCTGGCCGCTTGCGGGCTCGCCGTCTCCGAGATCGCCTCCGACGCCCGGTTTCCGGACGGCGTCTTCGTCGAGGACGCGGCCGTCGTCACCTCGAAGGGCGCCATCCTCGCCCGGCCCGGGGCACCGGGCCGGCGCGGGGAGGTGGCGTCCGTCCGAGCGGCCCTCTCGGCGGCCATGCCGCTGGCCGGCGAGATCGACAGCCCGGGGACCCTCGACGGCGGGGACGTCTGCGAGACCGGGGATCGGTTCTTCATCGGCGTCACCGCCCGGACCAACCCCGCGGGGGCCGAGCAGATGGCGCGCCTCCTGCTGCGCCTCGGATTTCAGGCCACCCTCGTGGACCTTCGCGGCGAGCCGGGTCTCCTTCATCTGAAGACGGGCCTCGCGGCGATCGGGGACGGGCGCCTCGTCGCGGTCGGGACGCTGGCGGAGCGGCCCGAGCTCGACGGCTACGAGATCGTGCGCGTCCGCCCTGCTGAGGCTTACGGAGCGAACTCGATTCGGGTCAACGACCGCATCCTGGTCCCCACGACCTCGCCGGGACTGGCGTCCGCGCTCGAGGGGCTCGGATACGAAGTCGTGACGTTGGAGATGTCCGAGTTCCGTAAGATGGACGGCGGCCTGAGCTGCCTGTCCCTCCGATGGTGATCATGAGCGAGAACCCGATCCGGAGCGTGTCGGACACCGCCTTGTGGGTCGCGATCTATCGAGCGATGGAATCGGACCGCCCGGACGCGATCTTCAAGGACCCCCATGCGCGGCGGCTGGCCGGGGAGCGCGGGGAGGCGATCGTCGAGCGGCTTCCGAAAGGGCGGAAGCTCGCCTGGCCGATGATCGTGAGGACCGCGGTGATGGACGAGATCATCCTGCGCCTCACGCGGGACGGCGGCGTCCGGACGGTGGTGAACTTGGCCGCCGGTCTCGATACGCGCCCCTACCGGCTTCCCCTCCCGCCCGCGGTCCGCTGGCTCCACGTCGATTTCCCGGACATGGTGGCCTACGTTCGGGACGCGCTCCGCCAGGAGACGCCGGTCTGCGCCCTCGAGTACGTCCCGGCCGACCTGCGCGAGCCGGCCGAGCGTGCGGCCGTCTTCGACCGCGCGGATGCGGCGGGAGGGACCGCGCTCGCCGTCGCGGAAGGATTGCTGATCTACTTGAAGCCGGAGCAGGTGGACGCGCTCGGCCGGGACCTCGCCGCACGCCGCTCGTTCCGGTACTGGCTCATCGACCTCGCCTCCCCCGACATGCTCCGCATGCTGCGGAAGACCTGGGAGCCCCATCTCGCCGCGGGGAACGCGCCGATGCTCTTCGCGCCGGCGGAAGGGACGGGGTTCTTCAACGCCTCCGGATGGAGGGAGGCCGAGTACCGATCGATCTGGACCGAGGCGCTGCGGCTGAAGCGCACGATGAAGGGCGCGTGGCTGTTCAACCTGCTGTCGCGCCTGATGCCCGCCTCGCGGCGCGCGGCGATGGCGCGCATGTCGGGCATGGTGCTCCTCGAGCGGGCGGCTCAGGGAAGCGACGGAGTCCCGTAGTCCGGAGGGACGTACGCCGGATCGAGCGCCATGTCCGAAAGCTGGAAGTCGGCTCCGCCGCTGAAGTCGGCCCCGGCCGGAAGCGCCGTCTCCCACAACGACGCTGTCGCGACGGCGCCCTTGGCCAGGCGCTCGACCAGCAGCCGCCGCATCGACGGGCAGGCAGCCGCTGCGGGCTTCCGGGCGGCGGGCGTCTCGGTCCCCGGATCCGAGCGCTTCGTCACCGCGTAGCGGAGGTCGGCGGCGGCGACGCGGGCCGCCGCGTCCCGGCTGTCGCGAAGGAGGGCCAGGACCAGATCGACCGGCCGTTCGGCGCCGGCCCCCCAGGCCGACATCCAACGGGCGCGGTTCTTCCGCGCCGCAGCGAGGACGTCCGCCGCGAGCCCGGGCTCGAGAGCGTCCACGCAGTCGTTCTCGAAATAGAAGTGAATCCCGCCCTGTCCGACCTCGTATCCGTTCCAGTCGGGGGACGCATGGAAAGGGACCGCCGCATCGCCGGAGTAGTGGGCCATCAGCCCGAGCTCGAGGAGACCGAGGAAGATACGGTGCGCGTCGCCCTCGCTCCGCGCGCCCGCGAGGAAGCCCCCCGGGACCCGCACGACCCCGCCGAGGCGGTCCCGCGCCCGGCCGAGGAACTGGGCGGTCCTCCAGGGAACCGACCCGCCGCGCCCGGCGACCTTGCCGCTCGCGTCGAGCTCCAGGATGTGCGTCGGGGCCTCGATCTTCCCGCCGGCCCCGTCGATGTTCCGGAAGACGGCGTCGGGGAGGAACGCGTACACGCCGAGCTGGAAGCGGTGCCGGCCCAGCAGGGGCCCCCAGCTTCGGGGGAGATCGTCCTGCACGAGCAGAGCGGCGGTCTCCGCGACGATCCGATGCCCGACGGGCCCCCAGGCGTGCGCGAGGGTGGGCGCGAGGACGAGGGTGATCAGGGCGGGCACGGGCCTCATCGGGTGGGATTATTCTCTTCCGGGGCGGGAGCATCAACGGAGGATCGGTCGATGCGCGACGACGAACGGGAGCGGCTGGCGGCGCTTCGATCGTACCGGATCCTCGATACCGAGCCCGAGGGCGCCTTCGACGACATCACGCTGCTCGCCTCGCAGATCTGCGCCACGCCGATCGCCCTCATCACCCTGATCGATCACGATCGCCAGTGGTTCAAGTCGCGCGTCGGCGTGACGGCCCGCGAGACCTCGCGCAGCGTGGCCTTCTGCGCGCACGCGATCGAGGGGCGCGACCTGTTCGTCGTCCCCGACGCGCTCGAGGACGAGCGATTCCGGAACAACCCGTTCGTCGTCGCGGAGCCCCACATCCGCTTCTACACCGGCGCGCCGCTGATCACCCCGGAGGGGCACGCCCTCGGCACCCTCTGCGTCCTCGACCGCACGCCGCGGACCCTGACCGACGAGCAGCGCGACGCGCTCGCGGCGCTCCAGCGCCAGGTCGTGGCGCAGCTCGAGCTGCGTCGGAACCTGCTCGAGCTGGAGTCGGCGCTCGCCGAGCGCGATCGCGTCGAGCGCGAGCGCGAGGAGCTGATCGGAGAGCTACGCGCCGCCCTCGACAACGTCAAGCGCCTGACGGCGCTCATCCCGGTCTCGTCGTCCTGCGAGCTGAACCTCGTGATCCCGGCGGAGCCGTCGGCGATCCGGACGGTGAGCGAAGGGGTGATGGCGATCGTGCGCGAGAAGAAGTGCGCCCCCGGCCGGGAGGTCGAGATCGAGATCGCCCTCCACGAAGCGTTGGCGAACGCGATCAAGCACGGCTGCGACAACGACCCGCGCAAGAAGATCCAGTGCTGCGTCGCCTGCGACGAGACCGGCGAGCTGCTGGTCGTCGTCCGGGACCCGGGGCCGGGGTTCGACGTCGCGGCGGTGCCGTCTCCCCTCACCGGCGCCGGCGTGTTGAGGGAGAGTGGGCGCGGGATCTTCTTCATCAACCAGTTCATGGACGAGGTCCGCTTCGAGGACGGCGGCCGCGAGATCCGGATGCGCAAGCGCGGCGCGCAAAAGTGATTGCCTGACGGGCGAAATCCCCATACATAAGGCGCGCGCCGACGCGCCGCGGGGACGTGTGCGCCCCGTGAAGGGAGGTCGCCCGATGAATCGTTGGATCCGAGTCGCCGTCTTGTGCCTTGCCGCAGCAGGCCTGGGCCGCGCCGCGGTCGTCCCGCAGAGCGCCAGCCGCTTCGACGCGCTGGTCATCGAGGACCCGGGGAGCCGCTTGGGGGTCGTGGCCGAGTCGTTCGATCGTGTGCCGGGCTTCGACGCTCCCCGCGTCGGCTGGGACGCGTTCCGCGCCCGCCACGGCGCATCGTGGCGGATCTGGGTCGATCGTCGGTCCGGCTCTCCGCTCCTGGCCCAAGGGACCGGGATCCGGTGGGTCGATCCGGGCCGGGACGCGACGGCGTCCGCGCTCGAAGCGAAGGCCCGCCAGCTGGTGGGCGCGAACGAGGGGACCTTCCTCGTGCGGGCGTCGGAGCTGTCGCTCGATGCCTCCGGCACCGCCTCGACCGACCGGGACCACTGGGTGGTCGTCTTCAACCGAGTGGTCGGCGGGATCCCGGTGGAGGGGGAGCAGCTCGTTCTCTACGTGACTCGCGGGAACCTGGTCTCCTTCGGCGCGAGCCGCTGGGGCTCGGTCCCCGCGACGCCGAAGCTCGCGCTCGACGCGTCGTCGGCGATGATCGCTCTTCGCGCCTACATGGGCCTCCGTCCCGAGGAGAGCGTCGAGACCGTCGAGCCGGGCCGACTGGCCTGGATCGCCGTGCCGCCGGCGTCCGGCGACGCGTCGGTCTACACGGGCGCTCCGGGAGCGGGAATCGACCACCGCGCGGTGTGGCGCTTCGCCGTCCGGATGGAGGCCGAGCGCGGCACCTGGGTAGGCAAAGTGGACGCGGAGACGGGCCGCGTGCTGGCGTTCTACGACGACGACCGGTACGCCCGCGTCATGGGCGGGTCGTACCCGATCTCGAACGACCAGAACTGCGCGGACTTCGGCTGCGAGATCGCGGGCTTCCCGATGCCCTACGCCTCGGTCATGATCGCGAAGAAGGTCCTCGCGACCGGCGACTACGGGCTGTTCGAGTGCGGCAAGGGACCCAAGAACAGCTCCGTCAACCTCTCGGGACCCTACGTCAAGGTCACCGACACCTGCGGCATCGCGACCATCAGCGGGAACTGCTCGGGGGATCTCGACTTCGGGACGTCCGGGGGGACCGACTGCACCAGCGCGTCGGGCTCGGGGGACACGCACGCCGGCCGGACGAGCTACTACCATCTCAACCGGCTGAAGGAGAAGGCGCGCTACTGGCTGCCGTCGAACACGTGGGCCGCGGCCTCGCTCAGCAGCAGGGTCAACCAGAACAACGTCTGCAACGCCTTCTACAACGGCAACGTGAACTTCTACAAGTCGGGAGGGGGCTGCCGGAACACCGGGGAGATCGGCGGCGTCGTCGCCCACGAATACGGGCACGGCCTCGACGGGAACGACGGGGGCGGCTCGGAGAACCCCGGCGAGGCGTACGCGGACGTCATCGCGATCCTCGAGGAGCGCCGCTCGTGCGTGGGCCGAGGGTTCTACCAGACCGGCAACTGCGACGGGTATGGAGACACCTGCCTGTCCTGCTCGGGGATCCGCGACATGAACTGGGACAACCGCGTCCGGCACACCCCGGCGACCCCGACGAGCTTCACCGCCGTGAACTGCCCCGGCGGCGGCGGACCCTGCGGCCGCGAGGCGCATTGCGAGGCGTACGTCCCGGCGGAGACCATCTACGATCTCGCCGCCCGCGACCTCCCCGCGATGGGGCTCGACGCCGAATCGTCCTGGCAGCTCGCGGAGAGGCTCTTCTACAAGTCCCGGCAAGGTTCCGGCGGGAACGCGTTCAACTGCGCGCTCCCGTCGTCGGACGGATGCGGGGCGACCTCCTGGTTCAACAAGCTCCGGAACGCCGACGATGACGACGGCAACCTCGCCAACGGCACACCCCACGCCGCGGCGATCTACGCCGCCTTCGCGCGCCATGCGATCGCCTGCGGGACCGCGGCCGACGCGTCGAACCTCAACAGCGGGACCTGCGCCGCGATCGCAACGCCCGCGGTCACGGTCGCGACGGGCGCAGGCTCGGTGACCGTCTCGTGGGGCGCGGTCGCGGGAGCCTCCCGGTACCTGGTCCTCCGGAACGACGTCGGCTGCGGCTACACCTCGAACGTCGTCGCCACGGTCGACGCGCCGGGGACGAGCTTCGTGGACGACGAGCTTCCCGGAGGGTTCGGAGTCTTCTACCGCGTCCAGGCCCAGGGGGCGAACGCCGCGTGCGAGAGCGCGGTGTCGAGCTGCGCGCCCGCGTCGGCCAACTAGGCCGCGAGATCGTCGAGGATCGCCTCCCGGACCTCCGGGAGGCGATCGTACGTCCGAGGGTAGGCGAGCGTCCGGACGGGGACCGTATCGATCAGGTCGCCGAGCCCATCGAACATCGCGCTCGCGCGGCCGGGATCGTCGAGGTGGAGCTGGAACGTCGCCGAGAGGAGCGCGACGAAGGCGTCCGCCCCGCGGAGCGGCCCGACCCGCACCGATCCTGTCCCCGGCGCCGCGAGGACGTACACGCGATGCAGGGGTAGGCGGGCCCCCGCGAGCTCGGGCGTGGGGACGCGGCGCTTGTCCGACGTGTCGGCGACCGGATCGAACGCGCCGGCCTCGCGGTAGTGGAACGCCAGCGGCTCCGGGCGCAAGCGCAGCCCGGGGTAGGTCGCGGCGACCTCGAAGCTTCCGGCGCCGGCGCGCCGCAGCCACACGCCGTCGTCTCCGAGAAGGACGTGCCCGAACGTGGCGAGGCTCGCGCAGAGGGTCGATTTCCCCGCCCCCGACTCGCCGAGCAGGAGGACCGCGCGCCCGTCGATCCCCACGCACCCGGCGTGGAGGACCAGCCTGCCGTGGTGCGTGAGGACGCGGGGGAGGACCTGGTCGATCAGCAGATGCTCGACCGTGTTCGCCGGCAGGGACCGCTCGGGGATGCACTCCACCGCGGTCGCCTCATCCCGGATCTCGAAGGTCGCGGATCCCGGGAATCCGAGCCGGTAATCCTCCCCGAACCGGGCGCAGGAGAGCGAGACGGCGCCACCGGGAAGATACCAATGATGATCCCAGCGCCGCCCCCGGTACGGCGCGACCGCCTTCACGCGAAACGAAAGATCGGATCGCGTCTCCCTCGAGATCGGGAGCGCGGGGAGGGGGACCTGACTGGCGAGGACCAGATCCCCGAAGGCGTGAAGGCTCAAGGCCGGGGCTTTGAGCCCGACGAGCTCTCGTTCGCGTTCCCGGTCCCGCCGGTGGTGAGGTCCTTCAGGGGGCCGTAGCGGCGGAGGCTCGGCGCTCGATAGGGTTTCTTGGACGGCGTCTTCGCTTGCTCGTCTGCAGCCATCGTGGTCGCTCTCCTCTGAATATGCGCGGGCGGGTTTCTGCGGTGCGCGCCCCGGAACGGGGAAGCGCCCGAGAGGACGGTCGTGGAATCGCTCAGGGACGCGGGCGCTTACCGGACGAGTTCTCGTTCGCGTTCCCGGTCCCGCCGGTGGTGAGGTCCTTCAGGCGGCCGTAACGGCGCAGGCTCGGTGCACGGTACGGCTTCTTCGGCGGCGCCTTCGCTTGCTCGTGGCAAACCATCGTCGGTGCTCCCCTCCGTTGGTCCACGCGCGGGATCATACCGCTCCTCGCGCTGTCTGCGAAGCCAATTAGCGAGGTGGAACGCCTGCCAGACGGTCTCGGCCGCGTCAAGATCCGCGTCGCGGCGATGACGCGCGAAGGCGGTGCGGAGCTTCTCGGCATCGACGAGGCCGTCGAGCTCGCGGATCGCCGCAGACATTCCGTCGGCGAGCGGCTCGTCGTAGGCCGCGATCGCGGCGCGGAGGAAGCGGGGCCCGAGGCGCACGAAACGCCCGCGTCTCCATCGGACCGCCTCCGGCAGAAGCCCCGCGGTTCCCATCCGTACGATCCACTTCGACCAGCCGTCCCGGACGAGCAGGGGCCAGGGGAGAGACAGGCACAGCTCGACGACGCGCTTGTCCAGGAAGGGGTGGCGCGATCGCACCCCCAGGCTTCGCGCGACCCGGTCGTAACGCTCCAATGCCGCCGGGATCTGAGGGTGCGCGATCTCGCGAAGGTGACGGGCGCGGGGATCGCCGGGAGCGCGGGTGCGCCGGTGGCTCCACGCGGCCGCCAGCCGCTCGGCGACTCCCGCGCGCCGGGCGAGATCCGGGTGCACGATCGAGCCCGCGAGCGCGTCGCGCACGCGCCCCGCCCGTCGGAGCGATGCGGCCGCGGCGATCGCGAATCCTGGCGCGAGCGCGCGCAGCCCGGCGCCGGCCAGCAGCCGCGCCGGGGACGACCAGGCCGGATCGCCTCCGCGATAGAAGTCCGCGATCGCCCTCGCTTCGCGCCCCGCCGCGCGGAGCGCCCCCCGGCGCAGCAGGTCGGTCAGGAGAGCGGGCTCGATGGAGGCGACGGCATCCCCGTCGACGCCGTCGAGCACGACCGCGGCCCCGTCCCGCCGGGCCGCGGCGAAGGCGAGCGCCGGGACGATCATCGCCGCGTCGAACGGCTCGACCGCCGCGAGGAACCGATCGAGCTCCGGACGGTAGGAGCCGATCGCCGC
>DASRJG010000159.1:0-16831 GCA_035649595.1 Candidatus Polarisedimenticolaceae bacterium
CGTTTTGCGACGCTTGGAGGGCGAACTGCGACATGTACTCGTGGGGCTCCGCGATCCGGCGCTCGCGGATCCCCGTGCGCGTGCGGATCCACTCGTCGCTCGTGTCGACGATCGATTCCAACTCGGCGTTCGTGACGACACGGGCGGGCACGCTCATCCCCGTTCCCGTGATGATCGCGCTCCGAGTGCCCATATCCGCTCCTTCGCGACCCGGGCGTATCAGGCCCGGCCCCGCGGGACGCGCGCGGCGGGCGGCCGATCATACCTCCGGGCGGTCGTCAGACCGCCGGCGGCTCGACGACCTCGCGCCCCTTGTAATGACCGCAGTGCGGGCAGACGCGGTGAGGAAGCTTCCGCTCCTGGCAGTTCGGGCAGACGGAGACCCCCGGCTGCGCGAGAGCGTCGTGCGCGCGGCGCTTGTCTCGCCGAGCCCTGGAGTGGCGTCGTTTGGGATTCGGCATCGCGAGGACCTCAGGGTTGGGGCTTTCGCCGGAACTGGAGAAGAGGGGCCAGCCGCGCGTCGACCTCGTCGGTCTCGCACCCGCAGGCCGAGAGATTTCGATTCGCCCCGCAGGCCGGGCAGAGCCCCTTGCACGACGGGGAGCAGATCGGCTTGAGAGGAAGGTTCAGATAGAGCTGCTCGGTCGCGAGATCCTCGAGGCCGATCTTCCCCTCGGGAGCCACCAGGACCGAGTCCTCCGCGGCCGGCTCGTCGTCCCGCGGGGTCGCCGGGTCGGGCGCGCGGCGGACGACCGCCCAGTCGAACCCGGTGCGGACGGTCCACGGGAACGTCTCGAGACATCGGCTGCACGTGAGCGGGACCGTCGCGTCGAGGCGCGCCGTCAGGTCCGCTCCGTCCCCCGACCGCTCGATGCGCCCCTCGAGCCGGGCCTGGACCTCGGGGAGCCGCTCGCGGCTGGGTCCCTCCAGCCCGCGGAGCGTGAGCGAGCGCTCGAAAGCGAGGCCTTCCGCGCCTATGGTGTTGATATCAATGAACATTTTCGCTTCCGAAGAAGCGGGATTCTAGCCAACGGGTCGGGGGGTGTCAAGAAAACGGCGGGAGGGCGTCAGGCGAGCGATTCCAGCTCCTTGAGGGCGGTCTCGTGGGTCGGGAGGATGAGCAAGGCCTCCTCGAACTGCTTCCGGGCGCGGAGCTTCAGCCCCCGTTTCTTGTAGAAGCGGCCCAACGACACGCGGTACTCGGCGTTCCAGAGGTCCAGCTGGGTCGCCTTGAGGTAATTCTGCTCCGCCATGCGCTGCCACCGGGCCTCGGGATTGCGCACCTGGCACTCGCCGAGGAGGAAGTAGAAGCGGGCGTCCTCGGGGCTATAGCTGATCGCGAGCTTCCCGTACTGGATGGCGTTGTAGTAGTCCGCCTCGCGCATGAACTTGCGGGCCTTGAGGTAGTAGGCCTCGGCGAGCTTGGCGTTCTCCTCGATCGCCATCTTGGTCTTGGTCTTGTCCATCTCGACGCGGACCAAGAGGTCGTCCATCCCATGCGGCTCCCGCAGCGCGTGGCCGTCCTCGGCGCGTGCAGGGCCGTCCCCGCTCCGGGCCTGCGAGAGCGTGAGGTAGGCCTCGACGAACCGGCTCTCGACCACGGCGAGCTCGGAGCGCAGCTTGTCGCGGATTCGCGGAAGGATCCGGTCGCGGCTGACCTTCTCCTTGGCCTCTTCGTACGCCCTCTCGATCGCGTCGCGCGGCGGGTTCGGAGGGAGGCCGAGGATCTCGTGCGGGTTCTTGTTCTTCAGCGAGTCGTACGTCTCGACGATCATCCGCTCCTGGAGCCGCTCGAGCGCGACGGTGTCCGCGTGGTCCCGCAGGATCGCCGCCACGCGGAACGCCCCCTCGCCGACCGGCGGGTCGTAGTTGACGACGCCCATCACGAGGAGCCCGTACAGGAACCGGCAGGCGAGCCCTTCCTCGTTCGGCGGGAGGAGCGCGAGCACGTCCTGGAGACGGCTGATGCCGTCGACGCGGGAGAGGATGTAACCGTGCGCCGGCGACAGCGCCAGACGCTCGAGCGGAACCGGAGGCGGCCGCCGGAGCTTCATCCGGTTGTCGAGCCCCTTCATCGCCTCCTGGATCGGCTCGAAGCCGACCATCGACCCGATCCCCTTGAGGATGACCTCGAAGGTCAGGACGATGTCGCTCTCGAAGATCTCCTGGAGCAGCCAACCTTCGCTGAACCGGGCCGCGCCCCCTTCCCACTGGAAGATCGACTGCACGACGCGCTCGACGATGTAGCGCACCGTGTGCGAGAGGGTCTCCTTCCCGATGAGTCCGCGATTGACGAGGGCCTGGGCCAGGTCCTTCGGCTCGCTGATGTTCCGCCGCGCCTCGGCCAAGGCCCCCGGGGAGATCTTCCCCTCGTTGACCAGGCGCCGGCCGAGGTCCTCGTCGTCGCTCCCCGATTCGGCGAAGAGGATCATCCCGCGGTCGAAGTAGATCCGCTTCTCGACGTTTCCGCGCGAGGCCTCGAGGACGCCCGACCGCTCGCCGAGATACACGTCCCGGAAGATCTCCGCGAGCGTCTGGCTGCTGAAAGTCGCCTGCATCCTCGACCCCACCCCCTGGGACCGACCGGAATCTATAATGACCGCGACGGACAATATAAGGGGCGGGGGCGGAAAGGAAAGTGCCGTGAGACGCGGTCTCGGGACGGTGGCTCTCGCTCTGCTTCTCGCCCCGACAGGCCCGGCCCACGGGCGGAGCGAGGCCGACCGGGCCGCGTATCTCGCCCTCCTCCACGACGGCCGGTTCGACGCAGCCCAGGCGGCCCTCGACGCCCGCCCCGGCGCCGTCGGCGCCGAGGAGCTGTTCTTCGACGCCTTCACGACCTACTGGCGGCTGATCTTCGACGACGAGAACCCCGAGCTGCAGGCTCTCCTGGAGAGCCAGCTCGAGTCGGCGATCGCCGCCGCGGAGTCCGGCTCGGCTCAGGGGGGAAGCGCCCACGCCGCGCTGTGGGGAGGCACCAGCCATCTGCTGCTCGCGCAGCTCCGCGCGTCGCAGCGGCATCCTCTCGGCGCCGCCTTCGAGGCCAAGAAAGCGAAGCGCATGCTCGAGGTCGCCTCCCGCGAGGGCGCCGACACGTCCGACGCTCTCTTCGGTCTCGGGACCTACAACTACATGGCCGACACGGTCCCGTCCTACGTCAAGGGGTTGCGCGCGCTCCTCTTCCTCCCGAAGGGGAACCGCGAGCTCGGCCTGTCGCAGATCCGTGAAGCGGCCGAGAAGAGCCGGACGTTCGGTCTGGAGGCGCGCATCCTCCTGGTGACCGTCTATGCGAACAAGCACGAGCGGCTCTACGACCAGGCGATCGCCGAGCGCGACCGGATGGCGCGGGAGGCGCCCCCGTCGATCGCGACGATCTACGCCGGGGCGCGCCTGGATCTCTCCCTCGGCCGGAACGACGCGTCGCTCGCGAGGCTCGCCCGCGCCGAGGAGCGGGCGGGCACCCTCGGCGACGTCGATCCCGTCGTGCTCCGCTCGATCGATCTGCTCCGCGCGCGCGCGGAGTACGCGCTCCTCCGCCCCGATCTCGCCGCCGTGACGGCTGAGCGCGCGCTCGCCGCGGGGCGTGGGCTCGGGCCCGTGATCAAGCACGACCTCGAGGAGATCCGGGCCTCCTCCAAGCGGGAGTCGCAGGGGATCGAGTGGTCGCGGATCCACGAGGTCGATCAGCTCGCGCGCGCCCATCCGGACCGTCCGCTGCTCGCGCTGCTCGCCGGCGACGCCGCGCTCCGGGCCGGGCGCGCGGAGGAGGCGGTCGATTGGCTCGCGAAGGCCTCGTCCTCCCGCCTCCCGCCCGCGCTCGACGCCGCCTGCAAGCTCCGCCAGGGGCAGGCGTCCGACCTGCTCGGCCGCCGCCCGGAGGCGCTCGCCCTCTACAAGAGCGCCGCCCAGACGCCGGGCTTCTCCGCGAAGGACGCGGCGCTCTACTATCAGCGCGCACCCTACCGGGGATCGACGTGAGCCGACGCGGGATCGCGGCGATCGCGGGGCTCTTGATCCTCGCGATCGGCATCGCGTACGCCGTCTCCCGCTGGCGCAGCCCCGATCGGCCGGACGTCCCGCCCTCCACCGCCGCGACCCCCTCGGCCTCCGCGGCGGAAGCGCTCGCCCGCCTCCGGGTGGTTCCCTGGTACCGCGGCGCCCTCCGCGCGGAGGCGGTGCGCGGAGGCTCGGTGGACCCGGACGGCACCGTTCACATCGACATCGACCCGCGCGCGCTCCTCGCCCCGCGCGCCGGCGCGGAGGGCGCCGCGCTCCGGGCGCTCCTCCCTCCGCGCGCGCGCGGAACGATCGAGCTGGGAGAGGAGCTGCACGAGGTCTGGCTGCTCGAGGGGGCGTCGCCGCTCCTCGATCTCCTCGACCGGAAGAGCGCGGCGGGGGGGCTCGCTCTCGCCCGCGAGTCGATCCCCGGAACGCCCTCCGCGGTCGTCGCCGCGCGTCTCGCCCCCGCGCGCCTGGCGGACCCCCGCTTCGGCGGAGAGGCGCTCGCCTCCTGGCGCGAGCGCGTCGATCTGGTGGAGCGGATGTTCGGACGCCCGCTCCGCGCCCAGCTCGCGGAGGACCTCGCCGGGCCGGTCGCGTTCGCGGTCTACGACCATGCCGGGACCCCGGGAGCCGACGCGCTCCTCGCGGTCGCCCTCGACCGGTCGGATCGGATCCGGCAGCTCCTCGACGCCGTGTTCGCGCTCGGGACGCTGACCGATCGAGCGACGACGCGCCGCTACCGTGATGTCGCCATCGGGTCGTTCACCCCCGGCTCCGCCGGCCGCGGCCTCGCGTTCGCGGTGGACGGCCGCGTCCTCCTCGTCGCCAGCTCGGGCACGCGGCTGGAGGAGGCCATCGACGCGCGCCGCGCCGGAGCCGCCCCACGCGCGCTCGACGGAGACGAGCCCGGCGCGCGGGCCAGCTGGAGCGCCCGCACCACGTCGGCGTTCGTCGCCCACGGGTGGTCCCGCCTCGCCCGCGCGCCCGAGTCGCGCAGGAACCCGCGGCCGACGATGTGGGCGCAGATCCGCCCCGAGGGGGCGTCGAGCTGGAGGCTCGAGAGCCGTGGCCCCGACCCGGCGATCACCGCCGATCCGCTGCTTCCGTTCCTGAGGAGCGTGCTCGCGCGGCGTCAGCGGGAGGACGGCTGAGCGGTCCTCGTCATGTGATCCAGCACCTTGATCACGTAGCCGCGCGTCTCCGCGTAGGGCGGGATCCCATGATGGTGATCGACCGCCCCCTCCCCCGCGTTGTACGCGGCGAGCGCGAGGTCGACCCGACCGTCGAACCGGTCGAGGAGCCACCGGAGGTAGCGCGCGCCGCCGTCGATGTTCTCCGCGGCGTCGAAGAGGTTCCGCACGCCGAAGCGCTTCGCGGTCTTCGGCATCAGCTGCAGCACGCCGCACGCCCCGCGCGGGGAGACCGCGAACGGATCGAAGTTCGACTCGATCTTCGCGACGGCCGCGAGGAAGGCGCGGTCGAGCGCGTTCCGGTCCGCTGCGGCCGCGATGAGGTCGGCGTGCTTTCCGGCGGCTTGCCGCCATCTCTCTCCCGCCCGCAGATCGTCGGCGAGCGCGGTGGCCTCCTCGGGCCGGAGCGGCTCCGCCGCGGGGAGGAGATCTCCCGGATCGATCGCGCGCTCGACGGCGACGATCGACCCCGACGGGACGCCGAGCGTGCTTCCGTCCTCGAGCGTCAGCTGCGCGAGGCCGTCGGCGATGACGAACGCGCCGACGCGGATCCCGCGACCGTCCTCGAAGACCACGAGATCGGTCGCGTGGAGCGCCGTGACGGCGAACAGGGTCGTCCCTATGAGGGCGAGGGCACGGCGCATGACCTGGATTGTATACGAGCGACCCGCGCGCGGGTCAACGCCGGCGGAAGGCCCGCTCGATGTCCTCGAGGGTCAGACGGAACAGGATCGGCCTCCCGTGGGGGCAGGTCGTCGGGTTCGCGGTCGCGAAAAGATCGTCGAGAAGCCGCTGCATTCCCTCGCGGGCCAGGGGGTAGTTCACCTTGATCGCCGCCTGACAGGAGGCGGTCGTCACCAGCCTGCGGCGCAGCTCCGCCGCCCCCGCCGTCGTGCTCCGGGTCCGGGCCGCCTCCCCCAGCAGCTCGTGGAGGAGCCCCTCCGGAGCCAGGTTCTTCGCCAGGGCCGGAACCCCGTCCAGCTTGATCGCGCGCCCGCCGAACGGCTCGAAGAGGAACCCGAGCCGGCGGAACTCCCCGGCCTCGGCCTCGAGAAGGATCGCCTCGTCGGCGGTGAGCTCGATCGTCTTCGCAAAGAGCAGCCGCTGGACGCCGACGACGTCCTGCTCGGCATCGGCGAGATACCTCTCGAACAAGACCCGCTCGTGCGCGACGTGCTGATCCACGAGCAGCAGGCCGTCGCGGTCCTGCGCGACGATGTAGGAGTCCCTGTACTGGGCGAGCGGCGTGGCGCGGCGCCCCTCGTCCAGTGCCGGGCTTCCCTCCTGCAGGAAGCTCTCCGCCGGGGCGGCCGGCGCTCGATACGGCCGCGCCGCCTCCTCGGCGACGGCGACCGCGGGCCCGGTCGCGGGGAGCGGCCGCAGCTCCGCGTAGCGGGGGACCGCCCGCGTCGACGCGAGCGCCCCCGCGACCGCATCGCGCACCGCGTCGTGGATCTCCGAGGAGCGCGCGAACCGCACCTCGGTCTTCTGCGGATGGACGTTGACGTCCACGCGCGCCGGGTCGACCTCGAGGAAGAGGACCAGGGGCGCCACGTGGCCCCGCGGGACGGTGTCGCCGTACGCCTCGTGGATCGCGTGGGCGAGCACGCGGTCCTGGACCAGGCGGCCGTTGACGAAGAGGTGCTGCGCGTCGCGGCGGGGGGATGCGTCGACCGGCCGCCCCGCGAACCCCGAGGCGCGGATGCCGTGCGCGTCCGCCGAGAACGGGATCAGCGTCTCCGCGACCGGGCGTCCGTGGACCTGCGCGATCCGCTCCGCGCGGTCCGCGGCGGGCGGTGCGTCGAGCAGCCGTCTCCCGTCGTGGTCCAGCCGGAAGCGGATCGACGGGTGCGCGAGGGCGTAGTGCGACACCATCCGCACGATGTGAGCGAGCTCGGTCGGCGCGGCGCGCAGGAACTTCCTCCGTGCGGGGACATTGAAGAAGATCCCGCCGACCTCGATCGCGGTGCCGCGCGCGCGAGCGACCGGCCGGACGCCCGCGATCTTCCCGGCCCGCGCCTCGACCTCCGTCCCCTCGCCGCTGTCGGGGGCCGTGCGCATGAGGAACCGCGAGACGGCCGCGATGCTGGGGAGCGCTTCTCCCCGGAACCCGAGCGTGGCGATCGCATCGAGGTCCTCGAACCGGCCGAGCTTGCTTGTCGCGTGCCGCTCGAGCGCGAGCAGCGCGTCGTCGCGCCCCATGCCCTCGCCGTCGTCCGCGACCAGGATGCGCCTTCGACCGCCGTCCTCGACCACGACGTCGATCGTCGTCGCGCCGGCGTCGAGGCTGTTCTCCAGGAGCTCCTTCACGACCGAGGCGGGGCGCTCGACGACCTCCCCTGCGGCGATCCGGTTGATCAGGTGATCGTCGAGAACGCGGATCCGGCCCACTCGATCCTCCCCCGCCGCGGCGCGCCATTCTTGCATGGCGCAGGACGGCGGGCGCCAGCGCGGCACCCCGCCCCGGAACGGTTTCGAAACCGCCTCGGCGACGCGGCGCAATCGGGCCCGGAGGGGCGGTTTTTTTTCGTGCGGCATGGCTGCCGCGCCGGCTGGCCCCGGCGGGATACCTGGGCACGCCCGTTGCTGTATAGCCAAGGCGAGGGACTCGTCAGGAGAAGCCGATGATCTTTCCGCTGTTGCAGAAAGAGCTCTCGATCGACGATTACGTGGATCGCGACGAGGAATGCCGGCTCGCGACCCTCCTTGCGGATCCGAACTCCGAGAGCCAGGAGGAGAAGATCTACACCAAGGAGGTCGGCGCGATCGTCCACCGCGCCCTCAACCGTCTCGACGAGCGCGAGCTCCACATCATTCGCAACCGGTTCGGACTCCTCGGCGGCCAGGAGATGACGCTCGAGGAGATCGGAAAGAACCTCAACCTGAGCCGTGAGCGCGTCCGGCAGCTCGAGCGCGAGGCGAAGGACAAGCTGCGCGCCTCCCTCGGCCCGTACCACGCGAATCTCCGGTTCTCGTTGGCGTAGAGCGTTTCTCCCGCGACCGTCGCCGGCTCCCCCCCAACCCCCCGCTCACGCCGGCGGCGGTCGCAACCTCCTCCTCCTCAGACTCAGAACACCGCCCCGATCGCGAACACGAATTCTCCCGGCGACTCCCCTTCCTTCCGGTCCAGCTTCCACCCGTATTCGGCGCGGATCGCTCCGATCGGCGTGTCGAGCCTGAACCCCACCCCCGAGGAGTAGCGGAGATCCGTCGCGTCGAAGTCGCGGAGCCGCGGGTAGACGTTCCCCGCGTCGAAGAACAGCTCCCCTCGCAGCGAGCGCCAGAGCGGGAAGCTCCACTCCTCGTTGAGGATCAACAGCCCCTCGCCCCCGGCGTTGAAGTCTCCGACCTTCAGTCCCCCGACCGTGTCCATCTCGAAGCCGCGCATCGTGCTCGACCCGCCGGCGAAGAACCTCTCGGAGAGAGGAACGAGCTCCGTCCCCGCGAACGGCTGCTCGGCGCCGATCCGGAGGAAGGTCGCGAACCGGCTCCCCCGCTTGAACCCGTGCGTCCAGGAGCCCCGGAGGAAGAGCTTGACGAACGACGACTCCGACGCGAGCGGCTCGGCGAAGATGCTCCCCTCGAGCGACGCGTACCCTCCGCGTGTGGTCACGAACGCGTCGTCGCGCGTGTCGCGCACGAGGCCGACGCCGAGGCTCCCCAGCCGCGTCGCGGAGAGCTTGTCCTCGAAGATCTGCTCGAGCGTCGCCTGCTGATCGAGGATGTCGGAGATCCGGACCTCCTCGATGTTGTAGCGGATGTACCGAATCCACCGCGGCCTGGGACGCTGCTCGAGGCGGAACGAGAGGGCCCGCCGCATCTGCGTGAACCCCTCCTCGACGCTCTTCTCGTACAGCAGGGTGGCGAGCGAGTCGATCGTCCGCCCGAAGACCCGGCGGCGGCGCGCGCTGATCTGGGCGCGCTCGTCGTTGGGGCTGACCAACCCCTGGAAGGCGAGGCCGATGTTCCGGCCCGCGACGTTCGAGTATGCGAGCAGCACGCTCAGACGCGGCCCGTCCTCGGAGTCGTAGCCGACGCCGACCCCGAACGTCAGCGGCGGCGCCTCCTCCACCTTGACCGTGACCTTCTGCTCGGTCGGGTCCGCGGGATCGAGCGGAGCGTAGGAGAGACGCACGCTGGAGAAGAGCCCCGACCGGTACAGCCTCTGCTGGCTGGTCAGGAGGGCGCCTCGCGAGACGAGGTCCCCGCGTCCGAAGGTCAGCGAGCGGGCGATCGTCCGGTCCCGGGTGACCCGGTTCCCCTCGAGCGCGATCTCTCCGATCGTCTTGCGCGTCCCTGGCTCGACGCGGAACGCGACGTCCGCCGTGTCCGATGACAGCTCCACCGACGATTCGACGTTGACGTCCGGATAGCCGCGCGCGTCGAACTTCTCCCGGAGCGCCTGCTCGGCCTCCGACAGCCGCCGCGGCGAGAAGACGTCGCCGCTCTTCAGCCCCGCCCACGCGGCGAGCTCCTCCGGACGCGCCGGGAGGTCCTCCGAGAACGTCACGTCCCCCACCGTGAACCGCGGCCCTTCCTGCACCTCGACGTCGACCTCCGCGGCGTCGCCCGTGGCCGCGAGCGTCACGCGCGGCTGCCCGATCCTCACGCGCGCGAACCCTTCGTCGCGGTAGAGAGCGCGCACGGCGGCGAGGTCCTCCGTGAGGATCGCGGGGCGCAGCACTCTCTTGTGCAGCGCCCGGTTCTGGAGCGAGGTCACCTGCTTGTCGATCCGATCGCGCGGAATCGAGGCGACTCCCGAGAACCGGATCGCGCGGAGCCGGACGGCCTTTCCCCGATCGACGCGAATGCGGATGGTGCGCCCCGCGGGCGTGTCGATCGCGCTCCAGGTCGCGTCCGCCGCGTAGTACCCCGCCTCCTGCATCGCCTCCAGGAGGGCCTGCGTGGTCTCGTCCCAGAGGTCGGGCGTGTAGGGCGTGTCCCTCCAGAAGGCCCTCGCGGCCTTTCTGAGCCGGCGCTCCCCCTTGCCGTCGGCGGTGACGAGCTCGAGCGTGATCCTCGGGCCGGGGATGACCTTGTACAGGAGGTCGTACGTTCCGCCGTCCTCCTCGTGGCGCGAGGCCTCGGTGCGAACGATCGCCTGCGCGTATCCGTCCTCGACGAGCCTCGCCCGGATCCGGTCGCTCTCGGCGAGCATCTTTCCGCGATCGAACGGCTCCCCGCGCCGGAGCTTCACGCGCTTGGCCAGGTCCTTCCGCTCCTCCCCTCCCTCCGTGCGCACGGCCACGGCGCCGATCGTCCCGGGGAGATCTCCCGCCGTCCCCGCCCGTGCCGCTTCCGCGGCGTCGGAGCTCCCCACGGGCGTGCCCCCGAAGCGGCGGGTGTACTGGACCTCCCCACCGAGCCCGGTGTCCGTGTCGCTCTCCGCGACGATGCGGAACTGCCGCGAGGCGTCCCAGACGACCTGGTAGGTCTGCTTCTGCGCCGTGCCGATGTCCTGCGAGAAGATGATCTTCACCTCGTCCCCGACACGCTTGCCGATCGACACCCGCGCGGTCGGATCGGTCTCACCCTTCAGCAGGAGCGGGGTGATCTCGAGCTGATCGATGCCGAGGGTGCTCTGGATCTGCTTCCCGAAGGTGGAGCTCAAGAGGCCGGCGAAGTAGTAGGCCGCCATGTCCCCGGGGAGCGCGGCGGCGGAGGCGGATCCGCTGAGCGACTCCAGCGTCTTGCCGGTCACGAGGAGGGAGATGATGTCCTGGGAGGCGAGCGGCGGCGTCGAGGTCAGCTCGTAGTCGAACTTGTCCAGCGTTCCCTCGATGTGGAGCGCGATGTCGTATTGCTCGACGCGCGTCTTCCCGCGCAGGTCGAGGTAGGGGTTGATCCGTTTCCGGTCCGTGAGGTCGAGCGTCCCGTACTCGATGGTGTAGTCCACGTTGCGGAACCGGACGTTCCCGCCGGGGAAGAGGGACAGCCGCCCCGTCACCTCCGGCCGCGCGAGCTCGCCGCCGATGTGCAGCTCCCCCGAGGCCTCGAGCTTGGCGACGTCGTTCCGCAGCCAGACGTTTCCGGGCGCGACGACGTCGACGTTGAGGAACAGGTTCCGCGGGAGCGGCGACTCGGCCTCGGCCTCGAACTCACGGCGGGCCGTCCCGAGCACGTTGAGGTCGAAGTCCTTGGAGTACAGGCCGCGCACGACGTCGATCCGTCCGGCGATCGTCGTCGCCTTCGGCGTGCCGTCCACCGTCAGGTGCCCCTGATAGGTTCCCTTGAACCCCGCGGGGAACGTCGCGGTGACGTTGACGCCGTCGATCACGGCGCGGAACGACGCGAGGGAGAACTTCTCCACGACCGCGCGGCCGGAGGCGGTGATCTCGCCGCCCCCCTGGTAGGCGTGGAACGACTCGAGCCTGATCTCGCTCTCCTCGAACACCGCTTCCGCCTCGATCGACTCGAGCGATTGCGGGTAGCCCAGCATCCGCAGCCGTCCGTCGCGGACGCCGATCCGTCCCGACAGGCTCGGGCTGTCCAGGGTCCCCGCGAGCGTGACGTCGATCGAGATCGGGCCGCTCCCCCGCACGTCCGAGGCGATCGCGGACACGATCGAGAGGTCGAGGGCGCCCTCCATCCGTCCGCGGATCGGGCCTCCCTCGATCGAGCCGTCGCCGGACAGCTCGAGGTGCGCGTCGTCCCCCTCGAACCGCGTCGGACCGAACGTGAAGCGCCCGGACTCCACACGCAGCGGGAAGGGCTCCACGGCGCGGAGCGTCCGCGGCCCGAGGCGGACCTCGACCTCGTCGAACGCCCCGTTGACCTCCATCGCGCGCAGGTCGGTCAGCTCCCCTTCCCCCTGCACCTGGCCCTTGAGCCGCAGGTCGACGCTCTCGCCGAAGGCGCCCCCCGCTCCGACGACCAGGTCGTCGAAGTAGAGGACCGCGGAGATCGGCAGCCGATCGGACCAGCCGAGGAAGGCGTCGAAGGTCCAGGCGACGTCGGGGTCGGCGCGCACCGCGATCTCGAGCCCGCGCGGGGAAAGCCCGAGCGTCCCGGACAGGTCCCCGAGCTGGAGCTCGCGCACCCCGGTCCGCCCGGTGTCGACGAAGAGGCGGCTCGCCGCGACGGTGAGCTGCCCCGAGGGGCCTTCCTTCGTCACGATGACCGCGCCGCGCGCCTCCACGGTCCCTTGCGCGGCGAGACCGGCCTCCGCGAGGCTGCGGTTGGAGGCGACGTCCACCGAGGCGCGATCGATCTCGACGTCCGCCTCCTGCGAGGCGATGTGGTAGTAGACGCGTCCCTGCGCCTCGAGCCCCGGGGCGCGGACGTCCACGCCCTGGAGGACGACCAGGTCGCCCTCGATCACGACGTCGGCCTCGATCGAGTCGAACACCTCCCGCCCGACGCGGACGTTCCGCGCGGTCGCGTGCCCCTGCGCGGCGAGCCCGTAGGCGTCCCGCTCACCGCGGAGGGTCAGGTCCAGCCGTCCCTCGACCGGAACCGCGATCCCCGCCTTCGCGAGGAGCGTCGCGATCGATACCGACTGGCCGTGGACGTCGATCGCGCCCAGCTCGCCGTCGTGCCCGTCGAAGCGCAGGCGCGCGCTCACGCTCTCGCCGCCGCGCGTCACGTCGAGCCGCCGGAGCTCGA
Source organism: Candidatus Polarisedimenticolaceae bacterium (assembly GCA_035649595.1). Classification (GTDB taxonomy): domain Bacteria; phylum Acidobacteriota; class Polarisedimenticolia; order Polarisedimenticolales; family DASRJG01; genus DASRJG01. Next base: position 12,798 of record DASRJG010000159.1, read on the forward strand.
CCGTGGCGTCGTCCACGCCGAGATCGAGCACCGCCGTCTCGAACGGCTCTCCCGACCACGAGCCGTTGGCGAGATCCAGCGAGAGCTCGACGCGCGTGCGTGGACCCGTCGCGACCACGGCGCGCACGCGTCCGGTCCCCTCGATCGGATCGGTCGAGAACTTCGGCTCCCCGACCCCCAGCGCCCGCATGAACGCCAGGGCGGCGAGCTGGGTCTCCCGCGCGCCTCGGGTCGTCCCGTCCAGCGTCATCCGGACCGTGGGCGGCGTGGCGAGCAGGTTCGACTCGAGATCGAGCCGCCAGACCGCGCTCGCCATCTCGAGCCGCTCGCTGGTCACGCGGACGCGCCCGCTCGCGAAGGTCAGCTCCCCGCGACCGCGGGCCGGGAACCGCCCGGGCGCCGCGGCCCTGGGCGTCGCGTCGAACGTCCCGCCGCCGGTCCAGGTCGCGGGCCGCCCCGGATCGCCCACGATCTTGAGCGTGACGTCCGCGTCGCTCGCGACCGGCAGCTCCTTCCCCGCGAGCGCGATCAGACGCGCGAGATCGGCCCCCTGCCCCGTGAGGTCGGTCTCGAGGGTCATCGGGTTCCCGAACGCGAGCCCGACGCTTCCTGCGAACCGTCCGCCGTAGCCGCGACCGTCGAGGCGGGCGACGTCGAGCCGCCCGGGGCGGAGCGTCACGTCGCCGGTCGCGCTCTCGGTGACGATCGGCCCGATGTGGAGCGCGGTCGTCGCCGCCTGCATGGTCAGGCGCAGCGGGGTGCCTCCCGTGTAGACGATCCGGACCGGGCCGGCGAGCGACCCCGAGACCCTGAGATGGCTCGCGAGGAACGGAGCGATCGTGCCCAGGTCCGCGTCCGCCCGTCCCTCCGCCGTGAACGAGACACCCGCCCCCCAGAGCGCGTTCCCGCTCAGCTCGGCGGTCGCGCCCGGCCCCTCCGCTTCCCCGCCGAAGATCTCGAGGCGCCCCGCACCGAGGCGGAGGCCGCCCCGCACGGTGGCGGGCCACGGCCTCCCGAAGATCGGCGCCGAGACCGCGGCGGAGGCGCGAACCTCCCCGACGAGCAGGCGCCGCGAGGTCGACCAGTCGCCCCGAAAGGTCAGCCCGGTCGCGGCGACGCTCACGCGCTGCCCGGCGTCGGAGTAGACCGCCGCGCCGTCGTCGACCGTCAAGCGGTCGATCCGGATCTCGACCGCGCCCCCCTTCTTGGCCTTCGGGCGCCAGGACTCGATCCACTCGCGGCTGCACGCGAACGACGCCCCGCTCGCCGCGAGCTCCGTGATGTGGATGCTTCCGCCGCCGATCCCGGTCAGTCCGGACCAGGAGAGCCGCACCCTTCCCCGCGCGAGCTTGACGGCGAGCGGCGGTGCGCTCCCCGCGGGGATCTCGATCGAGACGTCCTCGACCGTGGCGGCGAGCGCGGTCCAGTCCACGTCCATCCGCCCGATCCGGACCGTTCCCCCCAACGCCTCGGACATCCCGGTCTCCAGCCGCCGCTGGAGCCAGGAGGCGGAGCGTCCCGGATCGTCCTGCGCCGCGCGAGCCGGCGACAGGGCGGCCGCCGCGCAGGCGAGCAGCGCGGCCCACGGGAGGGACCGCTTCACGGGGCGGCGCCGTCGGCGGCCAGCACGAAGCACTTGAGGTAACGGCTCTCGGGGAATCCCAGACGGACCGGATGGTCCTCCGCCTGACCGCGGCGCGCGACCACGGTCGCATCGCGTCTCGCATCCGCGGCGGCCTCGCGGAGGATCTCCTCGAACGTCGCCTCGTCGAGGTTGTACGAGCACGAGCAGGTCACGAGCGTGCCCCCGGGGGCGAGCAGCCGCAGGGCGCGCAGGTTGATCTCCTTGTAGCCCCGCCGTCCCGAGGCGATCTCGCCGCGGCTCTTCGCGAACGCCGGTGGATCGAGGACGATCAGGTCGAACCGCTCCCCGCGCTTCTCCCGCTCGCGCAGCTCGTCGAACGCGTTGGCCTCGACGAACGAGAGGTTCGCCAGGCCGTTCCGCCGGGCGTTGGCGCGGCCCCGCTCGAGGGCCTCTCTCGAGGCGTCGACCACCACGACCTCCGCGGCCCCGCGTGCGGCGTGCAGCGCGAACGACGCGTGGTACGCGAACGCGTCGAGCACGCGCCCCCGGCCGAGCGCGCGACAGGCCGTCCGATTATCCCGCTGATCGAGGAACGCGCCCGTCTTCTGGCCGCGCCAGGGGTCGGCCGCGTACAGCACCCCCTCCTCCTCGACCACGATCTGCTCGGGGGTCGTTCCGGTCGCCTGGACGACCTCGCGGGGGAGCCCCTCGAGCGCGCGCACCGACGCGTCGTTGCGGTGCAGGACGGATTCGATCGGCAGCCGCGCGCGGAGGAGCCCGGCGATCGTCTCCGCGATCGCCACGGCCCCCGCGGTATGCATCTGCATCACGAGATGGCGGCCGTAGAGGTCCGCGACGAGGCCGGGGATCCCGTCGCTCTCGCCGAACAGGAGCCGCCTCGCCTGCCAGGCCGCGATCCGCCCGCCGCGCCGCGCGAGAGCCGCGTCCACGCGCGCGCTCCAGAACGCGGGGTCGGGATCGAGGTCCTCGGAGGCGATCATCCGCAGCGCGATCTTGGAGCGTCCGGACCAGAACGCGACGCCGAGGGGCGCGCCCCGCGCGTCGCGGACGCGGACGATCGCACCCGGCTCGAGACCGCTCGCGGCCACGACGTCGTCGATGAAGATCCAGGGATGCCGTGCCGCGATCCGGCGCCGGGCGCGCGGCGTCACCGTCACCTCAGGGAGCCGCACGGCAGCCAGGCCTAGGCTTCGGTGTCGTCGCCGTCCACGACGAGGGGCTCGTCGTCCAGCACCTCGTCCTCGGCCTCGGGCTCCGGCTCGAACTCCTCGTCCGCGGGTGCCGCCTCCTCGGGCTCCTCGGCGAGCTCGTCCTCGTCCGACACCTGGAACGCGGCGTGCGGGAGGAGCCCCTGCTCCTCGAGCTCCTGGCAGCGCACGCAGTGGCGCGCCCAGGGCTGGACCTCGAGGCGTTTGGGGGCGATCTCCTCGCCGCACTGCTGGCAGTAGCCGTACTCGCCCCGGTCGATCCGGTTGAGCGCGTCCTCGACGAGGAGGAGCTGCTTGCGCTCCATCTCGGTCAGGGACAGGAGGAATTCCCGGGCGTACGAGTTGACCGCGTAGTCGACGTAGTCCTCGGTACCGTTGTCGAGGTCGGACTGGGAATCGCCCTTGCTGATCGAGTAGGCCCGCATCAGGTCCTGGCGCTTCCTGAGGAGGAGCTCCCGGAAGTGCGCGCGCTCTCTGCGGCGCGTGGCGACCGAGGCCGGCTTCGGGACGCGCCGCGCGGGGGCTTTCGGAGCGGGCTTCGCGGCCGCCGCCCGGGTGGCGAGCTTCCCCTTGGCCTCTCGAAGCGCCCGCGAGGGGAGCTTCACGGCCGGCTTGGCGGGCGCCTTGGCGACGGGCTTCGCGGCGCCCTTGAGAACGCTCTTTGCGGAGGTCTTGGCGGCGGGCACGGCTTTCTTCGGAGCGAGCTTCGAGGGCGCCGGCTTGACCGCGGCCGCCTTCGCCACGCTCTTCGGCGCGGGCTTCGCCGCCTTCGACGCGACGGCTTTGGCCTTGGAGGGCTTCGCCTTCATGGAGAGAACCTCGAGCGCGGTGACGCGAATCGCGTCCGCGAAAGCGCGCCACTATAGCGTCCGCCCCCGGGAGCGTCAATCAAAACGCTAGGCGGTCTGGGACCCCGCGCGGCCGCCCTCCGCGAGCACGGCGTGCGCCGCCGCCAGCCGGGCGACGGGCACGCGGTACGGCGAGCACGACACGTAGTCGAGCCCGCTCCGGTGGAAGAAGGCGACCGACGACGGATCGCCGCCGTGCTCGCCGCAGATCCCCACCTTGAGCCCGGAGCGCCCCTTCTTCCCCTCGCGCACCGCCATGGCGACGAGCTGGCCGATCCCCTCCTGGTCGATCGACTGGAACGGGTCGAACGGGAGGATCCGCCGGTCGAGGTACTCGGGGAGGAACTTGCCGATGTCGTCGCGGGAGAACCC
>DASRJG010000160.1:0-3380 GCA_035649595.1 Candidatus Polarisedimenticolaceae bacterium
CGCGTTCCCACGTCGCGGAACAGATCGCGGCAGGCCGCTGTCTGGACGCGCGCGAGCGCGAGCCAGCTCGCGGAGGATCGCGGGCTCAGGCGCACCGCCTGTTCCGCGGCCTCGCGCGCGGCGGCGTAATCCGCCGGCGTCCAGGTCGCGGCGCGGCTGACGAGATCGTCGGCGGCGCGGATCGCGAGGTCCGCCTGAAACGGGTTCAGCCCTCGCGCCCGCGCGAGCGCGACGCGCTGCGCATCCGTCAAGCCGCCTCGGGGAAGCGAGGCCTGGATCGACCACGCGCGGTAGGCGGCGACGTCGACGGCGACGAGCGTGGGCAGGAGAGCGACCGCCGCCGCGAGCCGCAGCCTCCGCGTCGCGGCGGCGAGCGCCACGGACCTCGGCACCGCGAGCAGGCACCCGGCGAGCGCCGCGGCGGCCAGGTACACCCCGGGCGTTTCGGTCAGGTCGTCGACCGCCCCCTGGGCGATCAAGGCCGCGAGCGCCGCGGCCGCCCCCACGCGCAGCGGATCCGGATCCCGTCGCAGCGATCGGCCCACGACGACGACTCCAGCCCCGAGCGCCGCCGCGATCGCGAGCGCCGCCGGAATCCCGAACTCGATCGGTGCGCGGAGCCAATCGGAGTGCGGTGTGTAGAACGACCTCTCGAACCGGAGCGGCGTGTCGCTTCGGGGGAAGTTCAGGTTGGCGGCGCGGATCTCGAACTGCCCCGCCCCCGTGCCGGTCCAGGGGTCGTCGGCGATCGCCGAGGCCGCCGATCGCCAGATCCTCGTGCGAGACGACCCGAAGGGATCGGCGACGCGAAAGCGGAGGGCCACTCCCGCCGCGCCGAGGGCGACGAAGGCGAGGGCCGCGATCCCCGCGCGCCGGCGCTGGGCCCGGTCCATCCCTTCGAGCGTCAGGAGAAGCGCGGTCGCCACGCCGGCGGCGAGCCCGACGAGAGCGCCGCGCGAGCCGATGACGAGGAGCGCGGCGGACATGGCCGCGACGGCGGCGATCAGCGCGCGTCCGATGACGCCCGGCCGAGCCCACGCGGCGCCGGAAGCGACACAAGCCGCCATGACGAGCCACGCGGCGAGGTGATTCGGGTTGAGGAACCCCGCCGCCGGGCGGAGCACGCCGAGGGCCAGTCGCTGGGCGATCGCGACCGCGGCCTGTCCGGCGCCAACGAGCGCGAGCCCGGAGGCGAGAGCGCGGAGGAGGCCCGGTTCCGACCGCGACGCGAGCACGAACACGGTGATGAACGCGGCGATCTCCTCGAGCACCAGCCAGGCGGCGAACCCGTACGGAGCCCGGAGCGCTCCGAAGAGCGCGAAGGCGGCGAAACCTGCGACGCCCGCGGCGACGACGGGATGGACCGTGAGCTCCGGGACGCCTGCGCGAACGAGGACGATTCCGACCACGGCCACCAACACGAGGTGCTCCGCGAGCAAGGCCGCCGCCGCGGACCCCCCCTGACCGATCGTCGCGATCGCCAACAACAGGAGCAGGGCGGCCGCGCGTACGCTCATCGCGGGCTCGTCGGCTCCGGCGGACGCGGCAGGGCCCCGGCCGCTTGCACCGCGTGATCGGCGTACTCCGTCCGGAGCGGATGCAGCGCGGCGGCGAGCGTGAAGTCCGCGAACGCCCCCGGCACGTCCCCGAGCCGCGCGCGAAGCCGCCCGCGCACGTCGTGGGCCCCCGCGCGCCGCGGCGCGCGGCGCACCGCGCGATCCGCCTCGGCGAGCGCGCGCGTCGGGTCGCTCTCGAGGGTCCGCGCGTGGAGGAGCGCCGCGTCGGCGCTCCACGGCGCCAGGCGGGCGGCTCGGGCGGCCTCGAGAGAGGCCCGCGCAGCATCACCCTCGACCGCCGCCTGCCGAGCCCCGTCGATCGCAGACGCCGACAGCCCCGCCGCGCATCCGATCGCCGCGCACGCGCAGACGGCGATCGCCCAGCCGGCTCTCCATGCGCGGGGGACCGCCATGGGGGACGCGGGGGGCCCGAGCGCACCGCGCACCGTGCACGCGAGGAAGAGCAACGACGGCAGGTAGGCGGTGAAGTCCGCGAGATTGTGGATCGCGAACGCGGCGAGCCCGATCGCGAGCCCGCGCTCGGTCGGCGGCGCCGCGCGCAGCGCGACGATCGGCCCCAGGAACGCGGCACCGAAGAGAATCGACACCACGATCCCCGGCAGCCACCCGAGCTCGGCCGCCGTCTCGACCGGAAGGCAGTGGGCATGCCGCGACTCGTTGTCCCCCGCCCGGCGATAGTGCGGGTACTCCTCGCCGAACCCTCCCGGACCCACCCCGAGCCACGGGTGATCCGACGCCATCGCGAGGCCGATTCGGACGTTCCCCGCGCGCAGCCGCCACGGGTTGTCGTCGCTCGTCCGCGACAGAGCCTGGCCGGCGCGAAGCCCGGCGACGATCGCCACGACCGCCATCAACGCCGCCGCCGGAGCGAGGAGCCGCTTCGAGCGCCAGGAGATGCCGGCCAGCAGGACCGCGACCAGAAGCGCGCCGGCGGCGGTGAGCGATCGCGTCGCGAGGAGTCCGGCCGCCTGGACGGCAAGCGCCGCGCTCGCGACGAGCTTCCGTCGGCCTGACGCGGCGGCCGCGATGCCCGCGGTCGCCCCCATCGCGACGGCGAGCCACGCGCCCGCCCCGGCGGGCGTGGCATGCCCTGCATACGCGCGCCCCTGGGACAGGCGTCCGGCGATCGCCACGGCGTCGGGGACCGTCCCGGCGCCGGCGCGCATCTGTGCCGCCATCGTCTCGAGCCCCCAAACCCCCTCGTAGCAGGCGCGTGCCCCGATGAGCGCCCCGCAGGCAGCCAAGACGAGCCCCAGGTCGCCGGCGAGCCGCTCGCGCCGCGAGGCATGGGCGGCCGAGCCCGCGCCGATCGCGAGAACGGCGAGCACGACCGGCTCGACGGCGGCTCCAGGCGCGAACGCGAACCTCGCGCGCAGCGCGAGCACAGGAAGGGCGACGAGGACCGCCACAGCCGCTGCGGGCAGCCGGCCCGACGCCGCCATGAGAATGGAGGCGAGCGCGGCGAGCGCCGCGCAGCCCGCGAAGGACGTCCCGGAGGTCTCGGGCGGCAGCAGGGCGGCGACGACGAGAAGGCTGGCGAGGGCGAGCCCGATGGGTCGTGCGAGGTCGGGGGGCGCGGCCACGCGCGGATCTTAACCCGGGCCCGAAACAAGAACGGCGAGGGCCGAAGCCCTCGCCGTTCCCATCAGGAGGAAGACGACGCTTACTGCTGGCTGCCCTGGGGGTAGCGGATGAACTGACCCGCCACGAAGCAGATCTCGTCGTTGAAGAGCTGCGTCGGTCCCGCCGTGCAGGTCGTGCCCGTCCCGTCCTTCCCGAACGAGTGGACGGTGTAGGTCGTGG
>DASRJG010000161.1:0-17539 GCA_035649595.1 Candidatus Polarisedimenticolaceae bacterium
TCGTCGTCGCCGCGGGAGCCGGAACCGGAAAGACGAGCCTGCTCGTCGAGCGGCTCCTCAATGCGATCGGCTCGGGAGCGGCGACGCTCTCGCGGATCGCCGCGATCACCTTCACGGAGCGGGCCGCGGGCGAGCTTCGGAGCCGGCTCGGGGCGGAGCTGACGGCGCTCCACGCGCTCGCGCGCGGCGGCGACCCCGCTCCCGGCGCGGACTGCGCCGTGCGCGCGCACGCGCATCTCGCGGCGACGGGCGCGCGGCCCGAAGAGGTCGCCGGGCGGGCTGCGGTCGCGGTCGAGGAGCTGGACGAGGCGACGGTCACCACGGTCCACGGGTTCTGCGCGCAGATCCTGCGCGACCATCCGCTCGCCTCCCGCGTCCCGCCGGGGTTCAGCGTGGACGCGGGCGCGGCCCGCCGTCGCTTCGCGGAGCGCGCCTGGGCGGCGTTCGTCACCCAGGAGCTGGGTGCCGGCGGGTCCCGCGGCGCGCTCTGGGAGACGGCGCTCGCGCGGAGCTCGCTCGCGGACCTCGGCGAGCTCGCGATGGTGCTCGGGAGCGGCGCCGTTCCGGACGACGCGCTCGCGGACGGGCTTAAGCGGCTCGATCTCCGCGAGGCGCTCGGCGAGACCGTCGCGCGTTGGATCCGCGAGCTGCGCGGGGCGATCGGGACGGCGGGCCTGACGCCGGCCCCCCGCGCCTGGCTCGAGGCGGCGGAGCGCGCTCTCTCGGCCTTCGCGAGCGATGGGGTCCCGGCGGCGCGCGAGGCGATCGCATCCTCACGGCGGTTGAGGGGGGGGATGCCCGACGTCCGCAAGGCCGGGGTCTCGTCCTCGGACGCGGCCACGCTTTCGGCGCTGCTGTCACGGGTGCGACCGCTCCTCTCCGGGCTGCGCGGGCTCGACGAGCGGGCGATCGACGACGCGGTCGCGGTGGTGCTCCCCTTCGTCCGGGAGGTGCGCGAGCGGCAGCTCGCCGCCGGCCTGCTCGACTACGACGGCCTGCTCGTCCGCGCCCGCGACCTGGTGCGCGACGTGCTGCCGGTGCGCGAGGCGCTGAAGCGCCGCTACCGCTCCGTCCTCGTGGACGAGTTCCAGGACACCGATCCGATCCAGTACGAGATCGTGCTGTTCGTGGCCGAGCGCGAGGGGGAGAGCGCGCCCGACGCCTACAGGACGCGGCTCGCCCCCGGCGCGCTGTTCATCGTCGGCGACGAGAAGCAGTCGATCTACCGCTTCCGCGGCGCGGACACCGCTCTCTATCGAAGGGCGGCCGCGCACGTGCTCGGGCAGGGAGGGATCGAGGTCGCGCTCAGCGCGAGCTTCCGCTCGACCGAGGCGATCACGACTCCGATCAACGATCTCTTCCAGGGACGTTTTCACGGCTATGCGCCGATCCGGGCCGAGCGCGGAGCGGGCACGCGCCCCGCGGTCGAGATCTGGACGACGGGTGTCCCGTCCGCGGCGGGGCGACGGCGGGCTGAGGCGCGTGCGCTCGCCGCGGGGATCGCGGAGGTCGCAGGCCAAGGGAAGCGCTTCGAGCACGACGACGTCATGGTGCTGCTCCGAGGCTTCTCGGACCTCTCCCCCTACCTGCGCGCGCTGCGCGAGGCGGGGATCCCGTTCGTCGTGAGCGGCGGACGGCAGTTCCTCGAGCGGACCGAGATCGTGTTCGCGATGGCGCTCCTGCGCGCAGTCGCCGACCCGGAGGATCAGGTCGCCCTGCTCGCCTATCTCCGATCCCCCGCGGGGGGCGTGCCGGACACCGAGCTCGCGGCCCACGCGCTGGCGGGGCGGTCGTGGGGACGCGAGGCCGCCGCGGACCGGGTCGCCTGCCCGGCCCTCGCGGCCGCGCTCGAGCGGCTCGCGAGGCTCCGCGCGATCGCGCGGGAGCGGCCGGTGGACGCGGCGATCCGGGACGCGCTGCACGACTCCGGGCTCGTCCCGCTCTCCGGCCTCGCGTTCGAGGCCTCGCAGCGGCTGGCCAACCTGGAGAAGCTGATGCTGGCGGCGAGCCGGCTCGCGCGCGACGGCACGCTGACGCTGGCCGAGACGCTCGATGCGCTCACCGCGGAGCTCGGTGTCCCGGACGAGGGGGACTCGCCGCTCGCCGACGCGTCGATGCGCGCGGTCCGCGTGATGACCATCCACGCGGCGAAGGGGCTCGAGGCCCCGCTGGTCGTGCTCGCCGACACCGCGGGGGGGCGCGGCGGGCGCCGCGGCCGTAGCTGGCGCGCGAGCATGACGGAGGCGGACGGCGGGCGCTTCGTCCGTCTCGACGGTCCGGGGCTCCGCAACGCCGCGTCGGTTCTCGCCGCTCTCGACGACGCCGATGAGGACGCGGCCGAAGATCTCCGGCTCCTCTACGTCGCGCTGACGCGTGCGCGCGACCGGCTGATCGTCTTCGGCGGTGCGGACGGCCCCTGGATCGAGGCGCTCGCGGCGTGGGGGTACGCGGGGAGCGCCCCGCCCGCCGACGGGGCGGTCCTGCACGACGGCGCCGTCCTCCACCGCGTCGTCTCGGATCCCGCGCGCGTCGCCGCGCCGGCGCCGGATCTCCCGGCCGGCGCCGAGGCCGCCGCGGCGCGCTACGCCTCCGCGCTGGATGCGATCGATCGGCTCGCCGCGCCCGCCTTCCGCTCGCCGAGCGGCGAGGACGTTCCCTTCGAGCGACGCGGCGACGACGCGGAGGCCGGACGTCCCCCGGCCCTCGCGCGGGATGCGGGGTCGATCGTCCATGCGACGCTCGCGGGGATCGCGATCGCCCCGGCCGACGCCGAGGCGGCGCGCGAGGCGGAGGAGATCCTCGCCCGCTTCGCGGCCTCCCCGCTCGCGCGACGTCTCGAGGGGCTGAGCGTCCTCGGCCGCGAGGTCCCGCTCCTCCTCGACGAGGGAAGCGTCCGGTGGCGCGGCACGATCGACCTCGTCTACCGGGACGACGACGGGACGATCGTCGCCGCCGACTACAAGACCGATGCGCGCGACGACGGGGCGGCCGATCGTCACGGGCGGCAGCTCTCGGTCTACGAGCGGGCGCTTTCGCGCGCGTTTCCCTCCTCTCGCGTCCGCGCCGAGCTGTGGATGGTGCGCAGCGGCCGGGTCGTCAGACTTCCAGCCGATACCCCACCCCGGAAACTGTTTTGAGGTAGCGCGGCTCCGACGGATCCGCCTCGATCTTCTGGCGCACGCGGTGGATCAGCTGCTTGAGGAGCTGCCGGTCCTCCGTGGACCGGTTCCCCCAGACGTGGCGGAGCACGCGCTCGGGGGGAACGGTGCGGTGCGGGGTCGCGACGAAGAGCTGGAGCAGACGGAACTCGAGGTTGGTCAGCCGGACCGGGTCCCGCGACCCGACCCGAACGGTCTGCAGATCCGGATCGAGGATCATCGCGCCCGCCTCGAGCGCCGCCGGACGGTCGGCGCCCCCGCGGCGGAGAAGAGCGCGGACGCGCGCGAGGAGGGTCCGGGGGCTGAACGGCTTCGTCAGGTAGTCGTCGGCGCCGAGGTCGAGACCGCGGACCTGGTCCTCCTCCCCGCCGCGGACGGTCAACATCATCACGGGGGTCTCGTCCACGGCGCGGATCGCGCGGCAGACCTCGAACCCGTCGGCCCCCGGCAGATTGACGTCGAGGAGGACGAGGTCCGGGCGCTCCGACGCGTGGAGCCGGATCGCCTCCGGACCGTCCCCCGCCTCGATCACCGCGTAGCCCGCCTGCCGGAGCACGAACACGATCAGCTCGCGCAGCTCGCGATCGTCGTCCACGACGAGGACCTTCACGCGGCCGCCTCGGTCGTCGGGATCGTCATCGCCACGCGGGTCCGGCCGCTGCCGGTGCGGGCGTCGAGCGTGCCGCCGTGGCGCTCGACGATCGACTTCGCGATGTAGAGCCCGAGGCCGACGCCCGACGACTCCGGCTCGTCCTCGGTGGAGCGGACGAAGGGGTCGAACAGGTGCGGCGCGTCCTCGTCGCTCCACCCCGGCCCTTCGTCCTCGACCCAGAGCGTGACGCCTCCCGGGGCCGACGAGGCTCCGACGCGGATCGTGCCGCCGTCGGGGGAGAACTTCGCGGCGTTGGCGAGCAGGTTGACGAGGACCTGGACGAGGCGCGGAGCGTCCCCCGAGACGGTGGGGAGCGGATGCGGGAGCGCGATCTCGATCGTCTGCCCGCGCTGGTCCGCGAGCGGACGGATCATCTCGACCGCCTCCTCGACCAGCTCGTCGAGGTGGACGGGACGGCGCCGCAGGCCGGCGCGCCCCGCCTCGATCCGGACGCTCTCGAGGAGGTTGTCGATGAGCTGCGTCAGGCGCATCGCTCCCCGCTGCAGCGAGACGATCAATCGACGCGTCTCCTCCGGCCCGAGGTCCGGAAGACGGTCGAGCAGCAGCTCGAGGGAGGCGATCTGCGCCGCGAGCGGCGTCTTGAACTCGTGCGAGATGTTGGCGAGCACCGCGTCGCGCAGGCGACGGGCGGCCTCGACCTCGGTCTCGTCCCGCACCACCTGGAACTGCCGGCCGGTTCCCGAGGTCGAGCTGGTGACGACGACGGTGCGCCGGGTGCCGTCGGGGAGGACGAGCCGCTCGGTCGCCCGCGCCTCCCCGCGGAAGCGCGCGTTGAGGATCGGGCAGGCGTCCTCGCAGGGGCGCACGCCCCCGGGCCCCTCGGGATTGAGGACGTCGCCGCAGAAGCGCCCGATCGCGGCCGAGGGATCGATCCCCAGCATCGAAGCGGTCTGCGGGTTCATCTGGACGACGCGGCGCTCGCCGTCCACGACGAAGACCCCCTCCACGATCCCGTTGATCATCGCGCGCGCCTCGGAGCGCTGCTCCTCCAGGTCGGCGGCGAGACGCCGCAGGCGCCGGCGCATCCCCTCCATCGAGGCGCCGAGCCTCCCCAGCTCGGCGAACCCGGACTCTCCGACCGGCGTCGTCAGGTCGCCGCCCCCGATCCGGTCGGCGGCCTCGGACAGCCGCTCGAGCGGAGCGGTGATCCCCCGGACGACCAGAACGGTCGCGAGCGCGGCGATGCCGCCGATCGCGACGGCGAGGATCATGAGCCGTCGCACGAGGCGGAGCCGAGCCTGCTGCGCGAGCCGGGCGGGGATGTCCACTTCGAGGAACCCCGCGACCCTCCCGTCGGGGGCGCGGAGCGCGCGGACGGTCGCGTACGCGCCGATCGCATCGAGCCGCGCCGCCGCGGGAGGGACGTCGTGCAGGAGGCGCGCTCGCAGCGGGAGCTTCGGGTCGCCGAGGTCGCCGACGCCGCGGGAGACGTCCGCCAGGTGGACGACCGCGCCGACCGCTTCCCCGAGCTTCCGCGCGAACGCGTCGTCGAGCAGCTTGGCGGCGGCCACGGACGAAGCGGGGTCCGCGGAGAGCGGCGCCGAGGCGATCAGCGCGAGCTCCCCGGATGGAGCGGTCGCGATCCGCCAGGGCGAGGACGTGTCGCCGGCCGGGGCGTCGAGGGCGAGCCCGCCGCTCCCGGCGGAGGCGACCTCGCGCCCCGCGCGGAAGACGGCGCAGGCCGTCAGTCCCGCGTCCGCGCGCACGCGCTCGAGCCAGGCCGCCGTGAGGAAGGGCTGGCCGGCGAGCAGCCGCACCGCCGCGGCGAGGGCTTCCCCTTCCCGCTCGACGTTCCGCTCCGCGCTCGCGGCGGCGATCTGGACGCGATCCAGCGACTGCTGGTCGGAGAAGCGCCGGAGGAGCGCGGCGGCCGCGGCGGCCAGACCCGAGACCGCAAGGAGCGCGAGCGAGACGTTCAGCGCGATCAGGACGACGCTCAGGGTCGATCGCCGCATGGGCCCAATGCTATCAGCGCCGGGGGCGGCGTCCCGCGTGGCGCAGGACCGCGGTCTTGATCCCGAGCGTGGCGAGGGCGAGGAGGGAGAGGAGCGAGGCCACCGCGAAGGCCGCCGAGAACTGGTACTCGTTGTAGAGGATCTCGACGTGGAGCGGGATCGTGTTGGTCAGCCCGCGGATGTGCCCGGAGACGACCGACACGGCGCCGAACTCCCCCATCGCGCGGGCGTTGCAGAGCACGACGCCGTAGAGGAGCCCCCAGCGGATCTTCGGCAGGCTCACGCGGAAGAACGTCGCCCAGCCGGACGCGCCGAGCGTGAGCGCGGCCTCCTCCTCGTCGTTCCCCTGGCTCTCCATCAGCGGGATCAGCTCCCGCGCGACGAACGGGGAGGTGACGAACATCGTGGCCAGCACGATCCCCGGGAGCGCGAAGACGATCTTGACGTCGTGCGCGAGCAGCCACGGGCCGAGAACGCCGTGCGCGCCGAAGACGAGCACGAAGACCATCCCGGAGACGACCGGAGAGACCGCGAAGGGCGCGTCGATGATCGTGACGAGGAGGCCGCGGCCGGGGAAGTCGAACTTGGCGACCGCCCAGGCCGCCGCGACGCCGAAGAGGACGTTGACGGGGACGACGATCGCCGCGACCGTGAGCGTGAGCCGGATCGCAGCCATCGCCGTCGGATCCACGATCGCGGCGGCGTAGGCGCCGACCCCCTTCTCGAACGCCTTCACGAAGACCGCGACCAGCGGAAGGAACAGGAAGAGGACCAGGAAGCCGAGCGCCGCGAGCACGAGCGCGATCCGCACGATGCGGGGCTCGTGGCGATGCGGGGGACGCGGCTCGATCGGCTGCACGGGCGTCAGCGCGCGGTCATCCGCGCGGTGCCGCGGCGGGCGAGCGCGTTGACGAGGAGGAGGATCGCGAAGGAGACCAGGAGGAACACGAGCGCGATCGCGGTCGCCCCCGCGTAGTCGTACTGCTCGAGCTTGATCATGATCAGGAGGGGGGTGATCTCGGAGACCATCGGCATGTTCCCCGCGATGAAGACGATCGAGCCGTACTCCCCCAGCCCGCGCGCGAACGCGAGCGCGAACCCGGTGGCGAGCGACGGGAGGACCCCGGGGAGGATGACGCGGACCAGGGTCGCGATGCGGCCGGCGCCGAGGACGGCCGACGCGTCCTCGATCTCGGTCTCCAGGTCCTCGAGGACCGGCTGCACGGTGCGGACGACGAAGGGGAGGCCGATGAAGGTCAGCGCGACCACGATCCCCAGCGGCGTGTAGGCCACCTTGATCCCGAGCGGCGCGAGGCGGCTCCCCACCCAGCCGTTCTCCGCGTACAGCGACGTGAGCGCGATCCCGGCGACCGCGGTGGGGAGCGCGAACGGAAGGTCCACCATCGCGTCCACGAGACGGCGGCCCGGGAAGTCGTACCGCACGAGCACCCAGGCGACCAGCACGCCGAAGACGGCGTTGACCGCCGCCGCGGCGAGCGCGGTCAGGATGCTCAGCCGGTAGGCCGCCACGGCGCGCGGCGAGGAGACCGCCGCCCAGAACGCCGCCGGGCCGAGCGAGGCGGACTTCAGGACGAGCGTCGCGAGCGGGATCAGGATCAGGAGCGAGACGTAGGCGACCGTCAGCGTGATCGCCGGCTTGAAGCCGGGGAGCACGCGCCGGTCGGCCGTGCTCACCGTCCCGCCCCGTAGATCTGATCGAACACGCCGCCGTCGGCGAAGTGCGTCTTCTGCGCGCGGTCCCAGCCGCCGCAGACCTTGTCGACGGTGAACAGGTCGATCTTGGCGAAGGTGGAGGCGTAGCGCGCGGCGACCGCGGCGCTTCGCGGCCGGAAGTAATGCTTCGCCGCGATCTCCTGTCCCGCGTCGCTGTAGAGGAACTCGAGATAGGCGGTCGCGGCCGCCTTCGTGCCGTGCTTGGCGGCGACCTTGTCCACGACCGCCACCGGAGGCTCCGCGAGGATCGAGCGCGGGGGGACGACCAGCTCGAACTTCCCCGGACCCAGCTCGCGCAGCGCGAGGAGCGCTTCGTTCTCCCAGGCGACGAGGACGTCCCCGATCCCGCGCTCGACGAAGGTCACGGTCGCGCCGCGGGCGCCGGTGTCGAGCACCGGGACGTTCTTGTAGAGGCGGGAGACGAACTCCTTCGCCGTCGCCTCGCTCCCGCCGGGCTTCTGGAGCGCGTGCCCCCATGCCGCGAGGTAGTTCCACCGCGCGCCGCCGGAGGTCTTCGGGTTCGGGGTGATCACCTGGATCCCGGGACGGGCGAGGTCGTCCCAGTCGCGGATCTTCTTCGGGTTCCCCTTCCGCACGAGGAAGACGATCGTGGAGGTGTACGGCGCGCTGTTGTTCGGCAGCCGCTTCTGCCAGTCGGTGGCGAGGAGCCCCGCCACCGCGAGGGCGTCGATGTCGTACGCGAGCGCGAGGGTCACCACGTCGGCCTCGAGGCCGTCGGCGACCGCCCGCGATTGCTTCCCGGAGCCGCCGTGCGACTGCTGGATCGTGACGGCCTGGCCCGTCTTCGCCTTCCATCCCGCGGCGAAGGCCGTGTTGACCTCCTGGTAGAGCTCGCGGGTCGGGTCGTACGAGACGTTCAGCAGCGTGATCTTCTCCGCCGCGAGGGACGCGGTCGTCAGCAGAGCGGCGGCGAGGGCGAGCGGGAATCGTTTCATCAGGGACCTCCCGAGCGGACGACGAGGATCGAAGGCGTGGCGTGGGATGAGAGCAGGCGTCCCACCACGCCGCCAAAGGGCTCTTCGGAATCGGAGCGGAGCGGGGCGCCGAGCACGATCAGGCCGTAGCGGCCGCTCGCGGCCTCGGTCTCGATGCAGGTGGCCGGGTCGCCGTGCGCGAGCGAGGTGCGGGCGGTGACTCCGGCCGACGCGAGCGTCTTGACCGCCGCGGCGAGGAACCGCTCCGCGTGGGCCTCGGCGGCCGGGTCGGCGGGCTCCGCGGGGACCGCCATGAGGACCGTCACGTCGGCACCGACGTGGCGGAGGAGGCGCCCCGCGAACAGGACGTCCACCTTCCCCTGCTCACCTCCCGCGACGCACAGGAGCGCCCGCTCGAACGGCGCGGCGCCGCTGCGCACCACCAGGACGTGGTGCTCACTCGCCTTCATCAGCTTGGTCACGATCTCCGGGGCGGACTCCGGCTCGGGGGCGGCGACGACGAGATCGACGCTGTCCCGCTCGGCCTCGCGCGCGACCGCCTCGTCCCAGGCCCCGACGAGCCGGCGCGTCTCGACTCCTTCCATCACGGGCGCTCCGTCGGCGGCGAGGACCGTCAGCCGGGCGTCCGCCCGGGCGGCGAGCGCGACCGCGCGCTCGACCGCGGCCTTCGCCCCGGCCTCGGGGCCGGAGATCGCGAGCAGCCGCAGCCCCGGGTGAGGGAGCGCGTGGATGCGCCGCAGACCGACCCAGGCGGAATCTCCCGGCGCGAGCGGATAACGGCGCGCCTGGTGCTGCGAGCGGCTCGCCTCGACGACGATCCCCGCCTCCCCGAACGCCGGCGGCGGCTCGATCATCCGCACGCCGACCAGGTCGGGGAGCCGCAGCCTGAGCCTCTCGATCGACCCGAAGAACGAGCTGTCCTCGACGACGGCCTCGCCGAGCAGCGGCCACTCCAACGCGTCCGGGGTGTCCTTCACCGCGACGTCCTCGGGCCGGAAGAGGACCTGGACCCGCGGCGCGTCGTCCCGCTCGACGCCCTGCGTCTTCAGCGGGTACAGGCAGGGGCCGATCCTCACCCCGTTGGGCTCGTTGATCCCGACGATCAAGTTCGCCGCGCCGAGGAAGCGCGCGACGAACTCGGTCCGCGGACGGGCGTAGAGCTCCTTCGGCGGACCGACCTCGAGGAGGCGTCCCTGGTGGAGCACGCCGAGCCGGTCGGCGACCTCGAAGGCCTCCTCCTGGTCGTGCGTGACGAAGACCGCCGCGACGCCGAGCTCGCGCTGGATCCGGTGGACCGCGCGCCGCAGGTCGGCTCGGATCTTCGCGTCGAGCGCGCCGAACGGCTCGTCGAGCAGGAGGACCTCGGGGTGGTGGGCGAGCGCGCGCGCGAGGGCGACCCGCTGCTGCTGGCCGCCGGAGAGCTGTCCCGGCATCCTCCCGCCGAGCCCCGCGAGATCGACGAGCTCCAGCAGCTCCTCGCGGCGGCGCCGGCGCTCGTTCCCCGCGACGCGCCGGATCCGAAGGGCGAACTCGATGTTCTCGGCTACGCTCATGTTACGGAACAGGGCATAGTGCTGGAAGACGATCCCGACCCCGCGCTTCTGCGGCGGGAGCTTGGTGACGTCGCGCCCGTGCAGCACGACGCGGCCGTGATCGCACGGAGTGAGTCCCGCGATCATCCGCAGGATCGTGCTCTTCCCGCTTCCGCTGGGACCGAGCAGCACCAGCAGCTCGCCGTCGGCGATCTCGAGGGAGACCTGGTTGACGATCGCGTGGCGGTCGAACCGCTTGGTGATCTGGTCGAGAACGATCGACATAACCGAGCGAACTTACCGTTCCCGAGGTAACAGTGCGGTTCCAGAACTTATTTGAAGAATCGCGGCCCCGAGACGTCGGCGTGTCCGGCCTCGATGAACCGGAGCTTTCGAGCCGCCCAACGCCCCGCGTAGTCCACGCCGATCCTGCGGGTCCGGCGGACCTTCCGGTCGGGGACCGGCTCCCCCGCCTCGAGCCAGAGGGCGCCCTCGAGCAACGACGCTCCGTCCAGCGCGAGGTCGATCGAGAACGCCCGCGTCAGCCGTCCCGGCCCCGACGCCGACATCCCGTTCGGGGACTCCGTCGCGCGGAGCAGGACGGCGGAGGGGTGGCCGGCCTCCCCGGTCACGACGTTCATGCAGTGGTGCATCCCGTAGACCAGGTAGACGTAGGCGAGACCCCCCGCCTCGAACATCCATCGGTTGCGATGGGTGCGTCCCCGGTGCGCGTGGCTCGCGGCGTCCTCGGTCCCGACGTAGGCTTCGACCTCGACCAGCCGCCCGCGCAGCACGCGGCCGCCCGGGAGCTCGCGGCAGAGGGTACGGCCGAGGAGATCGCGCGCGACCTCCTGGGCGGGACGGCGATAGAAGGCTGCGCCTAGACGTCGCGAGGACAAGTCTCGTACTCCGGGTACGTCACCAAGAGGAGGCCATCATCATGAAGCGGTCCACGTCGATTGTCGCGCTGTGCGCGGCGGTCGTGCTCGGGCTCGTGCTCGCGCCGACCGGTGTCGCGATCTCCCAGGAGGTCCAGCGCGTGTTCATCACGAACTTCCCCGACGTGCTCAAGGTCTCGGGAACGGTCGGCATCAGCGGGCCGGTCAGCCACGGCCGTCTGGTGGTGCTCCGCGACGTGGTCGTCTCCCCGGTCAGCCCGAAGGACACGGCGCGGATGGTCCAGGGACCGATGGTCTTCAGCGACGGGTTCACGGGGATGGTCCTCGGCCTGTCCGGACAGGTCAAGGGTGAGATCTACCGTTCGGGGACGGTCGGCGTGATCCTGCTCCCCGACGACGAGACGGTGGTGCGAGCGTTCGAGGAGAAGGGGCTCGTCCAGTTCCCGGTCGAGATCTCCGTGTCGGGGGTCTCGACGATCTCCTCGTATTTCGCCTCCAACCAGAGCCAGGCGACGGTGGCCTTCCCGCGGTATCGGAGCTACTTCTACAACACGAGCGACAAGACGGTGACCGTCAATCTCTACGCCTACCTGACCAACTGACCCCGCAAGAGGTAACCTGCGGCGATGCCCAAGCCTCGCGTCTCCGCCGCGGGCGGCTTCGCCGCGATCGCCTACACCCTGAAGAAGGGGCGGGAGGCCGGGGGGGTCCTCAAGCTCTACCGGCGGATGCGATCCAAGAACGCGTGCAAGACCTGCGCGTACGGCATGGGCGGGCAGCGCGGAGGGATGGTCAACGAGCGCGGCTCGTTCCCCGAGGTCTGCAAGAAGTCGCTGCAGGCGCAGGCGGGGGACATGCAGGCGCCGCTGACCGAAGCGTTCTTCCGCGAGCGCTCGATCGAGGAGCTGTCCCGCTGGTCGTCGCTCCAACTGGAGGCCGCGGGGCGCCTGGTGTTCCCGATCGCCTGGCGCGAGGGGGACACGCACTTCCGCCGCATCGGCTGGGATGAAGCGCTCGAGCGCGTCGCCGCCGACCTCGCCGCGGCTCCGCGCGAGGAGACCTTCTTCTACTCGTCGGGGCGCTCGTCGAACGAGGCGGCGTTCCTCATGCAGACGCTCGCGCGCGCGTACGGCACCTCGAACATCCACAACTGCTCCTTCTACTGTCACAACGCCTCGGGCGTCGCGCTGACGCGGATGCTCGGCACCGGAACCGGTACGCTCGTGCTCGACGATCTGGACAAGGCCGACCTGGCGATCGTCGCGGGGGCGAATCCGTCGTCCAACCATCCGCGCCTGATCACGAAGCTGATCGAGATGCGGGAGCGCGGCGGCACGGTCATCGTCGTCAATCCGGTCCGCGAGCTGGGGCTGATGCGCTTTCGCGTTCCGTCGCGACCCGGATCGCTCTTGTTCGGCTCGGACGTCGCGAGCCTCTACATCCAGCCGCACGTCGGCTCCGATATCGCCGTGTTCAAGGCGCTGTTGAAGGGCATCTGCGAGCGCGGCGGCGTCGATCGCGCGTTCGTCGGCGAGCGCGTCGAGGGATGGGACGCGGTCGAGGACGACGCGCGGCATACCCGATGGGAGACGCTGCTCGGGGCCTGCGGCGTCGCGCGCGCGGAGATCGACCGCGCGGTTGCGGCGATCGTCGGCGCGAAGCGCGGGATCATGCTCTGGTCGATGGGCCTGACCCACCACGAGCACGGCGTCGCGAACGTGGTCGCGCTCGCGAACGTCGCGTTCGCGCGCGGCTGGGTGGGGCGCGAAGGGTGCGGGCTGACGCCGATCCGCGGCCACAGCAACGTGCAGGGGGTCGGCTCGGTCGGATTCGCCCCGTGGCTGAAGGAGACCTTCGCCTCGACGATGGCGCGGGTGTACGGCATCCCGTCGCCGTCGCAGCCCGGCCTCGACACCTACCGGTGCATGGAGGCGTCGCATGCGGGGAAGATCCGCGCGGCGGTCCTCCTCGGGGGGAACCTCTTCGGCTCGAACCCCGACCGGGACTGGTCGGGGGCGGCCCTCCGGAAGATCGGCGCGACCTGCTACATCTCGACCAAGCTCAACGAAGGACACGTTCACGGGCGCGGCCGGTTCCACGTCGTGCTGCCGGTGCTGGCGCGCGACGAGGAGAAGCAGGCGACCACCCAGGAGAGCATGTTCAACTTCGTCCGCCTGTCGGACGGCGGCGAGCGACCGCCGGACGGGGAGCTGCGCAGCGAGATCGAGGTGATCTGCGGGCTCGCCGGCCGCCTCCTTCCCCCCGGTCCCTTCCCCTTCGACGCGATGACCGACCACGACACGGTGCGCCGGGCGATCGCGACCGTCGTTCCGGGGTACGAGCCGATCGCGGAGATCGGGCTGACGAAGGAAGAGTTCCAGGTCCCGGGGCGGACGTTTCACGCGCCGCACTTCGCGACGCCGAGCGGCAAGGCCCGCGCGTCGGTCCCCGCGCTTCCGGCGTTCCACCCGGCGCCCGGCGCCTTTCGCCTGATGACGCTCCGGAGCGAAGGGCAGTTCAACACGGTCGTCTACGAGGACGAGGACCTCTATCGCGGCGTCGCGCGGCGCGACGTGGTGATGATGTCGGAGGCGGACGGGACGCGCCTCGGGCTCCGGGAGAACGACCCGGTGGAGGTCGTCACCAGCGCCGGGAGGATGCGGGTGGTGGCGGCCTTCATCGAGATCCCGCCCGGGAACCTGGCGATGTACTACCCGGAGGCCAACGCGATCGTGCCGCGGCGCGTCGATCCGGAGTCGGGAACGCCGGCGTTCAAGAGCGTCGAGGCGCGGCTCGCCCCGGTGGCCGGGTGACGGGCCGCCGTTTCGACCTCGTCGCCTTCGACGTCGACGGAACGCTCGTCCACCACGCCGAGGACAAGACCGTCTGGGAGGTCCTCAACGCGCGCTTCACCGGGAGCGACGACCAGAACGTCGAGCGATGGCGGCTCTACGAGGCGGGAAAGCTGTCCTACGCGGAGTGGGTCGCGCTCGACATCGCGTCCTGGCGGGATGCGGGGGCGACGCGCCAGGAGATCGTCCGCTCGTTCTCCTCCCTCACCCTGGTCGAAGGGGCCCGGGAGACGCTCGACGCCCTGAAGAAGCGCGGCATGAAGCTCGCCGTGATCTCCGGCACGCTCGATCTCCTCCTGGACGCCCTCTTCCCGGGTCATCCGTTCGACGAGGTCTACACGAACCGGATCGTCTTCGACCCCTCGGGGACGATCGATCACTGGCACGCCACCCCGTTCGACATGGACGGGAAAGGAGTCGCGCTCCGTGCCATCGCCCACCGCGAGGAGATCCCGCTCGCGCGGTGCGCATTCGTCGGGGATCACGCGAACGACGTCGCCGCCGCGCGCCTCGCGGGGTTTGCGATCGCGTTCAATCCGAAGAGCGCCGCGCTCGAGTCCGCCGCCGGCGCGATCGTGCGCGGGAACGATCTCCGCGCGATCCTCCCGCATCTGATCTAGCGGACGACACAACTGTCGGTCGGGCATTACGGGACGGGCAGCGCGCGCGGCGCGCCGAACGAAAGCGACCGCGGAAGCGCAGCCGGAGCTTCTGCCGCTCTCGTCGCAACCCCCCTATCCACGCCACTTACCCTGAGGCCCAGAAAACGAGAAAAGATTGGAATGATCACGCAAACGATATATATGCATCTTTCGTTACTGGCATATGCGTTGCTGGCTTCTCGACGGGCGCGCTCGACGCGTCCCCACATCAGGAGGAGAAGCCAATGTCGATCCGAATCGAACGGAGGAGGCGCGCGCCCCGGGCCGCATGCGCGGTCGCGCTCCTCGTCATCGCCGGGGGGGTCTTCGCTCCGACGGTCAGGGCGTCGGACAACCACGTGCGCTTCGAGGTGCCGGAGCCGTTTCGCGTCGGGACGCACAGCTACGACGCGGGAGTGATCGACGTGCACCGCGTTGCGTCCTACAACCCGTCCACCTCCCTGCTCGAAGTCTGGGTGAACGGCGACTGCCTGGGCATGGTCGCGGCCAGGAGCGTGATCTCGGAACAGCCGCGCCGCACCGAGGCCCTGTTCAGTCGCGACGAGGAAGGCCGGCTCGTGATGGTCGGCTACCGTGTGACCGGCCTGCCGTCGGGAACCACCTATCGGTTCCCCTGAAGCGCGCCGGCTGCGCGTAGCAGAGCGCAGACCGATTTCCCGTCCGTGATCTCACCGTCAAGAGCGCGCCGCGCCGCCTCGCGGAGCGGCAACCTCTCGACGGTGAGAACTTCGTCGGGCTGGAGGCTCGGCCGCGTCGCGGCGAGATCGCGGGCGAGGTAGAGCCAGATCTTCTCGTCGGTGAACCCGGGGGTCGTCCAGATCCACCCGAGCGCGGTCAGGCGCCCGGCCCTGTAGCCCGTCTCCTCCTCCACCTCGCGAAGCGCGCAAGCGTCCGGGTCCTCTCCGGGGTGGTCGAGCTTCCCCGCCGGCACCTCCAGCACCCAGGAGCGCGTGGCGTGCCGGTACTGCCGCACCAGCAGAACGTTCCCGTCGCCGTCCAGGGGGACCACGGCAGCGGCCCCGGGATGACGGATGATCTCGAGCGACACGACGTTGCCGTTCGGAAGGCGCACGTCCTCGATCGCCAGCTTGACCACGCGTCCGTCGTGCACGCTCCGGGACGAAACGACGACGGCATCGCTCATGTCGGCCTCCTGCGCGATAATACCGGCCTTCCCCCGGGAGGCTCATGCCGGCTCCGATCTATCTGGACTACAACGCCTCGACCCCGATCGCGCCGGAGGTCCTGGACGCGATGACCGACGCGTTCCGCCACGCGCACGGGAACGCGCTCTCGACCCACGCGTTCGGCGTGGCCGCGCGCGCGATCGTGGAGCGGGCGAGGGGGGAGGTCGCCGCCGCCGTCGGGGCCGAGGCGGACGAGATCGTCTTCACGAGCGGCGGGACCGAGTCGAACAACGCCGCCGTCCACGGCGTCGCCGAGGCGCTCGCCTCCCGCGGCCGGCACATCGTGATCACGGCGATCGAGCATGCGTCGGTCGAGGAGGCCAGCCGGGCCCTCGAGGCGCACGGCTGGGGAGTCACCCGCGTGCCGGTCGATCCGGGGGGATCCATCGATCCGCGCGCGATCGAATCCGTGATCCGCCCCGACACCGTCCTCGTCTCGGTGATGCACGCGAACAACGAGACCGGGGTGGTGCAGCCCGTCGCCGCGGCGGCGCGCGCCGCGCGCGCGAAGGGGGTGCTGATCCACACGGACGCCGCGCAGTCGCTCGGGAAGATCCGGGTCCACGTCCGGGAGCTGGACGTGGACCTCCTGACCATCGCGGGACACAAGCTCTACGCCCCCCAGGGGATCGGCGCGCTCTACATCCGCCGGGGCACGCCGTTCGAGCCGTTCCTGCGCGGTGCGGGCCACCAGGGGAACCGCCGCTCGGGGACCGAGAGCGTCGCGCTGTCGGCCGCGCTCGGCGCCGCATGCGCGCTCGCGGACCGGGAGCTGGAGGCGCGCGGCCGGCACCTCCAGGAGATGCGGGACCGGCTCGAGCGGGCGCTCCGCGGGCTCTTTCCGGGACTGGTCGTCCACGGCGGGGAGAGCAAGCGCCTTCCGAACACGCTCTACGTCGCGCTTCCGGGCCTCGACGCGAACGAGCTGCTCGCCCGGGTGCAGGGGCTCGCGACCGGATCCGGGGCCGCCTGCCATTCGGGGAGCGTGACGCCCTCGAAAGTGCTCCTCGCGATGGGGGTCAAGCCGGAGATCGCGCGGGCCACCCTTCGCCTGACGACGGGGCGGGAAACCACGGCGGCGGAGATCGACGAGGCGGCCGTCCGTCTCGCGGCGGCGACGCGCGCTCCTGCGCGGAGCGAGCCCGCGTGAGCCGCGACGTCGTCCACGACGGCGCGGGGTCGCTGAAGGTCCGGTTCCCTTTCGATCGCCGCCTCGTCGAGCTGGTGAAGTCGCTCTCGCGGCGACGGTGGCTCGCCGAGGAGCGGGTCTGGTCGATCCCGGACGCCGACGTCGTGCTGGTCGTGGACCTGCTCCAGCCCGAGGGGTTCCGCTTCGACGACGAGGTCCGGCGGCGCTACCGGTCGGACGGCGGCGCGAGGACCTTGTTCGACGGCGCCGCCGCCGGCGAGGACTGGACCGTCGGCCGCCTCAACCGCGAGGTGCGGGCGGCGCTCGAGTCGGCCTTCCCCGGCTCCCTCTGGCTCACGGGCGAGATCTGCGGCTTCAACCGAGCCGCTCACAAGCGGCACGTCGGCTTCTCGCTGATCGAGCGGGACGCGGCGGGAGAGCAGGCCTCCCAGGTCTCCGCGATCCTCTTCGAGAACACGCGCCGCGAGATCGAGCGCAAGCTCGCCGCGGCGGGGGACCCGTTCCGGCTCGAGGACGAGGTCCAGGTCCGCGTGCGCGCACGCGTCGATCTCTACGAGCCCTGGGGGACGTACCGGGTCGAGATCGAGGACGTCGACGTGGCCCACACGCTCGGGGAAGCCGCGCGACGACGGGAGGCGATCGTCAGGAGGCTCGGCGCCGAGGGGCTGCTCGAGCGGAACGCCGCCCTTCCCTTGGCGCGGGTGCCGCTCTCGGTCGGGCTGATCACGAGCCTCGGCTCCGACGCCTTCCACGACGTGATCCGGACGCTGCGCGAGAGCGG
>DASRJG010000162.1:0-36298 GCA_035649595.1 Candidatus Polarisedimenticolaceae bacterium
CGTTGAAGACCTTGCCGGTGACGTCGGTGCAGTCGAACATCGGATCGGGCGCGACGCGGACGGTCGCGGTCGCTTCGCCCGACATCGTCTCGCCGGTCGTGCCGTTCACGACCTGCGCGCGGTTGACGTACTCACCCTCGGTGACGCCGGCGCCGACGACGAGCAGCAGCTTCAGCGTGCGCGATTGCGTGCCCGCGAGGCTGAGGCCGCCCCAGCGCAGCTCCCGCCCCGTGATCGAGGGCTCGAGCGGAACGCCGTCCACGAGCGCCGAGCCCGCGACGTAGGTGAACCCCGCCGGGAAGCGATCGACGACGCTCACGTCCGTGAGCAGCAGGCCGGAGACGTTGTTGACCGTGATCGCGTAAGGGACCAGCTGTCCGCGCGTCACCTCGAGCAGCGGCGTCGTCTTGGAGATCGAGACCGAGCCTGCGAGCTGCGGATCGACGGGGATGTGGTTGTTGAAGATCTGGCTCGTGCCGGGCATTCCGCTGCCGTTCAGCAGCAGGTGGAGGTGATAGACCGTCCCCGGGCCGAGCGCCGGGACCGACGGCGGCGGAGCGAACTCCGACGTCTGGACCTCGCAATAGCTGGGCGTGCCCGGGATGACGTCGTTGCCGTTGATCGGGCACTCCGGCACCGAGAACCCTGCCGTCGGGTCGAGGGCCGGCGGGATGATCTGGGAGAACCCGGGAACGAAGGTCGCCCCCGACGGCGGCGTCAGGGAGATCACGTAGTCGCCGTCGCTGGGGCAGTTCGTCGGATCGAACCTGATGTCGAACTTGTAGTAGCCGTCCCCGAGGGTGACCTGCCCTTGCTGGGCCGCGTCCTCGAGGCAGCTCGTCGGCAACGGCGAGCTGCTGCCGGCATCCAGCAGCGTGAGGGTCACCCCGGCGATCGGGACGCGCGCCATCGAGTTGTAGACGACGCCGTTCGGGTCGATCGGCAGGTTCAGGCCCTGCAGGGTGGCGTTGGGCGACACGTCGATGTCGGTGATCCGCTGGAGCCAGTTCGTGAATGGCGAGGCCGCGCGCCCGAGCAGCGCGGTGGTGGGACCCGAGCCCGGGGCGCGGAACCGCAGCTCGTACTCGACGGCGGTTCCCTGGTTCGGCTCGACGCCGACGATGCGATAGGCGCCGCTCGCGTCCGTCGTGACGGTGATCACGAGCTGGCTGTCGCGGTAGAGGTCCACCGCCCAGCCCGCGAGCGGCCGCTCGCCGGTATCGCGGGCATCGTCGAAGTCGGCGTCGTGCCAGGCCGACCCGCTGAGCGTCGCGAAGCCGGGGATGCCGCCGACGACGATCGAGACGCTGGCGCTCGCGGTCTGCGTCGGCGTGCTCCAGGCGACGACGCCGGTGTTCGTGACGACGGTGCCGTTCGCGAGGCCGGGATCGAGGACCGCGCGGAACCTGAGGATGACGACCCCGCCCGGGTCCAGCTGGCCGTTGACCGCAGAGTAGTCGGCGGTGATCGTCGAGCCGGCGACGCTGACGCCCGCGGTCCCGCCGTTCATCGTCGCCGAGCCGGGCACGTAGGCGAGCTGGCCCGGCGCCGACGCGGCGAGGTCGTCGGTGAGGACGACGTTGAAGGCCGGGACGGCCGCGATGTTCGTGACCTGGACGACGTATTCCAGCGTCGCGCCGGGGACGGCCGCGCCGCCGCCGACCACGGAGACCTGCTTCGTGATCGAGAGCTGCTGCCCCGCGCCCACGACGACGACCGTCGGCTCGGGACCGGTCGCGGGGTTGCCGTCGCCGTCGGTCAGGAGGTCCGGCCGCTCGGTGCTGTGCACCACGGCCTGGTTGACGATCAGGGTGCCCGCGGGCGTGCCGGGGTTGACGCGCAGGTGGAACTGAACGACCGCGGTGTCACCCGGGGCGATCGTCCCGACGTTGATGCCCGACGCGAGCGGCGGGGCGCCGCCGTCCGGCTGGCCGTACGCCGCGCCGTTCAGCGTCGTGGTGTCCGCGAGATACGTCGTGTTCGCCGGGACCGAGTCGATCAGGACGACGTTCGTCACGGGAATCGCGCCGGAGTTCTGGATGGTGATCGTGTAGAGCAGGACGTCGCCCGGATCGACGATCCCCGGTGAGCCGAGGTCGGTGAAGAGCGCGGCCCGCTTCTCGGCGTAGAGGAGAGGCAGGCTGCCGACGATGTCGCGCGTCGGATCGTTCGCGATCGGCGTGTCCGGGTCGTCGGACGGCACGTCGACGACCCCCTGTCCGACGGCGCTGACGAACCCCTGATTCGAGATGATCGTGCCGTCGACGGCTCCCGGATCCACGACGACGTCGAACGTGATCGTCGCCGTGTTCGCCGGGGCGCCGGCGGGGTCGCGCGGCATCGATCCCGGGGTCGGATCGGACGGCGGATGGATCAGCATGCCGTTGACGAGCGGGGACAGGCCGCCGACGTCCGCGACGGGCGCGCCGTTCAGGGTCGTGCTCCCCGCCACGTAGGCCGTGTTCGCCGGCACCGCGTCGCGCAGCACGACGTTCACGGCGTCGGTGTTGCCGATGTTCTTGACCGTGATCGTGTAGTGCAGGGTCTCGCCCGCGAGCAGGAGGTTCGGGTCGCCCGTCACGTCCGTGGAGGTCTTCTTCACGACGAACGTGGGCGTCGAGACGATCGTCACCCGCGTCGGATCCTCGTCCCCCGAGACGTTGGGGTCGGCGATGCCGTTGACGTTCGGGTCGTCGCTCAAGGCGACGACCGTGTTGTTGGGGAGGCGGGCGATCGCCTGGTCGGAGACGACCTTCCCGTTGGGGAGCACCGGGAGCAGCGTGATGTCGAACTGGACCACCGCCTGGCTGTTGACCGGCAGGTTCAGGCTGCGGATGTCGACGACGCCCGTGCCGTTCGCGCCGCCGGTGCTGCTCGTGAAGTTGACGTTGGCCCCGGGCGGGACGGTGACGAGCGCCAGGGTCCCGGCCGCGAACGCCGGCGGCGCGTTCAGCGCGTCGAGCTCGTCGAAGATCCGGAAGTTGTTGAGCGGCTGGTCGGTCGTGCGGAAGGTCAGCGTGTAGCGCAGCACGTCCCCCGGCGCGGCCGTCGTGGCGGGGTTGGCGGCGCTCGTCAGGTCCGCGACCGTCTTGTCGAAGAAGAACCCCTGCAGGTCCACCGTGACCGTGTGGGCGTCCTCGTGATCCGGGACGCCGACCGTGCCGTCGCTCACGCTCTTGTTGGTCACGACACGCTGGGGGTTCCCGCTCGCGCCGTTGAACCACTGGATCGCTCCGGCGAAGTTGGTGAGGGCGATGCCGTCCTGCGTGTTGGCGTCGAGCTGGGTCCGGTAGCGGACGATCAGGCGCTCGTTCGGCCCGATCCGCGCCGCGGGCGTCAGCATCCTCAGGTCGAGGCGGCAAGCGGGCGCGCCGCTCCAGGTCAGCGTGTAGTCGACGCCCGCGACGAGCGGGCCCTTCCCGGGGACCGGCGTGACGCCGTCGGCGGCGAACACCTGCGCGCTCAGGATCTGCGGCTGCAGATCGCACATGCCGCCCGTCGGGCCGTCCGGCAGCAGATCTTGCAGCGAGACGTCCCAGGCGTCGATCGACCCCGTGTTGTGGACGTCGAGGGTGAAATCGCCGTCCTGCCCCAGGTTCATCGTCGCGGGGCCGCTCTTGTCGAAGATGAGCACCGGCCCGGAGATCGTCAGAGGCGGCGAGACGCCGTTCTCACCCGGCAGCGGCTCGTAGAAGACGCCGTCGATGAGGCGTCCGAAGTCCCACCGGGCGGTGTTGAAGAACGTCCTCCCGTCGGTGTTGGGCGGGTCGTTGTTGTTCAGAACGACGGTGAGCGCGATGACGAACTGCCGCCCGGCCGGGACGACGAGCGGGCTGAATTCCCAGGTGAGGAAGCCGCCGACGTTGGTGAAGGTGTGCGGGACCGCCGTGCCGTCATCGAGCCACGTGACGGTATGGCTCACGTAGCTGAGATCGACGCCGGTGGCGTTGAGGTCGTCCCAGACCGTGATGCTGTGCAGGTCGTTGACCGACCCCTGGGTGTTGATGACCGTGCCCGTGGCCGGGTCGAAGAGGACCGGGATCGTCATCGTCCAGGTGAACGGGACTCCGATCGTGACGAACGGCGGGCCCGGCGGGTTCTGCTTGTCGATCTTCTCGACCGGGATCAACAGGCTCAGGCAGTGGTCCTGGACCGAGGTGGACGAGCTGTTGACGAACCAGATCTTGTTCCCTTGGGCGTTGAGGTTGCACGCCATGTTGCCGGTGTGCACGACGTTGTCGAAGATGAGCAACGTGCTGGTGGGGAGGCTTCCGAACCAGCTGATGTTGGACGTCAGCGGGTTGCTGGCCGGGTAGTTCCGGATCGTGCAGGCGCCGTCGATGTTGATCTGGGGGGGAGGGACGGGGTAGTTGACGAAGCCGTCGACGATGCCGCCGGCATCGGCGACGCAGTCGATCGCCCACGCCGAGGCTGCGGAAAGCACCCACAGCGCGCAGACGAGCGGCAGGAGCCGGACCCAGCGTCCGCTCGTCCTCGCTTGCTTTGCGCCGCCGAACACCATGTGCGTCCTCGTTCCGCTCACCGAGCGATGTCGTCGCGATGGGAGGGACCGAGGTCGCCCACGTCGTGGGCTGATTCCGGCGGTCCCGCCGTCCTAGGGCCTCGCGGCCCGTTAGACCGGTGACTTTGCGTCGCCATCTTTCGATGGCTTTGCCCTTGTCAGAATCGCGTCGAGATCAACGGTTCAGGTTCGAGATCCTCCCTTCCTCCTGGTTCACGTTCATGCCGCGGGCAGGAAGTCGATCGGGTAGACGATCGTCAGCGCCCGTACGCCCTCTTTCGCGCCGAAATTGATCTCCCGGACGCGGTCCACGACCTGGGCCGCGAGATCCGGCGCATGCATGTCCGACGACTGCAGCGCGCACATCGATACGTGCCCGTCGGGCTCGATCGTCAGACGGAGCACGATCTGGCCGCGCAACGTGGGATCCTTGCGGAGCTCCACGTGATAGAGCCGGTAGAACGACGCCTTGTGACGGTCGAAGACGATCTGGATCTCCTCGTCGGTTCGGGCCGGCCCGGGACCACCGCGAGCCGAGCTCGCGTCGCCGGACCCGCCGCCGCCCAGGGCGCGCGAGCCTCCGCCTCCGCCGATCGAGGCGATCGAGCTGGTCGCGCGGCCGACCGCGACGCCTTCCATCCCGCCGCCGCCCGCGCCGCCGCCGCCGCCACCTCCGCCCACCTCGCGGCTCAGCGCGGCCATGTTGATGCCGGCGCTGCCCCCGGGGACGCTGTTCAGGAGATAGGAGCGCGAGGAGGGCTGGCTCGCATCCACGGCGGCGCCGTAGTGCGCGGCGGCTCCGAGCTGCGGCGACGGGGTCTCCTTCGCAAGGCTCGCGAATTGGTCCTTGAACGCGAGGATCCCGGACTTCCCCGCCTTCTCCTGCGGCGTCTCCGCAACGACGGGCTCGGGGACGGGAACGCCCGGCGCTTCCGCCGCCAGCGGCGCTCCAGCCGAAAGCCTCGGCTCCTGCGGAACGGCGCGCGCCGGCGCCGGGCGCGGCGACCGGAGGCCGGCCGCCTCCCCCGCCGGCGGAGAGAGCGGACGCACGGGCGGGGGAGCCTCGATTCGCGGCGCCGGAGGATGGAAGACGACGTCGACCTCCTTGGGCTGAGCGCTGTGGCGCAGCGCGTCCGCCGGGAGCACGAGCAGCACGGCCAACAGGGCGCCGTGGAGCCCGGCGCTCTTCAGCAGGTCGCGACGCCCGAGGGGCCGCGACGCCGCGGACAGGGTGATTTCGGTTTGCACGCTCATGGCCACGCCACCACCTCAATCGGCCGTGATCACGCCGATCGTCAAGCCGTCGACCCCCGACTTCGCGAGGTCGACGATGCGGAGGACCCCTTCGTAGTTCAGGCGGTCGTCGGCGGCGAGGAACAGCACGCGCTGGTCCAGGGGCCGGCGGCCGAGCTTCTCCGACAGTTGGGCGGGGAGCTGGGCCGCGGGGATCTCATGATCGTCCAGGCTCACGCGACAGTCGGCGGGAAGACCCTCCCCGGCCGGCGGCTCGAGGATGCCGCAGCTCGCGGGCGCGATGCGGAGGACCACTTGCGACGTCTCGGCCTGCACGGGCGCGGGATCGGTCGAGGTTCGAGGGGTGTCCACGTCGTACCCCTCGAGCATGAGGGGCACCACCACCATGAAGATGATCAGCAGGACGAGCACCACGTCCACGAGCGGCGTGATATTGATCTCGGACTGCAGTCCCGTGCCGATGCTTCCGTTGAGCGCCATGATCTCAGCCTCTCCGCGCCCCGATGTCGGCGC
This sequence comes from Candidatus Polarisedimenticolaceae bacterium, assembly GCA_035649595.1. Taxonomy (GTDB): domain Bacteria; phylum Acidobacteriota; class Polarisedimenticolia; order Polarisedimenticolales; family DASRJG01; genus DASRJG01. Next base: position 6,290 of record DASRJG010000162.1, read on the forward strand.
GCTCGGCGATCAGCCCCACCCCGTGGAAGCCGGCCTGCTCGATCGCGAGCATGGTCTGCCGGACCTCGCCGAAGGGAAGCCGCGCGTCCCCCTGGACCACGACCTTGACGTCCGTCTGCGTGCCCGCCGCCGCGCGGAGGCCGTCGCCGAACGTCTCGACGGTGAACGACTTGTCGTCGATCCAGAGCGCGCCGTGCTCGTCGATCGTGACCACGATCCGGACGACGTTGGCCTGCTCGCGCGGCTTGGCCGTGGCCGGCAGGTCGATCTCCGGTCCCGGCCCCTGCCGCATGTGCGGGGCCATCACCATGAAGATGATGAGCAGCACCAGCACCACGTCGACGAGCGGCGTGACGTTGATGGCCGACTGCATCTTGCGGGGCTCACCGAGTTGCATGAGCTGCCTTTTGCGCCTTGAAGAGGAAGTTCACGAGCTGGGTCGAGGCCTGGTTCATCTCGACCTGGAAGCGCTCGAGCGTGCCCGTGAACGCGTTGAAGGCGACGACGGCCGGGATCGCGACGAAGATGCCGAGCGCGGTCGCGACGAGCGCCTCGGCGATACCTCCCGACACCGCGGACATCCCGCCGGAGCCCGTCGCCGCGATGCCGCGGAAGGCGTTGATGATCCCGACCACGGTGCCGAAGAGGCCGATGAACGGGGCCGTGGATCCGATCGTGGCCAGCGCCCCGAGACCCCGTCTCATCTCGATGAGGGCGTCGGTCTTCGAGCGCTCGAGCGCGTCCTCGACCAGCTCGCGCGACGTGGCCACATCGGTGTCCGTCTGTTGCGTGCCGTTGTACTCCTGGATTCCCGCCGTGACGACCTGGGCCACGTAGGACTCCTGGTGCTGCCGTGCGGCCGCGACCGCGCTCTGGATCTCGCCCGCGAGGAGGGACTTCCCGAACTCGGGCTTGAACATCTGCGACTGGCGCGAGGCCGCGCGGAACCGGCGCTGCTTGTTGAGGATCAGACCCACCGAGAAGATGGACAGCGCGACGAGGCAGAGCATCACCGCGAGCCCGAAGATGCCGACGTTTCCGAACAGTTCCGCGAAAGTCATGACTTGCTCCTAGGCGCCGCCGTGGCGGGAGGCGCCGGGTGCGCACCGTCGTGGTGCGTCGTTTCCGACCGGATCTCGTAGTAGCTCAGGGACCGCAGGAACACGTCCCGGTCCACGGGCCCCCGGGAGTCGTCGAGCATCGGCGCGATGCCGAGCGCGTCGCCGAGCTCGGAGCCCTTCCAGGGAACGATGACCAGCGCCTTGGGCGCCTCCTGGTTGCCCAGGATGGAGATGCCCTCGAGCTGCTTCGGGTCCTTCTCCGAGGCGGGCGGCTCGGTCTTGGGCGGGTCATCGGCCAGCACGACGCCCGCTGCCAGCAGCAGCGAGACGAGCGACAGGGCTCCTCTCATGGCTTCTCCCCTTGCCGTGCGCGGTCGCGGAGGTCGGCGATCCACGCGGTGACCTCGACGTCGCCCGGAACGATCCGGTCGTACGCCTCGTAGTGCTCGAGCGCGCAGGGTTCGTCGCCGAGGTAGAGATCGCACAGGACGGCCAGGTTCCTGTGCGCGTAGTGATAGTCCGGGAACTCCGCCAGGGCGGCCTCGTAGCTGGCGCGCGCCTTCGCGTACTCCCCCTTGCGCCGCTGGACGAGACCGAGCTCGTTGTGGGCGGCGGGGTGGCGCGGGTTGAGCTCCAGCGCCTTCCGCAGGCTCGCCTCCGCCTGGTCCAGCTCTCCCGTGCGCGCGTAGGCGATCCCGAGGTTGATGTGGGCCGCGGTCAGCTCCGGCGCCCGCTCGGTCACCTGGCGCAGCGCGGCGATGGCCGGCGCGTACCGCGTTGCTTCCAGCGCGCGCACCGCCGCCTCGTAGTCGGCGCGCACGTCCGCCGGGACGCGCGCTTTCTGCGTGATGGTGAACCCTCCGGTCACCTGCTCGACCTCCACCCGCGCGGGGCGCCGCTCCGACGGCTTGTTCGTCTTCGCGTGGGCGCTCGCGACGAGGAGCAGGGCGAGCCACGGCATGAGTGTCGTAGGACGTCGCATCGTTGCTCAGTCCTTCCCGGCCGCGGTCGAAAGACGCGACGACTGGACCGGACCGCCCGGGGGCGTCGGGTGGGCGTCGCTCGCCACCGGACCGTAGATCTGCGACGCGGGCGTGCGGTACGCGTAGCTGTCGATCGCGCCGAGGACGCCGCTGCTCAGCTCGCGCCTCGCGTAGCGCGCCGGCATCCGCTCGGCGAGCTTGGCGAGGCTCTTCTCGGTCCAGGAGTCCAGCACGCCGGCCCGCAGCATCTCCAGGTTCTTCTCGTGAAGGCCGAGCGCGCGCTCGGCGAACGGGGCCTCCTCCTTCTTCAGGATCGACTCGTACTCCTCGAGCTCCGCTTGCGGCAGGTCGGCCGGCCGCTCCGACTCCGCCAGGGCGCGGCTGAAGTCGAAGTAGGTCTCGGCCATGTAGAACGTGGCCGCCGCGGTCACCTCGGCGATCTCGTAGGCCACCAGCCGGTCCATGGCCTCGATCGCGACGTCCATGCGCCGCTTCTTCTCCTTGAGGCTGGTCTCGAACGGCTGAAGGAGCTTCACCGCCACGGCGTCCGCGTAGAGCTGCTCCGCGAGGACCAGCGCCGAGCGCGCGGCGAGCGTCCGGGTGCGGGGCGTCCTCTCCGCCCCGGCCTCCGCCTCGATGCGCACGATCTCCGCCAGCTCCTTGTGATAGAGCGCGTCGTCCTGCGCTGCCTTCCGGATCTCGGCGATCTTGAAGCGGGTCTCGAGGGCCGGCTCGACCGGCCGCGGGAACGCGTCCACGTAGCGCTGGTACGCGTCCACTGCACGGTCGCGGGCACCGGACTGAGCGTAGAGGTCGCCGGCGGTCAGCAGCGCCTCGCCGCGCAGCGCCGGGTCCTCGGACTGGGACGCGAGGCGGTCGTACTCGTCCGCCGCGCGCGCGAGCTGGCCGCTCTGCCGATAGGCGTAGGCGATCTGTCGCGTGGCGTCGCGCTGCAGCGCGTGGTCGGGATAGGCGCTGCGGAACGCGTCGAGCACCCCTGCGGCGGCGGTCCAATCCTGGAGCGCCAGGAGCGCGGCGCCCGCGTCGTACTCGGCGGTCGCGCGGATGGTGGACGTCGGCGCCGCGGAGCGGACCCTGAGGAAGTGGTCGGCGGCCGCGCGGTAGTCCTTCGCGTCCCGCGCGATCTCGCCCTGCTTGTAGATCGAGGCGGCGAGGTTGTCCACGAAGCCGGCGCGCGAGGCGTCGTCTTCCGGGGTGGCCGCCAGCACCTGGACGTACGCCCGCTCGGCGCGCGGGTAATCGGCGAGCTCGAACGCCCCGTGGGCGACGACGATCCACGACGACCGCCGGAGCGACGCCTCCGCCGTCGGATAGCCGTCGATGACGCGCTGCGCGGCGCCGACAGCGGCCGTGTAGTCCTTCATCTCGTACAGATCGTCGGCGGCCGCCCCCAGGATCGGCGCCGCGTGCTCGTCCTTCGGGAAGGCGTCCGCGAACCGGATCGAGCTGGCGACGGTCTCCCGCGTCACCGTCTCCCGCCCCTCCGCGCCCGTGACTTTGAGCTGCTCGCGATAGGCGTAGACCGCGGCGTACCCCGCGGCGGCGGACTGGTCGTGCGGCGGGTAGCCGTAGGCGGTCCGCTCGTACTCCTTGGCCGCCTCGCCGAAATCCTTGTGCTCCAGGAGAAGACCGGCGAGCTGGTAGTTGATCGACGGGGACTCGCTGTCCGTCGGGAAGGACTCGAGGTAGTCGCCGTACCACCTGAGGGCCTCGCGGTAGCTGGCGAGCTTCTCGTCCGCGGACCCCTCGCCCTGGTACTGGGCGTGGTAGTGGGTCGCGAGGTCCTTGAGGTTGGTCTTCAGGTAGCCCACCACCTCGGGAGAGTCCTCGGGCGCGAAGTGCCGCCAGTACTCGGCCTGCAGCTTGTACCGGGAGGCGAACTCGCGCTTCGCCTCCAGCACGAGCTTGGGGAACCCGCCCTGCGTGAACGTCTCGATGACGCGCATGCTGAAGCGCGGCGCCGACTTGTGGAGCGGGTAGGCGGCCACGAACGCCTTGAAGGTGTTCGCCGCGTCGTCGTAGCGAAGCTTGGTCAGGTAGTGCTCGCCGAGGTTGGCGTAGACCCGGTCCTCGTAGGAGCGGGACCCGAAGCGGGAGAAGTACTCGCGCACCGGCTCCGGTCCCGGGCCGAGGTTGCTGAAGCTCAGGCTGATCACGCGGAAGGTGTCGGCGACGCGGCGGTCGTCGTCCTCCTCGTGCGTCTGATCGAAGTCGTAGCCGATCGAGACCTTGTAGTCGAGGAGCGCCATGTACTTCTGCAGCGCCTCGTCGTAGAGCTCCTGCTTGTAGAGCGCCCAGCCGAGCTTGTAGAGGGCGAGCTCGTAGTAGGAGGAGCGCGTTCCCAGGCCGATGATCGCCTCGTACGCGGTCTCCGCGTCGCGGAACCGCCGGCGCACGAAGAAGTACTCGCCGCGGCGGTACTGGACCTCGTCGAGGTGCGGGGAGCCCGGGTTCGTCCGGATCAGGCGCTCCATCGTCGCGAGCGCGTCCTCGGTGCGGCCGAGCTCGTCGTACGCGCGCGCCTTCTGATAGAGGATCTGGTCGTTGTCCTTGTAGCTCGGGTACTCGGTGAGGAGCCGGTCGTAGAGGGCGATCGCCTCGAGCGGGCCCTCGGGGTCCGCGCCCGCCGGCGCCGCGCCCGCAGCGCTCCCCCACTCGATCCCGCTCGCCGACGTCGTGCGGCGCTCGAAATCCTCTTCGGACTCCCGCACGCCCGCCGCGGCGGCCGCGGGGCCGGGCCGCGGCGCGTCCGTGCGGGAGGGGGCCTGCGCGCGCTCCGGGGCCGCCATCGCCCGCGGCTTCTCGCCCGTGCGAATGCCGAACTGCTTCTCGAGCTTGAGGTCCGCGAGACGCCGCATCGCCTCCGGCGTCATCGCCGTCTCCGGCGTCTCCTCGAGGAAGCGCCGGTAGCCCTCCATGGCCTGATCGAACCCCTGGTCGATCGTGGCTTCCCGCACGTCCGGGCGCGCATTCCGGAGATCCGCAAGGGTCGCCGTCGCCGCCGTGTCGCGATGCGCGGCGCAGCCGGCGGCGAGAGCCGCCGCGAGGACCGTCGGAATCGGGAGGGAGCGCATCAGCGCTTCTCCTCTTTCTCTTCCGACTGGGCCCGGGCGGCTCGATCGTAGCTGTCGGCGACCGCGTAGCGCGCCTGCGTCTGCTGCGCCGCGAGGCGCTCGCGGCGGGCGCCGAGCTGGTCGATGGCGACCGTCTCGATCATCCGCCCCTGCCGGGTCATCAAGCTCGTCACGCCCTCGAGCGCGTCGTCGACGCGGACGCGGAGCCGCTGGATCTGGGCGTCGTAGCCGACGTAGCTGTGCGTCGCCGCTTGACGCGTCCTCACGAAGGCGTCGTACTCGCGCGTGAGCGCCTCGACGTGGACGTTCAGCTCGTTGAGATGAGCGTGGGCGGCGGTGAGCCGCTCGGGGTATTCGGTCAGGAGCCGCCAGGTGAGCGTGCCGCGCAAGCGCGCCGCGCGCCGCCGCAGCGCCGCCGACGAGGGGCTCTCGTCCCCGCCGAGCCGCTTCTCGATCGCCGCGAGGCTCTCCCCCGCGATCCGCTCGTCCGCCGTCGCCAGATCGCTCGGCCGCGGCGCGGTCAGCAGCGCCTGCAGGCGCTTGCGGACGCTCTTGCACTGCTCGAGTCGCAGCCGGATACGGGAGTCGAGCTCCCGGAACTGCGCGTCCACGCCCGGGAGCAGCGGCTCGTAGTTCTTGCCGCGCAGAAGGATGATGTCGTCGAAGGCGTCGAGGCTGGTCTTCCAGGCGATGAGCTTCGTCCGCATGTCCTCGAGGTCGAGGTAGTTCTGCAGCGCGGTCTGGAAGTCGTGGGACGCCATCAGCTCCATCAGGTAGTAGGTCTCCGGCTCGTCGGGCAGGCTGCGGAGGCGGATGACCCAGGTCTCGTCCTGCCGGCTCTCCTCGCGAACGAGCGCCTCGAGGAACCGCCCTTCCCGGATGCTGGCGATCGACGCGTCCACTCTGTCGATCTGACCGCCGAGACGCTCGAGCGCGCGGCCGTACAGGATCGCGGCGCGGCCGTGCAGGTTCAGGCTGGCGTAGGCCGACGGCAGGGCTAGCATCGCTTCCTGCACCGCGGCGTCCGTCGGCTCGCGATCCGCGAGCAGGCTCCACGGAACGAGCGCGCGATCGAAGTGCTTGGCCGACGCCTCGGCCCAGCCGGCGCGCAGCAGCGCCTGGTTCGAGAACGGTCCCTCGAGCCGGACGCGGTCCCAGGCCTGCTTGGCGCGATCGAGGTTTCCGGCCTCGAACAGCAGCGTGCCGAGCACCAGGTTGGACTTGTCCCGGATCGCGAGCCCCGCGCGGTCGCCGGTCTCCAGGCGCCCGGATTTGTCGAGCTGCTCGACCGCGTCCGCGGTCTTGCCGTCCTGGAGCAGCGCGACGCCGAGGTTGTAGGCGACGAACCCGGACAGGCTCGCGTCGCTCTGGAGCGGCCGGAGAACGCCGACGGCGTCGCCCGGCCGTCCGGTCGCCAGATCGACGTTGGCCCTCAGGAACTCGACGTCGTCCCGGATCTGCGCGGGGACCGAGCCCTGGATCCGTCCCAGCGCGTTCACCGCGTCGTCGAACTGTCCCTTCTGGAAGTGGATGCGCGCGAGACGGAACGCGGCCTCGTTGCGCACCGCCTCATCGACGGCCCCTTCGAGCACCGCCTTGATCGCGCGGCCGGCGCGGTGATGCATGCGGTAGCTGAGCTCGAAGTCGCCGACCGAGAACTCGGCGTCGTTGATGTGATAGGTCAGCGTGTCGAGCCTAGGCTCGTCGAGGCCGCGGTACAGGGCGAGCTCGGTGTCGAGCCGCTGGAGCGCGTCGAAGTACTGCCCCTGGTAGGCGTGGAACAGCGCATCGCCGAAGTAGAGGTCGCGCAGGTCGGCGCACACGGCCGGACGGACCGCGAACACCGCGGCCAGGCCGAGCGGAAGGAGCCGCTGCCGTGCGCGCATCGATCACCATTCCTCGAGCGCGACCGGTGCGTTGCCGGTTCCGGCGAGGGTCAGTCCCACCAGCTTCGGCTTCACGTCCTTGCGGAAGGCGAGCTGCTCCGTGCGGCTGAAGTCCGCGCCTCCGTCGAGCTTGCCGTCCACGAGGACCTCGAGCTTGTGATCCCCGGTCGTCACGTTGCCGACGTAGAGCCGCTGCACGCCGCCCTTACGCAGGGCGTCGAGCTCCTTGAAGCTGTAGATGTAGTGAGCGACCAGCTCGCCGTCGATCCGGAGCCGGACGGCGTCGAGTCGCATCGTGTCGCCCTTGGCCAGCGCGACGAAGATCGCGACCTGCGTCCCGGAGGGATAGAGGAGCTTCTCCTCCAGCCGGCTCAATTCCTGCGCGATGCCGAGGACGTCGGACTTGATCTCCTGGACCTGCTCGTCGAGGCCCTTCATCTGCTGCTGTTGCTTCTGGTCGTTCGGCCCGGCCCAGCCGAGCGTGGGACACAGACAGAGCAGGAAGGCAACGACGAATAGGGTTCTCGTAATCTGGTTCCAACGGCCCATGGCGCTCCCCGTTTCACTCGCTCCGACATCGAGCGGGCAAACCCAGCCGGCCCCGGCCGCGCGGGTTCCCCCCCGCCGCCGCGACGACCGTGGAGTTTGCAATCACGCTGCCACGCGCCGTTGCGCCGCAATTTCTCGCCGAGCATGCGAGCGATAAGAATTCCGGTTGCGATGCTGACGAATCGGTGTTCGCGTGACCAAATCCGTACGCGCCATGTCGATTCGCTGAGAATGCCGTTCGAATTCGCGCAGCATCGTCGTGCGGTCGTACCGCACGAGTACAGAATCGAGACCAGGGAGGCTCGACGCTATCCTAGGCGGCCAAACTCGCAGGTGACGCGACGCGCAAGAAGAAGCCGCAGGCCGCCGGACGCTCCAGGACGATCGGGATCGCGCTCGCGCTGGCGATCGGCGGCGTCGTCTGCTTCGCGCCGGTCCTGGGAAACGGCTTCATCGACGTCTACGACGACGACAAGTACGTCACGGAGAACCTGAACGTCCAGCACGGGCTCGACGGGGCGAGCCTCCGGTGGGCGTTCACCACGACGACAGCCTCGAACTGGCATCCCCTGACCTGGATCTCGCACATCGTGGACGTGTCGAGCTCGGGGCTGCGGCCGGCCGGGCATCACCGTCAGAGCGTGATCCTCCACGCGCTGAGCACCGCGCTCCTCTTCCTCGTCCTCGAGAAGCTGACCGGGCGCACGGGCCGGAGCGCCGCGGCCGCCGCGCTGTTCGGCGTCCATCCGCTCCGGCTGGAGTCCGTCGCTTGGGTCGCGGAGCGCAAGGACGTGCTCAGCGGGCTCCTGTTCATGATCGTGCTCTGGATGTACGCGCGGTACGCCGGCGATCCGCGGCCGCGCCGGATGGCGGCGGTCGCCGCGGCGCTCGTGCTCGGTCTGATGGCGAAGCCGATGCTGGTGACCGCGCCGTTCGTCCTGCTCTTGCTCGACGCCTGGCCCCTGGACCGGGCAAGGACAGAGGGCTGGAAGCGCCTCGTGATCGAGAAGACGCCCCTGTTCGCGCTCTCCGCCGCGTCCTGCGCCTTGACGCTCTGGGCGCAGCGCGCGCACGCCGTCCGCTCGATCCAGGAGTTCCCCTTCGGCGTCCGGGCCGAGAACGCGATCGTTTCGTATGCGGCTTATCTCTGGAAGACCGTCTGGCCGGCGAAGCTCGCGGTCCTCTATCCCCACCCCGGCTCGAGCCTCGAAACCTGGAAGGTCGTCGCATCGGTTCTCGTGCTCGGCTCGATCACATGGATCGCCTTCGCGCTCCGGCGGAGCAGACCGTGGCTCCCGGTCGGGTGGCTCTGGTACACGGGGATGCTCGTGCCGGTGATCGGGCTCGTTCAGGTGGGCCAGCAGGGCATGGCGGACCGCTACACCTACCTACCTTCGATCGGCCTCGCGCTCATCGTCTGCTGGTCGGTCCCGGCGACGGCGGGAACGGCGGTCGCCGCGGGAGCGGCGGCGCTCGCGCTCGCGGCGGCGACCTGGCGGCAGGCGGCGTACTGGAAGGACTCGGTCTCGCTCTTCACGCGCGCGATCGAGGTGACGCGGGACAACGGCATCGCGCATGCGAACCTGGGGCTTTCGCTCTACAAGCTCGGCGACACGGCGGATGCGATCCCGCATTTCCAGGAGGCGATCCGGGTCTTCCCGCGCTTCGAGGCGGCACACGGGAACCTCGGCGTCGCGCTCGCGGACGCGGGGCGCTTCGACGAGGCGGTCGCGGAGTACCGCCGCGCGATGGAGCTCGATCCGACCGACGCCGACGTCCCCAACAACCTCGGCGCGGCCTACTACCGGGCGCGGCGGCTCGACGACGCGATCGACCAGTTCCGGCAGGCGGTGCGGCTGAAGCCGGACCACGCGGGCGCCAGCTACAACCTCGGGACCGCGCTCGCGGCCAAGGGGGAGTGGGCCGAGGCGGCGACCGTCCTGCGCGAGGCGGTCCGCCTCGACCCGCGCAATCCCGCGCCGCATGCGAACCTGGCGGCGGTGCTCACCGCGGCGGGGGACATCGACGGCGCCTGGCGCGAGGTGAGCGCGATGCGCGCCCTGGGGAAGGAGCCCCCGGCGGCGCTGCTCGAGAAGCTCGCGGCGAGCGACCCCGGGCCGCGCTAACCGAGCACGCGCATGATCGCGGAGCCCGGCTTGACGATGCTCTGCGCCCGGTCCGGCCCGACCGACACCAGCGCGACCTCGGCGCCGACGATCTCACCCAGCCGGTCGAGGTAGGCCCGCGCCGGGGCCGGCAGCTCCTCCCAGCGGCGGAGCCCCGTCGTGTCGCTCTTCCATCCCGCCAGGCGCTCGTAGACCGGCTCGATCCGCGACGCGTCCGCGACGCAGGGCGGGAACGAGCGGAGCGGACGCCCGTCGAGGCGATAGCCGACGCAGACCGGGATCTCGTCGAGCGCGTCGAGCACGTCGAGGAGCATGACGCACAGCGCGTCGAAGCGGTTGATCCGGTTGGCGTACGCCGCCGCGACGCCGTCGAACCAGCCGCAGCGCCGCGGGCGTCCGGTCACCGTGCCGAACTCGTGCCCGCGACGGCGCAGCAGCTCGCCGAAGCCGTCGGGGCCGTCGTCCATCTCGGTCGGCATCGGCCCCGCGCCCACGCGGCTGCAGTACGCCTTGAACACCCCCGCGATCGCGTGCACGCGACGCGGCGAGACCCCGAGCCCCGCGCACAGCCCGCCCGCGACCGTCGAGGACGAGGTGACGAACGGATACGAGCCGTGGTCGAGGTCGAGGAGCGTCCCCTGCGCCCCTTCGAACAGGATCGAGCGCCCCTCGTCCATCCAGTCGTTGAGCAGCAGCGTCGTGTCGGCGATGTAAGGCGCGATCCGCCGGCCCTGCGCGAAGGCCTCGTCGGCGATCGCCTCGGGCGAGCCTGGATCCTCCCCCGCCTCGCGGAGCCTCCGCCCCGGCTCGCCGGCCACCAGGCGCCGCACCTTCTCCACCAGCGACGCGCGATCGACGAGATCGCCGACACGGAGGCCGATGCGCGCCGCCTTCGCCTCGTACGTCGGGCCGATCCCGCGCTGCGTGGTCCCGATCTTCCCCGACGCGTCGGCGGTCGACTCGCGCAGCGCGTCGATGCGGGCGAGGAGCGGAAGGATGACGTGCGCCCGGTCGCTGATGAAGAGACGGCCGTCGAGCGCGATCCCCGCCGCGACCAGCGCGTCGATCTCGCCGATGAGCGCGGCGAGCCCGAGGACCGTTCCGTTGCCGATCACGATCCGCGCGTCGGGGCGGAAGACCCCCGAGGGGATGTGCTGGACCGCGTGGCGGCGCCCCGCGATCGTCACCGTGTGGCCGGCGTTCGGCCCGCCCTGATAGCGCGCGACGACGTCGAACCGCTCCGAGAGGAGGTCGACGACCTTGCCCTTCCCCTCGTCCCCCCATTGGGCCCCGACGACGGCGAGGTTCCACGCCATCGCGTCAGGCCGTAGCCGGCCCCGGGGCGAGGAGGCTCTGAACCCGGAAGAGGAGAGCCTCCGGGATGTGCGCCTTGTCGAGGAACCCTTGCGCGCCGAGCTGATGCAGGAAGTCCAGGATGTTGTCCTTGTAGACCGACGAGATGGCGAGCACGAGCGTATCGCGCACGCGCTCGTCGTGACGGACCTCGCGCAGAACGTCGAACCCGGTCATGCGCGGCATCAGCAGGTCGAGGACCACGACGTCCGGGTGCTCCTCGCGGATGAGGCGCAGCGCCTCGACGCCGTCGGCGGCGAGCAGCACGTGGTACCCCGAGCCGGCGAGCAAGGCCTCGCAGTCGCGCAGGACCTGATCGGAGTCGTCGGCGACCAGCACCGTCTTCTTGCGCGGGACCTGCCGGAACGATCCCGAGGAGGACGACGAGGCGACCTCGTCGAGCTCGACGTCGATGCGCACGATCGTCTCGCACCCCGGGCAGAGATACCTCACGACCTTCTCGGCGGGCGCGTCCCCGGTCAGGCGGAACTCGGTCTTGCATTGGGGACAGCGAACGATCATGGGCGCGAAACTATATCACCGGCTTGCTGATAGCATCGCGCCATGCGAGTGGTCCTCGACGGCGCGTCGCTCACGCTCGAAGCGATGGAGCGGGTCGCCGGAGGCGCGTCCTGCGCGCTCTCCGCGGCGGCGAAGCGCCGCGTGCGCGCCTCTCGCGCGGCGGTCGAGCGTGCCGCGCGGGGCGGCCGCCGCGTCTACGGGGTCAACACAGGTTTCGGCCATCTCGCGAATGTCGGCATTCCCGACGCCGATCTCTCCCGGCTCCAGGTCAACCTGATCCGCTCCCACGCGGCGGGCGTCGGCGAGCCGCTCACCGACCCCGTCGTCCGCGCGATCCTCGCGCTGCGCGCGAACTGTCTCGCGCGGGGGCATTCCGGGCTCCGGCTCGAGACGCTGGAGCGGATGCTCGCGCTGCTCCGCGCGGGGGTCGTTCCGGTGGTTCCCGAGCAGGGATCGGTCGGAGCGTCGGGGGACCTGGCGCCGCTCGCGCACGTCGCCCTCGCGCTGATCGGCGAAGGGGACGCGCGGTACCGCGGCCGCCGGATGCCCGCGCGGGAGGCGCTCCGGCGCGCCCGCCTCTCCCCCGTCGTCCTCGGCCCGAAGGAAGGGATCGCGCTGATCAACGGCACGCAGGTGATGACCGCGATCGGAGGTCTCGCGCTGCTCCGTGCCGAGCGCCTCGCGGTCGCCGCGGACGTCGTCGGCGGCATGACCCTCGAAGCGCTGTCCGGATCGCACCGTGCCTTCGACCGGCGCATCCACGACGCGCGCCCCCAGCGCGGGCAGGTCGCCTCCGCGGCGAACCTGCGGAAGGTCCTGAAGGGGAGCGCGATCGAGCGCGACCACGCCGATTGCGACCGGGTGCAGGACGCCTACTCGCTGCGCTGCATCCCCCAGGTCCACGGGGCGGCGCGCGACACGTTCCGGTTCGTCCGCGAGGTCCTGACGATCGAGATCAACGCCTCGACCGACAACCCGATGGTCTTCGCGGCGTCGGGCGACCTGGTCTCCGGCGGGAACTTCCACGGGCAGCCGGTCGCGATCGCCCTCGACCACCTCGCGATCGCCGCGTGCGCGCTCGCGACGATCAGCGAGCGGCGGATCGAGCGGCTGGTCAACCCGGCGCTGTCGGAGCTGCCGCCCTTCCTCGCGAAGGACGCGGGGCTCAACTCCGGCTTCATGATGGCGCACGTGACCGCGGCCGCCCTGGTCTCCGAGAACAAGGTGCTCGCGCACCCCGCGAGCGTGGACACGATCCCGACCTCGGCCGGGAAGGAGGACCACGTCTCGATGGGCGTTCACGCCGCGCGGAAGGCCGCGCGGATCGTCGAGCACGCCGAGACCGTGCTCGCAATCGAGCTGCTCGCGGCCGCGCAGGCGCTCGACTTCCGGAAGCCGCTGCGCGCCGGCCGCGGCGCCGACGCCGCCCACCGCGCGTTCCGGCGCCGCGTGCCGTCGATGGAGCGCGACCGGGTCCTCGCCCCCGACATCGAAACCGCGCGGCGCGCGATCGTGGAGGGCGCGATCCGCAGCGCCGCGGAGGCGGCGGTCGGCGCGCTCGCATGAGCCGGCGGGGTGGTGGACGGCAAGGGGATCGAACCCTCGACCTCGGCGTTGCGAACGCCGCGCTCTCCCAGCTGAGCTAGCCGCCCGTGATCGTCCGGCTCCGATTGGTGGGGCGTGCAGGATTTGAACCTGCGACTTCCACCGTGTGAAGATGGCACTCTACCGCTGAGTTAACGCCCCTCGCGGAGCCCGCGGGTTATAGCACAGCGGCCGAGGATGGGGAAAGGCGTGCGCAACTCCGACGAAGGCCACGTCCTGCTCATCACCGACGACCGCACGGGCTCCGAGCGGCTCTCCCGCTGGATCGCGACGGCGGGGTACGAGGTCGTCGTCCTCTCCGGCGCCGAGACCTTCCTGATGAGCGAAGGGGACGACGACCGCGTCACGCTCGTCGTGACGGATCTCGACTCGGACGATCCCGCCGTGTCCACGCTGTTCCAGCGGATGCTCTCCGGGGACCTGTTCCGCCGCGTTCCGCAGCTCCACGTCTTCCGCGACCTCTCCCTCCTCAACTCGTGGCGGCAGGCCCACCCGTCGCGGGCGGCGTTCTCGCTTCCCGGCCCTCCCGAGGCCGAGGACTTCCAGGCGCGTATCCGGCTCGCCGCCGAGATCGGACGCCTCCAGCGGGACCTCGCGCGCCACTCGATCCGCGACGGGCTGACCGACTTCTTCAATCGGCGGTACCTCCTGCTCCGGCTCGACGAGGAGTTCTCGCGCGCCCGGCGCTACCGCACGCCCCTCTCGCTCGTGTTCATCGACATCGACCACCTGAAGGACATCAACGACGCGCACGGCCAAACCGCGGGGGACGCGGTGATCCGCCGGGTCGGAGCGCTCATCCGCGAGCAGGTCCGGCGCGAGGACGTGATGGGCCGGATCGGCGAGGACGTCTTCGGCGTCCTCCTCCCGGGGAACCGGTGCCGCGGCGCGGCGGTGCTCGCGAACAAGATCCGCACCGAGGCCGAGGAGGCGTCGCTGTCCCACGACGGGGCGGAGATCGCGATCCGGATCTCGGCGGGGATCTCGACGTTCCCCGACAACCAGGCGCTCGCCTCCCCCGACGATCTGGTGCGCACCGCGGAGAACGCGCTGCGCGAGGCGAAGCAACGGGGGGGCAACCGCGTCTTCATCGACGAGGGCGCTCTGCGCCGCGAGCGCCAGGTCGTGCTGGTGGCCGACGCCGACGGGGACCTGCTCGACCTGACCGAGGACCTGCTCTCGCTCGACGAGTTCCGGGTGGTCAAGGCCCCGGACGCGACCGTCGCCCTCGAGACACTCCGCTTCCGGCGCCCCGATCTGCTGGTGCTCGATCTCGGGATGAGCGATCCGGAGGGGGGGGTTCCCCTCATCGAGACGGTACAGAGGATGTTCCCGGAGAGCCGGATGCCGATCATCGGCCTCTCTTCAGACCCGCAGGCCGACCCCGAGCGCGTCCAGCGCCTCGGGGTGGACCGCTTCATCACGAAGCCGTTCAGCGTGAGCCTCCTCAGGACCGCCGCCCGCGAGCTTCTCGAGGTTTATCGCCCCTGAAGCCCGCTTTGGCGCACCGCCAAGTGCTGATTTGGCGTTCCTACCATCGGCCGGCGGAGCGATCGGCGCAATCAGGACGGATTTGAACTGCGCGAGCCTGGCATTCGACTTGCTTTGATATGCGTGCACAGAACAAACCCTGGCTCCAACCTTACAGCGTGGAACCGGGATCGACGGGTGGATGGCCCAGAGATCCCGGTTTCGCTGTTTCTGGGCTCGAAACGGCGGCGGCAGGGGTGATGCGCGACGCATCGGACCGTTGCACTATGCGACGGCTCACCCTATAAGTCGGGCGTGCTCGTGGACAAGGTTGCAGGGCGCTACACGCTCCTCGAGGAGATCGGCCGCGGCGGCATGGGGGTCGTCCATCGGGCCCGCGAGGACGGCCGGGCGGCGCCGATCGCCCTGAAGGTCCTCTCGACCCGCGAGTACTCCGAATCGGCCCTGCGCCACTTCGAGCAGGAGTTCCGGACGCTCACCGAGCTGTCCCACCCGAACCTGACCGAGGTGTACGACTTCGGCCGGGCGCCCCTCGGCCCCGGCGGACGGGTCGTCCCCTACTTCACGATGGAGCTGGTCGAGGGGGAATCGCTCGACCGGGCGGTGGCGCGCGGGCTCCTCGACGAGGCGACGGTCGTCGCCTACCTCGCCCAGACCGGGCAGGCCCTCGCTTACCTTCACGCCCGCGGCCTCGTGCACCGCGACGTCAAGCCGTCGAACCTCATCGTCGCCTCGGCCGGAGGCGGCCGGGTCAAGCTGATGGACCTCGGGCTCGCGGCCCGTCCGGAGGATGCGGGCGCGCGCGGGATGATCCGGGGCACGGTCGCCTACCTCAGCCCCGAGGCCGCGCGCGGCGACCCGGTCGATCCGCGCGCCGACCTGTACAGCCTCGGGTGCGTGGCGTACGAGCTGCTGACCGGGCGCCCGCCGTTCCAGTCCGCCTCCGCGCTCGGCGTGCTGCGCGGCCACATTCAAGAGGAGCCGCTCCCTCCCTCCTCGCTCAACCGCGCGATCTCACCTCCGATGGAGGCGCTGATCCTGCGGTTGCTCGCGAAGGACCCGGGTCTGCGCCCCTCGAGCGCCGACCGGTTCCTCCACATGCTGAACGCCGCCGCGGGAGGGCGGCTCGACGTCGCCACCGCCGAGCACCGCCGTCACCGCGTGCTCGGCGCCGGGTTCGCGGGGCGCGGCGCGGAGCTGTCGCAGCTCAACGCCAGGATGGACGAGGTCGCGCGGGGAGCGGGGAGGGTCGTCTTCCTCTCCGGGGAAGCCGGGATCGGCAAGAGCCGTCTCCTCCGCGCGTTCCAGATCCGATGCCAGATCGAGGGGCACGACGTCTTCGTCGGCCGCGCGGGATCGGACGACGGTCCCGGCTCGGGGCTCGCCGAGGCGATCGGGCGCGCGCTCCGCGCCTCGGCTCCGCTCGAGCCTGCGCTCCTCGCGCGGCACGGCGCCGCGCTCGCCGGGTTCCTCGGCCCCGGAGGGGGGATTCCGGTCGCGGAGGACGCCGAGCCGGCCCCCGGCGGCGCCGACGATCGCTTCCGGGTCGCCGCCGCGGTGGAGGCGGCGCTCGCCGCGCTCGCCGCGTCGCGCCCCCTCGTTCTCGCCGTGGACGACCTGCAGCACGCAGACGAGGCGACCTGCCTCGTGCTCCGCCATCTGGTGCGCGTCCTCTCGCAGCCCCGCTCGCCGCGCGTGCTCCTGCTCGCGGCCTACCGTGGGGACGAGGTCACGCGGCAGACCCCGGTGTTCGATCTCCTGGCCGAGGGGCGCGAGGATGGCGGCATCGAGGAGATCGCCGTCGGCGCGCTGGGCGTGGACGACATCCGCGCGATGCTCCGCGCGATGCTCGGCGTCGAGGAGGTCCCCGCGCCGTTCGTCGCGCGCGCGGTCGAGGAGACGCGCGGGAACCCGCTCCACCTCTTCGAGCTGGTCGCGCTGCTCGCCGAGGAAGGGCACGTCGCCCCCGGCTCCGATGCGCCGCTCGACCCCGAGATCCTCTCCCGCGTCGAGATCCCGCACCGCATCCTCGCGCTGGCCGAGCGGCGGCTGTCCCGGATCGAAGGGGACGCCAGGCGCCTGCTCGAGGCGGCCGCGGTGCTCGGGGCCGCGCGGCTCGACGCGGACGTGCTGGCCGGGGTGACCGGACTTCGCTGGGAAGCGGTCGTGCGCGCGCTTCGCGACCTCGAGGAGGCGTTCCTGATCGAGCGCGCGCAGGACGAGTCCGGCGCTCCGGTCGATCGCATCGCGCACCCCAGCCTCTTCGGGCTCGCCCTCGAGGCGCTCCCGCCGGACTCCCGGCGCGAGCTCCACGCCCGCGCCCTGACCTACCTCGAGCGCCGCGGCCGCCCGCGCCGCCACGCGGCCTGGGCGGCGCTCGCCGGCCACGCCGAGGCGGCCGGACAGCCCGGGCGCGCGATCGAGGCGTTCGAGCGCGCGGGGGATCTCGCACGCGAGGCCGGCGCCCTGCGCGAGTCGGCGGACCTGTACGGCCGCGCCGTGGACCTCCTGCTCCGCCAGGGGGAGGGAGCGGCCGCCGTCCTCTGCGCGGTCTACGAGAAGCGGTCGGAGGTCTGGGGGCTCGCGGGGCAGCTCGGGCCGGCGGAGGACGACGCCCGCTGGATGCTCGCCCGCGCGGAGAAGGCGGGACAGGATGCGCTGCGGACCCGGGCCCACCTCGCGCTCGGCGACGCGCTGCTCGCGCGGGGGCAGGTCGCCGAGGCCCAGGAGGCCTACGAGGTCGCGCTCGCCATCGCCGAGCGGACGTCGGCGAGCGTGCTGGCCGCCGCGGCCGAGACCGGCCTCGGACGAGCGGCGGGCCACCTGGGGAACTTCGACGAGGGGGGCGCGCACCTCGCGCGGGCGATCGCGGAGGCCCGCAAGGCGGTCCGGCCGGATCTCGAGGTCGCGGCGCTGCTCGCCCTCGGTGCGCTCCGGCGCGAGCAGGGAAGCTACAAGGCCTCGCTCGCCGCCTTCCAGGAGGCGCGCGCGCGGTCCGACTCCCGCACGCTCGGCCGCGTCGAGCACGACATCCTCGAGGGGGAGGCGCTCGCGCACGAGGTCGAGGGGCGGCTGCGGGAGGCGCTCGAGGCGTGCGAGCGGGCGCGGGAGCGCGCCGAGAGCCGCGGGGACGTCCTCGGCGTCGCCGGGCTCACCGCCCGCGCCGGGCTCATCGCGCTGCGCCAGGGGGACTTCGACGGCGCGCGCGCCCGGTTCGACGCCGCGCTCGCCACCCATCGCCGCCTCGGGGCGCGGGAGGGGATCGTCCAGGTGTCGAGCGCGCTCGCGCTCCTGCAGATCCAGCAGGCGCGGTACGACGAGGCCGCCGAGACCGCCGACGAGGCGCTGCGCCAGGCGCGGCGGACGGCGCGCCGCGACCTGGTCGCCTCCGCGCTCGACCTCATCGGCGTGATCCACACGAAGGTCGGCGACTACGACCGCGCCGGCGCCGCCCTCGAGGAAGCGCAGCGGATCATGCGCGACGCGCGGAACCTCCGCTGGCTGTCGGTGTTCCTGGTGGACCTCGCGGAGTGGCGGCGGCTCTCGGGCGACGCGGAAGGCGCGCGCAAGCATCTCCAGGAGGCGGCTTTCCTCGCGCGCCGCATCGGGGACCGGCGGCTCGAGTCGGTCGCGCTCTGCCGCCTGGGCGAAGCCCACCTCGACGAGAAGGATGCGGACCGCGCCCTCGTCGCCTGCCGCAAGGCGCTGGGGCTCGTCGAGCGGTCGGGGCTCCCGCGCGAGGAGGCGGAGGCGCGCCTCCTGCGCGCGCGCGTCGAGCTCAGCCGCCCCGGCGGCGACGTCGTGCGCGCGGAGATCGACGCGCTCGAGTCGGCCAAGACCTTCCGGGAGCTGCGCGACCCGGACGCGCTCTGGCTCGCGGAGCACGTCGCGGGTCGCGCGGCGATGCGCCTCGGGCGGCGCGACGAGGCGGTCGAGCGGATCGGCCGGGCGTTCCGCTACCTCGACGGGGTGCGGTCGCGGCTCGCCGTCCGCTGGCGCGAGAGCTTCCTGTCGGACCCGAGGCGGCGGGAGGTCTTCGACGACCACGAGCGCCTCCGCGCGTCGGCGCCGAAGGAGGCCGCCGAGGCGGAGGCGGCCCCTTCCGCCCGTCAAGGGGAGGCCGCGCGCGCCCGCGCCGAGGTCCGCGCTCTCCGGCGGATGCTCGAGATCAACCGCACGCTGAACGCCACGCGTGACCCGGACCGGCTTCTCCACGCGATCCTCGACGCGGCGCTCGAGGTCACCGGCGCGGAGCGCGGCTTCCTCCTGCTCTCCGACGGCGAGGAGGTGGCGACCGCCTCCTCGCGCGGCGCGGAGGGGACCGCGCTCGAGGAGGATGCCCGGGCGCTCTCGCGCTCGATCGCGCGGCGGACCATCGAGCGGGGCGAGCCGATCCTCGCGACCGACGCCGAGGCCGACGACCGGTTCCGCGGCGCGGCGTCGGTGCACGACCTCAGGATCCGGTCGGTCCTGTGCGTGCCGCTCAAGATCCAGAGCGAGGTCGTCGGGGCGGTCTACCTGGACAGCCGCCTCGACCGCGGCGTCTTCGGCCCTCCCCATCTCGAGCACGCCTCGCTGCTCGCCGAACAGGCGGCGATCGCGCTCGACACCGCCCGCATGCTCCAGCGGATCGAGGAGCAGAAGGCGCGGCTGGACCGGGTCAATCAGGAGCTCGAGCGGACCGCCGCCGCGCAGCGCGACGCGCTCGCCGACGCGCGGGAGATCCTCGTCTCCACGCGATCGAGCCTCGAGCTGCGGTTCCGGTTCGAGGAGCTGGTGGGCGGCTCCCCGTCGATGCAGCGGGTCTACCACGTGGTCGAGCGTCTGGCCCCGAAGAAGCTCCCCGTGCTCGTCGCCGGCGAATCGGGGACGGGGAAGGAGCTGGTGGCGCGGGCGCTCCACGCGAAGAGCGATCGGGCCGGCGGACCGTTCTTCACCGTCAACTGCGCCGCGCTTCCCGAGGCCCTCCTCGAGAGCGAGCTGTTCGGCTTCCGCAAGGGGGCGTTCACCGGCGCCACGCGGAACAAGCCGGGGTACTTCGAGCTGGCCCACGGCGGCACGCTCTTCCTCGACGAGATCGGCGAGATGGGCCCCTCGATGCAGGCGAAGCTCCTCCGCGTCCTCCAGGACGGCCAGGTCATGCCGGTCGGCGGCGAGGCGACCGTACAGGTGGACGTGAGGATCGTCTCGGCCACCAACCGCGACCTGCGCGCGATGATCGGCGAGGGGAAGTTCCGCGAGGACCTGTACTACCGGATCCACGTGGCGCGGATCGATCTCCCCCCGCTTCGCGAGCGGCTCGAGGACATCCCCCTCCTCGTGGACCACTTCCTCGAGGCGATCGCCGCCGAGGAGGGGGGCGCGAAGCGCGAGGTCGATCCGGCGGTCTTCACCCGCCTGGCGGCGCATCCCTGGCCGGGGAACGTCCGCGAGCTGCAGCACCACGTCCAGCGGATCGCCGCGTTCACGCGCGGCTCGACTTTCACCCTTCGCGACGTCGAGCGCTACGGTGACCTGCGCCCTGCCGCGCCCGCCTCGGCCCCTCTCGCGGCGTCTCCTCCGTCGGGAGAGGTGGACAGCCTCGAGGAGCTGGAGCGGAAGCAGATCAAGGTCGCGCTGGAGGCCGCAGGGGGGAACAAGACGAGGGCCGCCGAGATCCTCGGCATCAATCGCGTCACCCTGTTCCGCAAGCTCAAGCGCCTCGCCCTCGAGGACTGATCCCGCGTTGCGGGACGCAACGTCCCGCGCAACGGTGCAACAGCGCGAGCCCCTCCGATCGCTCGAAAACCGCCGAAACGCCGCTGGCATCGGGGTTGCTCTTTCCATCATCACATGCAGCGCGTTCCGGAGACCGGGGGGTTTCGCGGGACCGAGTCGGGCCGTGAAAACGGACAAGGACCCCCTCCTCCCGACGAGGATCCTGGGCCCCCCGGGCGATGGAGGCGCCGCATGACGGAGCAGCCTGGCTTCTCGAAAGGTTCCCAGGTCCCTTAGCTCCTCCCCCACTCTCCCCGGCCCGGGCAAGCGACAGCGATCCCGGGCCGGACCTCGCCCTTGTGCGCTAGGATCGCCCGCGGAGGTCTCGCCTCGTGCGTGCCGTCCTCTCGGCCCTCGCGCTCGCGTCTCTCGTCGCCGCCCCCCCCGCGCGCGCGGCGAGCGACCCGGCCCGGGCCGCGGCCGAGGCGTTCGGGCGGGCGCTCGTCGGAGGGCGGGCCGAGGCGCTGCGTCCGCTGCTCCCGACGCGGGGGAAGGTCCGGATGACCCTCGTCCGCTTCGGCCCGGAGGACGGGACGTTCGCCCCGCAGCAGGTGGAAGCGCTCTTCCGGAGCTTCCTCGCCACCGGGAAGGTGACGTCGTTCGTCGTCAGCCGGTGCGAGAGCGATGGACGCAGCTCGGGGCTCGCCCACGCTCGCGCGGCGCTGGTGGATCGCGATGGGCGCGGAGGAAGGGTGGGCGTCCATCTCGGCTTCGAGCCGGAAGGCGAGCGCTGGGTGCTTCGGGAGGTCAAGGAAACCGCCGAATGAGGCGGTCCCCCCCCACGGTGGCCGCAAGCTTGTTGACGATGACCGCCGCTCTCCGGAGACGGCGATGGCCGAACGGGGACTCTGTCCGTCCCACGCCCGCAATCCCGCGCACGCGTGGGCCGGCGGGCCGAGATTCGAGGCAAACACCGTCGGCACAATCGGCTGCCGCGACGTCGTCAACAAGCTTGCGGCCACCGTGGCTCGGAGCGCTGGTCTGGTCTCTCTGCTTCCTTTCCCTCGGCATGTCCCGCGGAGAGCTGGACGCGGCCGCCGACCGTGTCGCGGCGCGCCTCGACGAGCTCGTCCGGCAAGCGTCGGCCGCCGCCCTGCGCGTGCGCGATCGCGGCCCCGACGCCGCGCGCTTCGGGCTCCCCGAGGATCTCCTGCTCCGTCTCGAAGGCGCCGGAACGCTCCGCGACAACGCCTTCGAGGCCTGGGTCGGGACGCCCGAGGAGCCGGGGACCTACCCCGCCGGCGGCGGCGCGCGCGTCGTCACTCGCGGGATGAGGACCAGCCTGCTCGCCACGAGCCCCGCGAACGCCGGGGGCCGGCGCGGGGCGGTGTCGTTCGTCCTCGACATCCGCTCGGGGGCCGTGCGAGCGACCGACCTTCTTCCGGCGAGCGATGCGGGGATCGCCGCGCGGTGGGACGTCTCGCGCCCCCCGGAGAGCGCGACGGCGGCGTTCGACCCCGGGCCGCCGGCCTCGCTCGTTCGCCCCTGGCGCGACCCGGGGGGGAACGCCGCGGGGGCGATCGTGCTCGAGGAGCGTCCCGCCTCGATGCGGGCGTCGCGGTCCTGGGGGGAAGCGCGCGCGTGGGGGGGGTTCGCGATCGCCCTGCTCGCGGCGCTGGCGTTGATCCGGCCGCGGCGGGCGATGGACGGCGCGAGGCTGGTCGCGGTGGCGGCCGGTGTCCTCGCCGCGCGGGTCGCGCTCGCTTGGGGACGAACGCTCGAGGAGCTGCTCCCGCGCGCGCTCGGCTCGGCGAGCGTCTACGGACGGGGGGATGCGCTCGGCCTCCTGGGCTCCCCCGCGGCGCTCGCCACGACCGCGCTCGGCGTCTCGATCGTCATGACCGCCGTCTCCCGGTGGAGCGCGCGGACGTCCCCGCGCGCGCGACCGGCGGTGGCGGCGCTCACCGGCGCGGCCGCGGTCGTGGGGATCGCGGGGACCGTCGCGCTCGCGGCCTCGCTCGCACGGGACGCCCGCGTGAAGGTCCCGCGGATCGACCTGGGGGACCCGGCGGGGCTGCTGCTCGCGCTGTCCCTCGCCTGGCTGGTCGCGGGAACGTCCCGCGCGGTCGCGGCGCTGGTCGCCCCAGGGCGGCGCCGCACGGCGATCGCCGCCGCCCTCGTCGTGCTCGCGACGGTCGCCGCGGTGCAGCTCCGGCGCGACGCGGACCGGCTCGTCGACGAGAGGCTCCGCTCGGAGTTCGCGCCGCTCGTGCTGGAGCAATCGGCGCGGCGGCAGCTCGCGCTCACCGCGGCGGTCTCGCAAACCGCCGCCGCCCCCGAGGTGGCGGAGGCGCTGGCCGGCGCGGTTGGAACGGGGTTCGTGGCGTTCGACGCCTGGATCGCGAGCGACCTGTTCCACCAAGGGTTCGCGTCGTCGCTCGACCTTTACGACGCGAGCGGCCTGCGGCGCGATCACTTCGGCTTCGCGTTCCCGCCGGTCGGAGGCGAGCGGGAGAGCGCGCCACGCGCCGCCGCCCCCGGCGGCGCCCCCGTGGTCGAGGCGGAGACCCTCCCCGCGGGCGCCTCTCTGCTCCGCGTCGTGCACGCCGAGGCCCCGGTGCTCGACGCGTCGGGACGAACCGTCGGACGCGTCGTGGGGCACGTCCTCGAGGATCCGTCGAACCTTCCCTTCCTCCCCGGCAACGCCCCCTACATCGAAGCGCTCGGGCGCGGGGCGCCGCGTCTGGACGATCCCGCGGCGGAGCCGCCTGACTACGTCGTCTACGACGAGGACTCGCGGGTGGACGTGAGCACCGTCCACCGTCCGCCGGCGGTCACCGCGCAGCTGCGCGCCGCGGCGGGCGCCGGCCGCCGCGTCGACGTGGACGCAGGCGACCAGCGCTATCGCGCGCTGCCCCTCGCCGAGGGGGGGCGCCTCCACCTCCTCATGTCGCCGTCGCCGACCTGGATCGACGCGCTCGCCGACGTCGTCCGGCTCGTCATGCTCGGCCTCGCCATCCTCGCGGTCGGCGCGCTCGCGACCCTCGCCGCGGCGGGAGGCGCGCCCGCGATCCTCGACCTGGTGCGCGGGTCGTTCTACCGGAAGCTTCTGGCGGCGGTGCTCGTCTCCTCCGTCGTCCCCCTCGTCGTCTGCGCCGTGTTCGTCCGGGCCTACATCGAGCGGCGCGCGTCGGCCAACCTCGCCGACGCGGCGGCCGGGGTCGTCGGCGCGGCGCGGCGCGTGGTCGAGGACTACCAATCCGTCGGCGAGGACGACCCGACGGTCCCGCCGCTACGCATCAACGATGAGGCCCTGTCCTGGCTCCGTCGCGTCGTCGGTCAGGAGATCCACGTCTTCGAGGGGGGGGTGATGGTCGCGACCTCGAAGCCCGAGCTGTTCGACTCAGGGCTCCTCCCCAAGCGGCTCCCCGGCGAGGTCGACCGGGCGATCGTCCGCGAGGGACAGCCCTTCGTCGTGCGGCGCGAGCGGCTCGGCGCGACGTCCCTCCCCGTCGCCTACGCGCGCGTGGACGTGCGGTCCGGCCCGCGGGACTCCGTGATCGCGGTCCCGCTCGTCATCGAGGAGCGCGAGTTCGCGCGCTCCGTCGAGCGGCTGATCGAGATGCTGCTCCTGCTCACGGCGGCGCTGGTCTCGCTGCTCGCCGCGTCGTCCGCCCTCCTCGCCCGCACCGTCGCGGGTCCCGTGCGCCGGCTGGCGGACGCCTCGCGCAGGATCGCCGGTGGGGACTACGGCGCGCGGCTCGAGTCCACCTCCCGGGACGAGATGGGCACGCTCGTGTCCGATTTCAACCGGATGGCGGGGGCGCTCGAGAGCCAGCGGTCCGACCTGATGCGGCGCAGGGACTACATCGAAGCGCTCCTCCGGCACGCCACGACCGGCGTCCTCTCGACCGATCCCGCGGGGCGCGTCGTGACGATCAACCCGGCCGCGGAGGCGCTGCTCGCGTCCCCGTCGGGCCCGCCGCGCCCGGGGGACCTTCTCGTGGAGACCCTCTCGCGCAACCGCGCGCAGGCCCCGCTCGCGGCAGCCCTCGCGGACGACGCGGGGACCGCGGAGGCGCCGGCCGAGGTGGATGTCGGCCGCGGCGAGGCGATGGCGCGCCTGCGCATCGTGCGGGTCCCCCTCCCGGACGCCGCGGGAGGGACGATCGGCTCGTTGGTGCTCATCGACGACGTCACGAGCCTGATGAAGAGCAACCAGCTCGCCGCGTGGGCGGAGATGGCCCGCGCGATCGCCCACGAGATCAAGAACCCGCTGACGCCGATCCAGCTCTCCGCCGAGCACGCGCGGAAGCTCCTCCGCGACCGCGGCGTCCTCCCCTCCCCCGAGATCGACGCCTGCCTCGACACGATCGTCCGTCAGGTCCGCGAGCTGCGCGAGATCTCGCGCGCGTTCTCGACCTACGCGAAGATCCCCGACCTGACGCTCGAGCGCGTCTCGCCCGAGGCGTTCATGCGGGAGGTCGCCGCTCCGTACCGGGCCGCGCCCCCTCCCGGGATCCGCCTGAGGGAGAGCTACGACGGCGCGCCGGACGTGATGGCGGACCGCCGGATCCTCGCGCGCGCCGTGGTGAACCTGATCGAGAACGCGCTCGAGGCGATGCCCCGCGGCGGAACCCTCTCGCTCGGCGTGCGTCCTTCCGGCGACGGCGGCGCGACGCTGGATGTGACGGACGACGGCGCCGGGCTCGCGCCGGAGGTGCGGGCGCGGCTCTTCGAGCCGTACTTCTCGACGAAGACCTCCGGGACGGGGCTCGGTCTCGCGATCGTGCGGCGCGTGGTCGCGGGGCACGGCGGGACGATCGAGGTCCTCGATCCCCCCGGCGGAGGAAGCACGTTCCGGATCCGGCTTCCGGCGGCTATACTCCGCGCGTGATCTCGCCCGGGGGACGCGCTGACGGCGCCGCGCGGCGGCCGTGGTACGCAGAGGGTCTCCGTTTCTCCTGCCTTCCCGATTGCGGCAAGTGCTGCACGCGCCACGGCGAGCACGACTACGTCTACCTCGACCGCGCCGACGTGCGGCGGCTGGCGGCGCACCTCGCGCTGTCCACGACCTCGTTCCGATCCCGATGGACCAAGAAGGACGAAGGCCACACCGTCCTCAAGATGGACGGGCCCGCGTGCCCGTTCCTGGAGGGTTCCCGTTGCGGCGTCTACGAGGCGCGCCCCGCGCAGTGCCGGACGTTCCCGTTCTGGCCGGAGAACCTGGCGAGACCGGAGGCCTGGAAGGACCTCGCGTCGTTCTGTCCGGGGGTCGGCGTAGGCGGGCTGATCCCGCTCGACGCGATCCGCGAACAGCTCCGCGAGCCCTCCGCTCCGTGAGCCCGATCGACCGGCGCGTCGCCTGCGCTCTCGCGGCGGCCCTGCTCGCCTGCGCGTGCGGAGGGAACGCCGCCCCGCCGCCCGCGGCGACCGCCCAGCGCGGCGGCACGCTCGTCATCGGCGCGACCGTCGACGCCGACGCCTGGAACGAGTACGTCTCGCAGCAGACCCTCGCCGTCAACCTCCTGCGGAGGATCTACCTCCGGCTCGCGCAGGAGCAGGGGGACTCTCAGGATCACCCGCCGTCCTTCGCTCCCCAGCTCGCGGCATCGTGGTCGTTCTCGGAGGACGGCCGCGACCTCACCTTC
Source organism: Candidatus Polarisedimenticolaceae bacterium (assembly GCA_035649595.1). GTDB lineage: Bacteria > Acidobacteriota > Polarisedimenticolia > Polarisedimenticolales > DASRJG01 > DASRJG01. The sequence goes on from DASRJG010000162.1 coordinate 32,309, forward strand.
ACGCTGCGGCAGGCGGCGTGGAGCGACGGGACCCCCGTGACCGCGAAGGACGTCCGGTTCACCTGGACCGCCCAGACGTCCCCCGAGGTCGCATGGCCCGGCGTCACGTTCAAGGAGCACATCCGCGAGGTCGAGGTCGTCGATCCGCGCACGGTCCGGTTCCGGTTCGATCGTGTCTATCCGGAGATGCTCGCCGACGCGGTCGAAGGGGGGATCCTCCCCGAGCACCGGTTCGCCGCGGTCCCGTTCGCCGAGTGGCGCACGCACGACTGGTCGGCCGAGAAGATCGGGTCGGGACCGTTCGTCCTGGAGAGCTGGCGCCCCGGGGAGGAGATCGCGCTCGCGAGGAACCCGTCGTACCCGGTCCCCGGTCGTCCCCTCGTGGACAAGGTCGTCGTCCGCATCGTCCCCGACGCGGGGAACATCGAGACGCAGCTCGCCGCGCGGACGATCGACTTCTTCGAGAACGTCCCGCCGCAGGACGCCGCCCGCCTCGGGGCGACGGCCGGGATCACGCTCGTCCCGTTCGACAACCCGATGTTCGACTACGTCGGCTGGAACGGCGCCAAGAAGCCCTTCGACGATCCCGAGGTGCGGCGCGCGCTGACGCTCGCGATCGACCGCAAGGCGATCGTCGAGGACCTCCTCTACGGCTACGGACGCGTGAGCACGGGCCCCCTGCTCTCCTCGTGGTGGGCCGCCGATCCGACTCTCGAGGCGATGCCCTACGACCCCGCGGAGGCGAAGCGGATCCTCGCGGCGAAGGGGTTCGACGACGCGCACCCGCTCTCGTTCTCCCTGACCACGAACGCGGGGAACAGGGTGCGCGAGGCGGTGACGCTCAAGATCCAGGAGCAGCTGGGCCGGATCGGCGTTCGGGTCGCCCCGCGAAGCTACGAGATGAAGGCCTTCCGCGAGCGGAACCTCGCGGGGAACTTCGACGCCTACGTCGCCGGGTGGCGCTTCAACGGGAAGCTCGACCTCGCCTCGATCTTCGGCTCGACCGCCCTGCCGCCCAAGGGCTCCAATGTCGTGGCCTATCGCTCGGCCGGGGCCGACCGCGAGATCGCCGCCGTGTCGTCCGCCACCGACTGGCGGACCGCCAAGGAGGCGTACGGCCGGTTGGCCCGCGTGATCCGGGACGAGCAGCCGTACACGTTCCTGTACGAGGGGAAGCGGATCGCCGCCTACGGCCCGCGCGTGCGGGGGGTCCGGATCGACGTCCCCTCCGATCCCCTCGCCGGTCTCGAGTCGTTCTGGATCGCGCGCTGAGCCCGTGCTCCGTCTCGTCGCCCGGCGCGCGCTCTCGGCGATCCCGCTCCTGGCCTTCGTCCTCACGCTGACGTTCGCGCTGCTGGAGGCGGCCCCGGGGGATCCGGCGGCGACGCTGCTCGGGGATGCGCCGGTGCCCCCGGAGACGCGGGCGCGGATCCTCGCCGCCTACGGGCTGGACCGGCCCCCGCTCTCCCGCTACGTCTCCTGGATGACGAGCGCGGCGCGCGGAGACCTGGGCTGGTCGCTCTCGCGCGGCAGGCCCGTGACCAAGGTGCTCGCCGCCGCGCTTCCTCCCACGATCGGTCTCGGGGGGGCGGCGCTGGCGCTGCAGCTCCTGCTCGGTCTCGCCGCGGGGACGCTCCACGCGGTCCGGCCCGGCGGCGCGCTCGACCGGTGGCTCTCCGTCGCCGGCCTGGTGCTCGCGTCGGTGCCGACGTTCTGGCTCGGGCTCATGGCGATCCTCCTCCTCGCGGTCGCGGTCCCGCTCTTCCCTCCGTCGTCGATGCACTCCGTCGGCGCCGAGGGTTGGGGCGCGCCGGCACGCGCGGCGGACGCCGCCTGGCACGCCGCTCTTCCCGCGCTCGTCCTCGCGTCGGGGTCGGCCGCGGTCGTCGCGCGCTTCGTTCGCGCGGGACTCCTCCGCTCCCTCGGCGAGGGGTTCGCGCGCGCCGCGCGGGCGCGCGGGGCGTCGCACGGGCGCGTCCTCCTCCGGCATGCGCTTCCGGCGGCCGCGGGACCGGTGATCACGCTCGCGGGGCTCCAGCTGCCGTTCCTCGTCTCGGGGGCGGTGGTCGTCGAGGTCGTCTTCGGGTGGCCGGGAATGGGGCGCGTGACCTACGACGCGGTGCTCGCCCAGGACCTTCCGGTCGTGCTCGCCTCGGTGCTGCTCGCGACCGTGCTCGTCATCGCGGGGAACCTGCTCGCGGACGTCGGCCTCGCCCTCGCCGATCCCCGCGTGCGCGCGGGGGCGCCGCTCGTGCGATGAGCGACCGGAGGGTCCGGGCCGGCGCGATCGTCCTCGGCGCGTGGGCGCTCGTCGCGGCGCTCGCGCCCGTGCTCCCTCTCCGCGATCCGAACGCGCAGCCGGACGGCCTGGTCCTCCGCAGCCTTCCGCCGATGAGCCGCGTCGCCGCCCTCCGCTCTCCCGACGGCTCGCTTCGCTACGCGGCGGAGGTCGCCGACGAGCCCGGCGGCGGGCTCCGGTTCCGGCGCGGCGCGAGCTGGACCACCGTGCCCGCGTCGGAGCGTGTCGAGGTCCTCCACCCTCGCTTCGTCCTCGGCACCGACGCGCTCGGCCGCGATCTGCTCGCCCGGCTGATCTGGGGGGCGCGCGTCTCGCTGCTCGCGGGCGCGCTCGCCGCGCTGGTGGCGATCGCCCTCGGGGGCGCCGTGGGCGCGATCGCGGGGCTCGCGGGAGGAAGCCTGGACGCCTTGCTCATGCGCGCGACCGATGCCGCGCTGTCGATCCCGCGCCTCTTCCTGCTCCTGCTCCTCGCGGCGCTGTTCCGTCCGTCCCTCGCGACGACGGTCGTGCTGGTGGGGGGAACGACGTGGATGGTCGCCGCGCGTCTCGTCCGCGCCGAGACCCTTTCGCTCAAGACGCGCGACCACCTCGCCGCCGCCCGGTCCTCGGGGGCGAGCCCGCTGCGCGTCGCGACGCGGCACCTGCTGCCGCATCTGGCTGCGATCCTGGGGATCGAAGGCTCGCTGCGGCTCGGACAGGCGGTGCTGCTCGAAGCGTCGCTGTCGTTCCTCGGCCTCGGCGTTCCGCCTCCTTCGGCGTCGTGGGGCGGACTGATCGCGGACGGGCGCGACAGGCTGCTCGATGCCTGGTGGATCGCGACCTGGCCGGGGATCGCGCTCGCGACGGTGGTGGTCGCTGCGGGGCTGGTGGCCGAAGGGGCCGAGGACAGGTTGTAATATGCGGACCATGTCCCGACGCACCGTGACCGCTCTCGTCCTGACGCTGTCGGCGGCGACGCTCGCGCGCGCCCAGGAGCCCCCCGCTCCTCCCACACCTCCCGCAGCTCCGGCTCCGGCGCCGGCCGCGCCCCCGGCTGCGCCCGCGGGCGACACGGCGGCCTCCCTGGCGGCGGCGAAGGACGCGTTCAAGAAGGGGAGCTGCCCCGAAGCGCTCGAGGCGTCCCTCAAGATCCTCGAGGCCCAGGCCGCGAACCTCGAGGCGCTCTACATCGCCGGCGCGTGCGAGCGCCAGCTGAGCAAGCTCCCCGAGGCCCAGGGGCACCTCCGCGCGCTCCTCCAGGCTTCGCCGCAGTTCCCGCTCGCGCACTTCCAGCTCGGCTACGTGCTGTTCCTCGAGGCGGAGGAGGCCGCCCGCACGGGGCAGGTCGAGCCGGCGAAGGCGAAGTACGCCGAGGCGGCCGAGGAGTTCTCGCGCGAGCTCGCGAGGAACGCGACCCACGCGGGGTCGCTCTCCAGCCGGGCGATCGCGCTCTCGCGGGCAGGGAAGCTCGAGGACGCGGTCCCTGCGCACGAGGCCTGGATCGCCGCGGCGCCGCAGAAGAACGATCCGCTCGTCTCGCTCGCCGCGACCTACGCCGCCGCGGGGAAGTCCACCGAAGCGATGGCCGCGCTCGACCGCCTCCCCGACAAGAGCGAAAAGGCGGCCCTCGACGCGACGCTCGCGACGGCGAACACCTTCATCCTCAAGCGTGACTGGGGGGCCGCGATCCCGTTCCTGGAGAAGGCGGCCGA
>DASRJG010000163.1:0-5332 GCA_035649595.1 Candidatus Polarisedimenticolaceae bacterium
GCTGAAGCCCCGGCCCGGGGAGCGCGTGCTCGAGGTCGGCGTGGGCACCGGCCTCCCCCTTCCGCTCTACCCCCCCGGCTGCCAGGTCACGGGGATCGACATCAGCGAGCCGATGCTCGAGCGCGCGCGCGCCCGCATCGAGGACCTCGGCCGGACCGACATCCGCGTCGTGCGGATGGACGCCCGCTCGATGGCCTACGGGGATGGACAGTTCGACAAGGTCCTCGCCCCCTACGTCATCTCGGTCGTCCCGGACCCCGACAAGGTTCTCGCGGAGATGGCGCGCGTCTGCCGGCCCGGCGGCACCGTGATCGTGGTCAATCATTTCCAGAGCCGCTTCGCCCCGCTCGCCGCGGCGGAGCGGCGGCTGACCCCTCTTTCGACCTGGGTCGGGTTCCGGATGGACCTTCCGGTCGAGACCGTCACGCGCACCGCGGGACTGAGGCTCGTCGGGAAGGAGGCGGTGAACTTCCTCGGGCTGTGGCACCTGCTGGAGCTGCGCCGGGTCTAGTGCTCCGGGTCGTCCCGCTCGGCGGTCAGCCGGTCCACCCGGCGCATCTGCTCGATGACGTCCGAGAACTGGCGGTCGATCGCCTCGTTGGTCACCGTGTTCCGGGTCAGCATCTCGAGCCCGCGCACCTTCTCCCGGAGCGCGGCGGCCTCGATCCGCCGCCCCTCCAGCTCGAGCTCGGCCTCGCGCAGGCGCTTGCGGAGATCGCCGGCCTCGCGGGCGAGCCGCTCCTTGATCCGGCCGTTCTCGGCGTGGGCGTCGTCGATCTGCTTCCGGCGCGTCTCCAGCTCCGCCTGCATCTCGAGGACGCGCAGCCCTCCGGCGCGGACCATGCCGTACTGCACGAGCAGCTGCTCGTGCTTCATCTGGAGCTCTTGGAAGAGGGTCACGGGGACGGTCTCGCGAAGGACCCGATCGAGCGGCGCGGTCGCGACGCCCGGGAGGGAGGCCGCCCGCGTCGCGAGCGCGGTCGACGCGCGGCCGCGCGGCGCGGGGGGCGGCTCGTCCCCCGGAGCGGGGACCTCCAGCCCCGCCGCGGCGAGCTGGTCGGGCGTGACGAAGTACTCGGGCCCGAACCGTCCGGGAAGCTTGTCCGCCGTAAGACGCCGGCTGCGGATGTACCGGCGGAGCGTGGTCACCGATCGCGCGCTTCGGCGAGCGGCTTCGCGCAGGCTCATGCGTTCCATGCGTCCCCCTCCGGCGCGTTTCTACCACAGCGCTCCTCCGTGTCTCAAGACGCAAACGCGTCGGTTGATCGACCCGCGGAGCGCGATGTACCTTGGCGCGATGCCGGATCCGCGACACTGGGCCGACGAGGTTGCCTCGGCGGCGATCGGCTCCGGACGTCCCGTCATCGTCTCGAGCGGCATCTCCCCCTCCGGCGAGATCCACATCGGCAACATGCGGGAGGTCCTCACGGCGGACGCCGTCTTCCGCGCGGTGAGCGAGCGCGGCGTCCCCGCGCGGTTCAACTACGTCTGCGACAACCTCGATCCGCTGCGGCGCGTCTACCCGTTCCTCGACGCGTCGGTCTACACGCCGCTGATCGGCCGCCCGCTCGCCGCCATCCCGTGCCCCTGCGGCGCGCACGCGTCGTACGCCGACCACTTCCTCGAGCCGTTCCTGCGGTCGCTGCGGCGGCTGCGCGTCGAGGTCGAGCTGGAGCGGGCCGACCTGATGTACGCCTCCGGGCGGATGAACCGGGTCGTCGTGCAGGCGCTCGACGGACGCGATCGGATCGCGGCGATCCTGAGCGAGCTGACGGGAAAGGCGATCGAGGAGAGCTGGTCCCCGTTCAATCCGATCTGCCCGGCCTGCGGCCGGTTGACGGAGACGTCGGTGACCGGGTACGCGCGGGAGGCCGAGACCGTGGACTACGCGTGCGCGTGCGGCTCGGCGGGGACGATCCCGATCGCCGGCGGCGGGAAGCTGACCTGGCGGGTGGACTGGCCGGCCCGCTGGGCGATGCTCGGAGTCAGCGTGGAGCCCTTCGGGAAGGACCACGCGACCCGCGGGGGCTCGTACGACACCGGCGCCCGCATCTCGCGGGAGGTGTTCGGCCACGAGCCTCCCCTCCCGGTCCCCTACGAGTGGATCAGCCTCAAGGGGCGGGGGGACATGTCCTCGAGCAAGGGGAACGTCCTCTCGATCGCCGACGCCCTCGAGCTGGTCCCGCCGGAGGCCCTGCGCTATCTGGTGATGCGCGAGCGGCCGCAGCGGACGATCGCCTTCGATCCGGGTCTCCCGCTCCTCCAGCTGGTCGACGAGGTGGACGACGCCGCCGCGGCGGGGGTGGACTCGCGGGCGCTCGCCCTCTCTCGCGCCGCCGGCTTCACGCCGGTCGGCGTCCCGTTCAAGCACCTGGTCGTCGCGGCCCAGGTGGCGGGCTTCGATCCGCGCCGCACGATGGAGGTCCTCGCCCGCACCGGCTACGTCGGGCTCGATGCCGACGCCGTCGCCGACCGTCTCGCCTACGCGAGGCGGTGGCTCGCGCGCCACGCGCCGGAAGACCTCAAGTTCGAGGTGGCGAAGGCGCTTCCGCCGGAGACCGCCGCTCTGTCGCCGGCGCAGAAGACGTTCCTCGCGCGCTTGGCCGAGCGCCTCGAGGACGGGATGGACGGGCAGGCGGTCCACCTGCTCGTGTACGACCTCGCGAAGGCGTTCCCCGAGACGAGGCCGGCGGAGCTGTTCTCCGCCGTCTACGTCGCGCTGCTCGGGAAGCCGCGCGGCCCCCGCGCGGGAATGTTCATCGCCGGGCTCGGCCCGCTCTTCTGCGCCGAGCGGTTCGCCGAGGCGGCGGCCGCCTAGCCCTCCGCCGCGCGCGCGAGCGCGCGCCGCTCGTTCACCGCGGCCATCAGCCCGAGCCCGATCAGGAAGAGCGGGAGCAGGGAGAGGACGGCGATCCGCTGGCTCCCGGTCCGTTCCGAGACGAAGCCGAAGATCAGCGGTCCGAACATCGACGCGAACTTCCCCGAGAGGACGTAGAAGCCGAAGAACTCCGACTCGCGCGCGGGCGGGGTCACCTGGGCCATGAACGACCGGCCGACCGCCTGGGTCGAGCCCATGCCGAGCGCGGCGAGGGCGGCCATCAGATAGAACCCCGCGCGGGTCTGCGCGAGACCGCCGACGAGGATCGTCGCGACCCAGAGGACGAGGCTCGCGACGAGGGTCCGCTTGGGGCCGATGCGGTCCGCGAGGATCCCGGCGATCAGCGATCCCGGAAACGCGACGACGTTGAGCACGAGGAAGAGGACGACCAGGTCGCCGCGGCCGAAGCCGAAGGTCGTGGTCGCGTAGATCGCGCTGAAGCTGATCACCGTGGTGATCCCGTCGGTGAAGAAGAGCGACGCCAGGATGAAGAGGCCCGCGTCGCGATAGCGCCGCAGGTGGGTGAGGGTCTCCCCGACCCTCCGGAACCCGACGCGGACGTAGTCCAGGGCGCCGGCCAGACGCCCGAGGGGGGAGGCCTCGCGGAGCCAAAGGAAAGCGGGGAGCGCGAACACGAGGAAGAACGCCGCGACCAGGACGAACGACAGGCGCGTATGCGCGATCGCGACCGGGTCGAAGGCCCCCGCCGCGTCCTTGAGGGGCCGGCGGATCAGCGGGAAGCAGAGCGCGAGCGAGGTCAGGCCGCCGAGGTAGCCGATCGCCCACGCCCAGCCCGACACCCTCCCGATCGTCCGGGGGGTCGAGACGTCCGGGAGGAACGCGTTGTAGAAGACGTACCCGGCCTCGAAGCCGATCGTGGCGATCACGAACAGGACGATCCCCGCGGTGACGTCCCCGGGCCGGACCGTGTAGAGGAGCGCGGTGGCGACCACGGTCTGCAGGGTCGCCGCGACGAGGAAGAACTTCTTCCGCCCGGAGAAATCGGCGATCGCGCCGACCACGGGGGAGGTGAGCGCGACGATCGCCATCGCGAGGAAGTTCGCCGTTCCCCAGAGGCGGTCCCCGCGGTTCCCGGTCCCTCCGACGACCGCGTCGCGGAAGTAGACCGAGTACGCGACGGTCACGATCAGGGTCGTGTAGGCCGAGTTCGCGAAGTCGAAGAGGCACCAGGCGACGACCGGGGCCGACCGCCTCACCGGCCGCCCCAGTGCAGCTTCCGCTGGAGCACCTCGAAGAAGCCGCGCCCGGCGACGCGCAGGAGCCGGACGGAGCGGGGGTGGCGGTCCACGACGATCGTGTCCCCGTGGGTGATCGGGAACCCGACCTGGCCGTCGAGCGTGAGGAAGGCCTCTTCGGTCTCGTTCTCGAGCGTCGCCTCGAGGGTCACCGCGCCGGGGACGACGAGCGGCCGGTAGCTCATCGTGTGCGGGCAGATCGGAGCGATCACGAAGGCGCTCATCCGCGGATCGAGGATCGGCCCGCCCGCGGAGAGGTTGTAGGCGGTGGAGCCGGTCGGCGTCGCGATGATCAGCCCGTCGCTGGTGTAGGTGGCGACGCGCTCCCCGTCGATCCTGAGGCCGATCACGAGCATCCGCGCGAGCGCCGTCTTCGCGATGACGGCGTCGTTGAGCAGGGAGTGCTCCTCGGCGGGCTTGCGCCTGCGGCGGAACCGCACCCGGAGCGCCTCCCGCTCCTCGATCGCGAAGTCGCCGGAGAGGATCCGCTCGAGCGCGGCGTAGATCTCCTCCGGCTGCAGCTCGGTCATGAAGCCGAGCCCGCCGAAGTTCACTCCGAGGATCGGCACGCCCAGCGGCCCCGCGGTCCGCGCGACCGACAGGAGCGTGCCGTCGCCTCCGGCGACGATGACGAGGTCCGTCCCGCGGGGGAGGGTTCCCGCGGGGAAGCCGTCCTTCCTTCCGAGCGCTCGCGAGGTCTCCCGGTCGAAGCGAACGGCGACGCCGCGCGCGCGGAGCCACGTGCCCAGATCGGCCGCCAGGCGCCGCCCCTCGCGGGTCCCCGGCTTCGCCATGACGGCCACGCGGCGGAACGCGGCGCCGCCGGGCGCCGCCCGCCGCGCGCTAGGGCGTCGCGGCATCGACGGCCCGCCGGCGCGCGGCTTCGAGCGCCTCGGCGGCGGCAGGGGGCGCGCCGGGACGCAGGTGCAGGAAGAACTCGACGTTCCCCTCGGCCCCGGGGAGGGAGGAGCGGACGATCGCCGCGGGGCCGAGCCCCTCGGCGCCGGCGAACGCGATCAGGCCGGCCGTCACCTCGTCCCAGACGCGCGGATCGCGGACGACGCCTCCCTTGCCCACCCGGCCGCGCCCGGCTTCGAACTGAGGCTTGACCAGCGCCACGACGTCGGCTCCCGGAGCGAGGCAGGCGCACGTCGGCCCGAGCACCTGCCGAAGGGAGATGAAGGATACATCGATCGTC
>DASRJG010000164.1:0-8755 GCA_035649595.1 Candidatus Polarisedimenticolaceae bacterium
ACGCACGTGCCGGACCAGTGGCGCTCGAAGACCCCCTTGGGGCGCGACATGTCGCCCGGGCTGCGGCGGCACGAGATGCTGGCGTTCGTCGCGGGCGACACGCCGGCGGGGAAGCCTCCCCGTCTCGTCCTCCCGCACCAGATCGAGGTCCGGATCGACGGCACGGAGCCGCACGACCTGGTTCTCGGCGTCGCCGCGCGCATCGGCGACCGCTGGGTGCAGCTCGCGGCGGGACGGCTGCCGGCGGTGAGCTTCCGCGGGGAGCCGGGGACGCTCGAGGGGGAGATCCACGGAGGCGGCTTCGCCCCCAACGTCGCGCTCGCGCGCCCGCGCGAGCGGCGAGTCACAGACGCATCGACACCAGCTTCGACACGCCCGACTCCTCCATCGTGACCCCGTAGAGCAGGTTGGCGGCTTCCATCGATCGCTTGTTGTGCGTGATCAGGATGAACTGCGTGCTGTGCGCGTACTCGGAGAGCATCCGCGTGAAGCGAGAGATGTTCAGCTCGTCGAGCGCCGCGTCCACCTCGTCGAGCAGGCAGAACGGCGAGGGCTGGTAGCGGAAGATCGCGAAGAGCAGGGCGAGCGCCGCCATCGCCTTCTCCCCGCCGGACATGAGCGAGACGTGGCCCAGGCGCTTGCCCGGGGGCTGGGCGATCATCTCGATGCCGCACTCGAGCACGTCCTCCCCTTCCTCGAGGACGAGATCCGCGCGTCCGCCGCCGAAGAGGACCTTGAACGTCTCCACGTAGTGCCCGCGGATCGTCTCGAACGCCTCGAGGAACCGCTCGCGCGAGCTCCGGTTGATCCGCTTGATCGACTCCCGAAGGGAGAGCACCGCGTCCTCGAGGTCGCGCTGCTGGGACGTCAGGCTCGCGTGCCGCTCCTCGAGCTCGCGGAACTCCTCGATCGCCATCAGGTTCACCGGGCCGATCGCCTCGACGCGCGCCTTGATCTCGGCGATCTCGGCTTCGAGCGCGCCTTCATCCGCGCCGTCCACCGCCTCCGCCCCCGCGAGCGACGCCGCGTCGGCCGCGGTCATCCCGAGCTCCTGGGAGCATAGGTCGTCCAGGAACCGGCGGTCGGATTCCGCGCGCGTGCGGCGGATCTCGCCGTCGCGCACCTCTTCCCGCGAGCGGTCGAGCGCCGCGCGCAGGTCCCGCGAGGACGCTTCCTTGTCTTGGAGAAGCTCGCGACGGGCGGCGAGCGATTCCTCCCGCGCGGCCGCGTCGAGGGCCGCCTGCCGGCGCCTCTCCCACCGGTCGGCGAGCTCGACCTCGGTGGCGCGCGCGGTGGTCTCCGCCTCGGCGGCGCGCGCGGCGGCCTCCTCGCGCTCCCGGCCGGCCGCCTGCGCGCGGGCGGTGAGGTCCGCGGTGGCGTCCGCCAGCCGCGCGGTCTCGCGACGCGCCGCCTCCAGCCGCTGCTCCCGGCCGGCGAGATCGGCGCGGGCGCCGGCTTCGGCATCGACCAGGACCCGAAGCGCGGCTTCCGCGAGATCCAGATCGGCGATCTCGACGCCGAGCGCCGTGGTCAGACGCGCATGCTCCGCGTCCGCCGCGGCGGCGGCACGCGAGGCGTCCTCCACGGCGAGCGCCAGCCGGTCGGCCTCGAGAGCGGCGGCTTCGATCTCCTCGCGGAGGACCTCGAGGCGCCGCGACGTCCGCGCCCGCTCGTCGTCCGTCCGCCGCGCGAGCATCTCGACCTCGACGCCGCGCCGGTCCTCCGTCTCGAGCACGCGACGCCCGTCGGCCCAGACGGCTTCGGCGCGCGCGAGGGCCTCCGCGAGCTGCTGGAGGCTCGCCTGGGCCTCGCGGGCGCGGGACGCCTCTTCCGCGACCTGCCGCCGCGCGTCCGCGGTCCGCCGATTGTGGGCGAGCAGCCCGCGCTCGGTCGCCGCGCGCCCTCCCGCCGCGATCATCCCCGACGCGTAGACGACCTCCCCCGTCGACGCGAGGTAGTCCACGTGCGGGTAGTCGCGGTGGAGCGCGAGCGCGCTCTCGAGCGAGTCCACGAGCACGGCGTCGCCGATGCGCGATCCCACGAGCCCGTCCCCCGACCGGACCTCGAGGCCGTCCTTCAGGCGGCCGATCACGCGCGGGTCCCGGCGCATCCCCTCGGGAATGGGGACGTGGCCGTTGGAGGCGACGCCGACGGCGAGGGCGCCCTGCGGCTGGCTCTTGCAGAGGACGATCGTCCGTCCCGCCCCCTCGCTCCGGATGAGGCTCGCCGCGCGCGACGCGTCCCCGTCGTCCTCGACGACGACCGCGGGGAGCAGCCCCTGGAGGTACGACTCCGCGGCCCCCTCGATCTCGCGCGAGGCCTGCACGAAGTCCGCGACGACCCCGGAGGTGCGCACGCCCGCCTTCGCCCCCGCGGTCAAGAGGAGCCGCACCCCGTCCGACACCCCTGCGAAGCGGGTCGCCACGTCGTCCAGGGTGCGCAGCTCGGACGCCGCCGCGGTCTCGCGCTCCTTCGCCGCGGCGAGCGCGGCGAGCCCCTCGGCATGGCGCGCACGGGCATCGGCGACGGACGCCTCCGCGTGGGCGACCTCCCCGCGCAGATCCTCGACCGTGCGCTTCAAGGTCCGCGCTTTCTCCCCCAGGCCGTCCGCCTCGCCGCTGACGCGCGCGTGATCCGCCCGGGCCTCGTCCTGCTCGCGCGCGAGGCGCTCGCGCTGCACGGCGAGGCGGGCCGCTCCCTCCTCGGCCGACCGGAGGGCGTTCTTCGCGTCCGCGACGGCGTGCATCGCCTCGAACAAGGCGCGGCGGGACGCCTCCACGCGCTCGCGCTTCGCCTCTCGCGCGGCGGTCTCCTCGTCGAGGCGCCGGCGGTGCTCGAGGAGCGCGGCCGACGCTCCGTCGTGTCCGGCCTCCTCGTCCGCCAGGGACGCCGCCTGCGCCACGCTCTCGGCCTGGACGGCCGCCCGCCGCTCCTCGAGCGCCGCGATGTCCTGCCCGAGCCGCACGATCGCGGCCTGCGACTCCGTGATCTTGTCGCGACACGAGCGCACGCGCGTCTCGCCGCGCTCGATCTCGATCTCCATCTGATGGAGCGCCTCCGCGGCGGCCCGGCCGGACCGGGCGTCCTCGTCCAGAGCGGTGCGCTCGGCGACGATCTCCGCCTCCAGGGAGGCGAGTCGCGCGGCGGCGTCCGCCTCGGCCGCGCGCGCGAGCGCTTCCGTCTCGGCGAGACGCCGCAGCTCCGCATCGAGGCGCTTGGCCCGCGCGCCGAACCGCACGGCTTCCTTCGCGCGCAGCTCGTCGCGCAGCCGGCCGTACCGTCGAGCCTTCGCGGCCTGGCGCTTGAGCGCGTTGATCCGCCGCGAGACCTCGAGCACGATGTCGTTGACCCGCAGGAGGTTCGCGTGCGTCGCCTCGAGCTTGAGCTCGGCGAGGCGCCTCTTGTGCTTGAACCCCGCGATCCCGGCCGCCTCCTCGATGATCAGCCGCCGGTCCTTCGGCTTGGCGTTGAGGATCTGGTCGATCCGCCCCTGCTCGATGGTCGCGTAGGTCTGCGCGCCCACCCGCTCCTCCCGGAGGAGGTCCTGGATGTCCCGCAGCCGGCTCTTCGCGCCGTTGAGCAGGTAGTCGCTCTCGCCGTCCCGGAACAGGCGCCGGGTGATCGTGATCTGCTTCGGCTCTCCGGCCTCGTCGAGGGTGCGCGAGGCGAGGTGGAGGGAGACCTCCGCCATCCCCTGGGGCCGGCGCGACTCGGTCCCGTTGAAGATCACGTCCTGCATCGACGCGCCGCGCAGCATCTTCGCGCTCTGCTCGCCCAGCACCCAGTTGATCGCGTCGCCGATGTTGGACTTGCCGCACCCGTTGGGACCGACGACGGCGGTGATCCCTTCCGGGAAGACGACCTCGGTGGTGTCCGAGAAGGACTTGAACCCCGAGATTTGCATCTTTTCGATCTTCAGCATGATGGCGGCGCCTCGGACTCGCGAGACTATACACTGCCGGACGCACGCCCCTCAACGGACACCGCTAGATTTGGCGTGGAATTTTGGGCGCCGCCCCCACATCTTGTGGCTGGGCGGGAGCGGCTAGCGATTCCTGCCGATGATCAGCTCGGGCACCCCCTGGAGCGCGCGTCGCGCCGGGGTGTCCGGGAAGGCGTTGAGCTCCTCGACCGCGATCTCCGCGTGGCGCCGGGCTCGGCTCTCGGCCCGATCGAGCGCGCCGCTCTCGCGCAGGAGCTCGGTGAGCGCGGCCCCTTCCGCGTCTCCTCCGGCCCCCGATACGATCCGGAGCACGAGATCGCGCCCCCGGGCCGATCCCGTGCCGAGGAGGTCGAGGACCGGCAGCGTCGCTTTCCCTTCGCGGAGGTCGCTCGCGGTCGGCTTGCCGAGGACCGCGGGATCGCCGGTGAAATCGAGCATGTCGTCCACGATCTGGAAGGCGAGCCCGATGTGCAGCCCGTACTGGCGAAGCGCCTCCTCGGAGGCGGGGTCGACGCCCGAGAGGATTCCGGCCAGCTCGCAGCATCCGCCGAACAGAACCGCCGTCTTCCTCTCGATCAGGTCGAGATACGCGTCGATGGAGAGGTCCACGCGTCCGAGGTAGCGGGTCTGGATCATCTCCCCTTCGGTCATGCGAAGCGTGATCCACGCCAGCCGGTCCATGACCCGGAGGCTCCCGGCCCGGAGCGCTATCTCCATCGCCTTCGCGTACAGGTAGTCGCCGAAGAGCACCGTGATCGGATTCCCCCACCGGCGGTTGACCGACGGCCGCCCGCGGCGGGTCGCCGCCGCGTCGATGACGTCGTCGTGGATCAGCGTCGCGGAGTGGATGAACTCGAGGACGGTCGCGAGCAGCACGTGGTCGCGCCCGCGATACGCGCAGAGGTCCGCGCAGAGGAGGTGGAGCGTGGGGCGCACGCGCTTGCCGGCCCCTTCCCCGACGAACGCGCCGATCTCGTCGACGATCGAGAGCGGCGACGCGAGGTTCTCGTGGTAGAGCGCCTCGACCTCGGCGAGGCGCTCGGAGACCAAGCCCACGATCTCCTCGGGGGAAGCGGTGGGAAAGCTCACCGTCCTGCTCACGAACGCCCTCCGCGAAAGTGGCGGGATGGTAACACCCCTACCGTTCATCGACGATCTCGGTCCCGGGAGGAGGCTCGAACGCGAACACCCCGACGGGGAGCGGCCTGTTCCGCTTGACGTCGGTGAAGACGTAGGTCGTCCGGTTCCCCATCTCGTCCAGGACCTCGGCGTCCTCGATCGACCAGATCTTCGGGCGCAGCGTGAGCGTCACCTCCGCGAACGATCCGCGCGCTCCCCTCGGCGCGAGCCTCAGCCGGTAGGCCCCGCGCCCTCCCGCCGTCGGCGTCGCCGTCAACGTCGCCGTGAACAGGTCGAGGAGCCGCCCGTCGCCCGTCAGCAGGAGCGGAAGCGCCGAATCCTGCGCTCCGAGCGATCCCCGGATCAGCTGCCGGTCCTCCTCGAGGTAGAGCGAGGTCCGCTCCCCGATCAGCATCGCGATCTTCCTCTCGGGATCGAGATAGTCCCAGCGCATCCGGCCCGGACGCTCGAGGTAGAGCCGGCCGGCCTCGGACGCGGTGGTTCCGAGAGCGCCCGACACCAGCGACTGCCGGAACCGCGCCTCCAGCGTCCGAGTCCCGTCCAGCCACGACTGCAGGCCGGAGACGGCGGACGCGGTCTCGGGCGAGAGGGGCGCCGCGGCGGGCGCCCCCCCGACGAGCACCGCGGCGAGAAGTGCGAGGATCACGAGAAAAGACTAGCAGAGACCGGGGCGCGCGCTGGACAGGGTCGCGGCTTGATGGTAGTCAAGAACGCTTGGAGGTCGCCTTGCTCCTCACTGAATGCGCGGTCGTCGCGATCCTGCTCGCCGCCCCCCCGACCGCGCCCCCGCCGTCGACCGACCTTCGCGCCATCGCCGACGAAGCCGTTCGCCTCTACGAGCGCGGAAGCTACGCGGAGGCGCGCGCGAGCCTCGAGAGCCTCGATCATGCGGGGCTGCTCGACGGTCCGCTCCTCTACCGGCTCTACTTCTGCCAGCTCGCCGCGGGGCGCGACGATGAGGCGGCCGGCACGCTGGAGCGCGCGCGGCTGGCGCTCGAGTCCGAGCTGGCCTCCGCCGGCACGCTCGACGTCCCGTTCTACCTCGCGAACGCCTACGCCAACCTCGGCCGCGCCGAGGATGCGCGGAGCGTGGCGAAGGGCGCCACCGCCAAGATCGAGTCCGGTGCCTCGACGACCCCCGAGACCGGAATCGGCCTCTTCCAGGTCGGGAAGCTCTACCAGGACCAAGGGCGCGAGGCCGAGGCGATCGCCTACTACAACCGCGCGGTCGCGGCGCTCGACCTCAAGGACGGCCGCTACGTCGGCAACGCACGATGGGCGCTCCGCTACGTGGGGAACGCCGCCGTGGCGCGGGATGACTACGCAGCTTCGGAAGCGGCCTTCGAAAAGCTGGCCGCGATCGGCGAGGCGAAGGCGGCCGACTGGACGACGCTCGGGATCGCGCGGGCGCGCGGCGGGAAGTTCCTCCCCGCGGCGGAGGCCTGGAAGGCGGCCGTCAAGCTCGATCCCGCGAACGCCGACGATGCCCGCTACGCCGCGCGTCTCGCCGAGACCGCGGCCATCCTCGCGCCGCTCCCCGCGACCGCTCCCTCGGGCGCGGCGTTCCGCGCGCTCGGCCAGGCGGATCTCGAGGCTGTCCTGAAGGAGCGTGGGGAGGTCGTCCGCACGGTGCAGGCGCGCGCCGCGGAGGAGATGAAGCCCGGTTTCGAGGGCGGCCCTCCCCGCGCGCTGCCGCCGGACCTGCGCCGCAGCCTCGAGCAGGAGCTCCGGACCGCGCGCGGGCAGTTCGTCGCGGCGGGGCTGGAATACGCGATGCGGCGCCTTCCGATCCGCGAGACGGCGTTCCACGAGGGGTATGCGGTCCGGATCTTCCAGGACAGCGAGTGGCAGCTTCCACCGGACCCGTGACTCAGAGGGCGTCCGCGAGATCTCCGAGCAGCGGCACCTTGAACCGCTCCCCCTCGAGGGCGCGCACGATGCACAGGAAGATCAGCAGCGCGACGCCGAGCCCCGTCGCCGCGGCGGCGACCCAGAAGAGCCCTCCGAGGAGCGGCCACAGCTTCGCCCGCACCAGCAGATAGGCGCCGCGCGCGCCGATCCACAGCACCGCGACCGCGAGCGAGAGGAGCGCGCCCTGTCGCGCGTGCCACTTCACGAACTCCTTGCGGCCGGCGACGAGGGCGAACAGGGCGAGCGGGCCCAGGTACGAGAACACCAGCAGGAGCCGGTCCTGATCGGAGAGCTCCTGCGCGAGATGTCGATCGTCCACCGCGCGGTTATAGCGTCGCGCTGCCGAGGCGGTCAAGCGCCACGCGCGCGGCCTGTATACTGCGCGCGCGCATGCAGGACGCGGCCTCGCTCACCCCGATGTTCCGGCAGTACCGCGCGCTCAAGGGAGAGCATCCGGGCGCGATCCTCCTCTTCCGCATGGGCGACTTCTACGAGATGTTCTTCGAGGACGCGCAGGCGGCCAGCCGCGAGCTGGACCTCACCCTGACCGCCCGCGGGAAGGGGACCGCGAACGTCGCGCCGATGTGCGGCTTCCCCCATCACCAGCTCGACGCCTACGCCGCGCGGCTGGTTCGCGCCGGGCATCGCGTGGCGGTGTGCGACCAGGTCGAGGACCCGAGGACCGCCAAGGGGCTCGTCCGGCGCGAGGTCGTGCGGATCGTCACCCCCGGCACGCTCGACGACCCGAGCGAGCTCGACGCGCGCACGAACTCTTGGATCGCCGCGGTCGCCGCCTTCGCCGGGCGCGTCGGCGCCGCCTTCCTCGACGCCTCGACCGGAGAGTTCCTCGCCTGGGAGAGCGAAGGTCCGGACGCCTGGAAGGCCTGGGCGGAGCGCGTCGAGGCGTTCGGCCCGCGCGAGGTCGTCCATGCGGAGGATCTCGCCTGGCCGTCCACGCCTGCGGTCGGCGGCGCCGTGACGACGCCGGCGGACCCCTACACCTTCTCGCCGGGCGCCGCGGGGGAGCTGCTGAAGCGGCACTTCGACGTCGCCTCCCTCGACGGGTACGGCCTCGAGGGGCGCGCCGCCGCGGTCGCCGCCGCGGGCGGCCTCCTCGCCTACGTGCGGGACACCGTCCGAAGCGGCCTCGCGCACGTCGACGGTCTTTCGACCCTCGAGGAGGGCCGGAGCGTCGCCATCGACGCCGCGAGCGTCCGCGCGCTCGAGATCGACCGATCGATCCGGGACGGGAGCCGCGACGGCTCGCTCCTGCAGGCGATCGACCGCACGGAGACGGCGCCCGGAGCACGCCTCCTCCGCGCCTGGCTCGCCCGGGCGCTCGTCGATCGCGACGAGATCGCGCGGCGGCACGACGCCGTCGGCGAGCTGCTGGCGCGCCCCGCCCTGCGCGCGGCGGTGCGGACGCGTCTCGACGGGCTCCACGACATCGAGCGGCTGCTGGCGCGCACGGTCGCCGGGTCGGCGAACGCCCGGGACCTCCTGGCCCTCCGCGTCTCGCTCGAGCGGCTCCCGCCTCTCTTCGCGGCCCTCGCGGAGGCCCGCGCCGAGCTGCTCGCCGGGGTCGCGGCGACCGATCCGTGCGCGGACGCCGCAGCGCGCCTGGCGGGGGGCGTGCACGACGACCCTCCCGTGGGGCTTCGCGAGGGCGGGCTGATCCGGGACGGGTTCCATCAGGAGCTCGACCGCCTTCGCGCGATCCGCCGCGACGGCCGGGACACGATCGCCGCGATCGAGGCCGCG
>DASRJG010000165.1:0-4233 GCA_035649595.1 Candidatus Polarisedimenticolaceae bacterium
CGCGGGGCTGGCGGGCGATCACGCGCGAAAGCGCGGGCGGGCTCCTGCTCTGGCGGTCGGAGGCCATCGCGCCGGGCCGGTACCTGCGGGACGGGATCGATGTGGCGGTCGAGCGCGCCCCGGACGCCGCGTTCAAGATCGCGGGTCCGGATCTTCTCAAGCTGGGCAAGGCGTGGGATTCGAGGGATCGATTCGAGTGGATCGCGTTCCGTCCTCCGGCGTCGGGAAACGGCGGCGGCGCGGCGCCGATCGACGCGCAAGATGACCTCGACTCGTTCCGCCTGCGCACGCCGGGAGCCTCGATGTTGTTCGCCGCGTCGGGCGACCTCAAGGTCCGGATGGCCTTCTCGCGTCGCCAGCCGTTTCGGGCGTGCGCCCGGGCCGCGATGCGGGGGTACATGATGCGGTGCACGGGGCGCGTCGTCTCCCCGCCGAACGACCGCGTGTGCGACGATTTCCTCGATCACGCCGAGCGAGGGTTGACGTCGACGCCGGAGCCCGATTTCGTGTCGAGGGACACGGCCTTTGAATTCACGGCCCGTCCCGGCCTGTCTCCGTGGTCGGGACCCGGGGACGAGACGGAGTCCGAGGAGCGGTCGCTCGTCTATTATGACCGCGTCGCGGGCATCTGGGCCGTAGCCTCCTAGGGTTCGACAGGCTCACCCCAGGGGGTCGACAGGCTCACCCGGGGCCAAAAAGTCATTCCATTTAGAACTGCTGAAACGCCATCCTGATGGCCTCTGGAGGCCATTCCAGGGGTTACGAGCGGACCCATATCGGGTTGCCTTGTTTTCAATTCAAAAGAGGGTTATGATCTGCCTCGCGGGCCGTCTAAACGGTTGCGGTGACAACCTTGACGACCCGGGAGTGCGCTTCGATGGCCAAGCCTTCCATCAAGGAGTTCCTGGACAACCGGGCGCTCCTCGCGATCAAGTTGTCGTCCACCGACCTCCTCGGACTGTTCCAGAAGAAATTCACCATCCCCCCCACCACCGTCGGCCTCGTCAGCTTCATCGACGGGCCCCAGGCGCGCGTGGACGAGGGCCGCGAGCTCAAGGGCAAATTTGACCTCCTCCTCGTCAAGAAGGGGGACGTCCTCATCCGGTTCCCCCTCGCCGACCTGCGCAGCTCCGACGGGTTCCTGGTGAGCACCGTCATCGACCTCCACCTGTCGATCCACGCGACGCGCTCCGACCTCCTCCAGGACTTCCTGCGGACGCTCTTCGACTTCCCCGGCGTCTACTCGCTCTCCGACCTCAAGACCGCCCTCGGGCCCGAGCTGCGGCGCGCGGTCGGCGACTACGCCGCGCGGCGCACCGGCTCGGAGCTCCACAAGCGCGACCACCGGACGTTCTTCGACGCCGCGGTGCGGCCCGACCTCGAGCGCGTGCTCTTCGGCACCGGCATCGCCCTCCGCAAGTTCGGCGACGTGACGTTCGAGTCCTCGGAATACGCGCAGCTCGCCGCCGCCGAGGCGCGGCGCGCGGACCAGAGCCGCCGCAACGCCGAGCTGCAGAGCCGGCGCGAGGAGCGCGTCAAGAGGCTCGCCGAGTTCCTCCAGGAACAGTCGATGCGCGACCTGATCGACAAGATCCCCGACCCGCGCGCGAAGGGCCTGCTCTACGCCAAGCTCATGGAGGACGACAACCTCCACCTCGACCCGCGCGAGCTCGCCCAGCGGCTCGCCTCCGGAGGCAACGACCTCACCGAGCTCCTCTTCAAGACGCTCGAGAACATGCTCGCGTCGTCCTCCGGCGTCTCCTCCGAGGAGATCGCCGTGGAGACCGCGGGGCGCGTCTACGGCGCCGTCGGGACGAAGATCCTCGAGATCGATCCGCAGGAGCCCGACGCCCGCCCCCGCGAGTTCAGCTTCAAGGACCCGATCCGCAGCGTCCGGGGCCACGGCGGCTCGCTGTTCATCGGCTGCAAGCGCTCCGTCCACATCCTCACGCTGGGCCGCGACCTCGACTGCCTGGAGTACCCGTTCCCGGGGGACAAGCGGCCCCGCGGCGGCGTCAACTCGGTCGCCGTCGCGGACGGCTGGATCTACGCCTCGCACTCCGAGTTCGGCCTGCTCCGGTGGGATCGCCTCCGCCCCGGGACCGCGGGGGAGATCCTCTACGAGTCCCTGACGTCGGGAAACAAGACGACGCGCGGCGCGCTCATCGCGGGCGACCGCCTGGTCTTCGCGACCGGGGAGCGGCTCTACGCGGCCCCCTTGATGGGAAACGCGACGCCCGTCGCCTTCGACACGCGCCTGGACAGCGCGATCACCGCCGCCTCCGCGGGGGGCGGGAGCCTTTTCGCGGGGACCGAGAGCGGCGCGGTCGCGACGTGGCGGATCGACGATCCCGACAAGGCCACGATCCTGGTCCGGCGGCGCGAGCCCATCGTGAGCCTGCGCCTCGCGCGCCTGGGATCGCTCCCCCACCTGCTCTACAGCGCGCGCGACCTCGCCGTGAAGGCGCGGGTCCTCGGCCAGACGCTCGAGACCTCGTACGAGGCCGGCGGCCGCGGGGTCGGGCTCGTCGACGCCGCGAGCGACCTCGTGTGCGCCGTGGACGCGTCGGGCCATCGCGTGATCCTGTGGCGGGCCGCGACGCCCGCCCGGCCGTTCGCGGAGGTCGACCTTCGAAAGTACTCCGACAAGCCCGCGCTCGACCTCGGGCTGATGAAGTCCCCCGCGGACGAGCCCGCCAAGGTGCCGGCATGACGACCCGCGTGCGGACCCCGAAGGCGGAGCCCGTCACGCGCGCCGAGGCGCTCGTGGCGGAGGAGCAGTTTTTCGAGCGGCTGCGGTCGCGGCTGAACGGGATGACGGGGGTCTTCCACCCCCTCGACGGCCGCATCTACGACGCCACCGCGCGCCACCGCAACGGCCGGACGGTCGAGGACCGCACCGCGGAGATCAAGGGCGCCGTGAAGCGGCTGGCCGAGCGCGACCTCATGCGGATCTACGAGGAGATGCCCAAGGGGACGATCGAGATGGCCGACATCACGCACAAGGAGCTGCTCGGCCCCAAGAGCGTGAAGGTCGTCGTGGCGGGCGCGAGCTTCAGCCCGACCGAGGACCTGATCCGCGAGGGGAAATCGTCGCGCTCGATCGGCGCGGACGAGCTGGCGCGCGTGCGCGACCGGATCGTGACGCGGCCCGGCGTCTTCCACTACGTGGGCGCGTTCGCGACGACGTCGTGGGATCCCGGGTGCCGCGCCGTGCTCACCGGGCCCAACTATCTCGTGGCCCTCGTGGACCGCCTCGAGGGCGCGTGGCGGACCTACTATTCCCCCGACACCCGCTGGCGGGGCGCGGCGCGCGTCTTCGACCTCACGAGCGAGGAGGAGAAGGTCGAGGCGGTGCGCCGGCTCATCCGGCGACGCCCCTTCGCGCTCCTCATGGACGAGATGACCGAGGATTACGTGTTCGACGAACTGGGGTATCCGATTCCCATCATCCGGGAGGCGTTCGAGCGCGTCGCGGCCGAGGACCGGTTCGTCCGTTTCGACACCGGGACCCGTCCGTTCCGCCTGGTCCGCACGTATGGATAGAAACGAAGTCCGAAGTGCAACGTCCAAGGTCCAACGTCAACGGACGTCCGGATGTCCAGAGTCCGGAAGTGCAGGGTCGGTACCCGACGTTAGACTTCGGGACGATGGACCTCCCGACTTCGGACGACTTTGGACCTTGGACTAAGGACTAAGGACTCTGACCGTGACAAAGGGAACCATGCTGGACAAGATCCGCCGCCTGCTCGGCGTGAAGGACATCCCCGAGGAGGTCACGCCGCTCTACCGGGGCGCCCGCAACGAGCGGGAGGCCCTGGCGCTCCTGCGCGAGGCGCGCCGCCGCGACGAGCAGCGCCGCCGCCGCGCGATGCAGGACCTCGACGTCTTCGGCACGCAGGAGGAGGAGCTCCTCGAGGAGGGCAAGGGCGAGGTGAGCGAGAGCCGCCGCCTCATGCTCGCGCGCCGGATCAAGGAGATCCGCACCAAGGTCGAGGAGCTGAACGGCCGCATCGAGAGCATCTACAACAAGCGGATCACGATCTTCAACGAGCACATCGGCTCGCTCGAGACGGTCCTCGAGCTGACCACCGAGGAGCTGCCCGACAAGAAGACGATGGAGGAGATGGCGATCCGCGCGCGGGAGCTCCTGGAGAACCTCGAGAAGTCGAAGGAGCTCGCCCAGGGCATCGCGCAGACCGCGGAGCCGCCCCAGCCCGACGAGGAGGAGAA
>DASRJG010000166.1:0-34563 GCA_035649595.1 Candidatus Polarisedimenticolaceae bacterium
CGATCTGGGGTGACACGGCTATCTGGGGCGATACCGCGATTTGGGGCGATACCGCGATTTGGGGCGACACCGCGATCTGGGGTGACACCGCGATCTGGGGTGACACCGCGATCTGGGGCGACACCGCGATCTGGGGCGACACCGCGATCTGGGGCGATACCGCGATCTGGGGCGACACCGCCATCTGGGGCGACACCGCCATCTGGGGCGATGCCGTCCTCGGGAACGGCGACTGATCAACGAATGAAGAGGACATGGGGGAGAGTCGGCAACACGAGGCCTTCGACGGCCACCCCTTTCGAAGGTGAGTGAGTCAGTGCCCCCACACTGAAGCCGACTCTCCCCCTCTTGCGGCCGCACTTCGGTGCGGCCGCAAGTTTCTTGGGGCTCTCACCGACGCAGGTTTCGCAGCAGCCGAAGGACTTCACGACGCGCTCTCGGGGGGTCGAGGTCCCTCGTGAACAGCACGCGGAACTCCCTCGCCGAGAGGCGCCCCCGCACCATCCGCTCGTACAGCATCCTCCCCAGCTTCCGCCCGAGCTCGCGCGCGAGATCCCTGCGCAGCTCGCGCGATCCGCGGAGCGGCTCCGCGACGTCCGGCGGCGGCTCCAAGGCGCGCGACTCCTCGAAGGCCGCGTGCGCCGCGAGCCAGCTCTTCCGGGCGCGCGCCGTGGTCGGAGGAACCTCGATCACGCCCGCGACCACGTCGCTCGCTGGATCGACCAAGCGCGCGCCGAGGTACGCCAAGGCCTCGTTGTACGCGGCGCCGTAGGTTCGCTCGGTCACGTCGGTCGAGACCGACTCGACATCTCGGTGAAGACGCCCCGAGAGCGCGACCCTGAGGAAGCGCGCCGCCTCGCCCGCGGCGGGTCCGGGAAGGTACCTCACGAGAAAGAACGTGTTCGACCGGGCGTCGTACAGGGCTTCGCGCGCGACGAGCATCCGGCGGGCCTCCCGGATCTCACCCGGGCTCCGCCCATGCTCCGCCAGGATCGAGCCGATGAACTGACGCGCCTCGAGACCGCTGTAGACCTCCGGATAGGCATCCTGGAGGTCGTCCACCCACCCCGCGCGATGCCGCACGCGATGCCGGCTGGGGCGCATGGCCATCCACCCGACCAGCGTGTCGATCAGGTGGTGGACGGCCGGCGTCAGGTCGACGTCCTCGTCGGGAGGCGTCTCGCCCCGCCAGCGCTCGAGGATCTGGCGGTAGGACTCGTAGCGCGCGAGCGGCGGCGTGTGGAACACGGCGAACGCGCCGCCGTCGAACCGCACGGCGTCGGGAACCGAGCCGGCGCGCGCGAGGGCGGACCAGTAGACCGGCTCCGGATCCTGGAACACCGTCAGGCCGCGGCGCGAGATCCCGCGGCGCGCGAGCGCGCGCGCGACCTGCCGTGGGACGTGCCCGCGCGCGAGGTGCGACTCTCCGAACAGCACGAGCATCGCCGTCCGCGGCCGCCGCATGAGCACGCCCGCGATCCCTCGCGCGGCATGCGCGTCGCGGCGACGCAGGCCGTCGAATCCCCCGCGCGGCGGGCGATCGAGCGCGACCACCGGGAGGCCGAGCTCGCGCGCGCGATCGAGGAGATCCCGGAACCCCTCCCACGGATAGCCCCATTCCTCGCGGTAGTGGATACGCCGCAGGAAAGTCGGGTCGTTGATGGCCCCTTCCTGCCGGCGGTCGAGGATCTCCTGCTGACGGGTGTAGACGAACTCGACGCCGAGCACGACACGGCGCCGCCGCGCCATGCGCTCCAGCAGCTCCGCGGCGACGCGCTGACAGGCGGGGTCGGCGTGGAAGTCCCCGAGGTACACGACGTCCGCGGCGTCGCACGCCGCCCGGAGCTTGGCCGCGGACGTGGCGCGGAACCCGGCCGAGATCTCCCGTCTCAGATCGCGGAAGTAAGGGTGCCTGAGCGATCCGTCCGGGCCGAAGAGGTCCCGCTTGAGACGCCGCACCGCCGAGCGCTGCCGCGCGAGCAGGACACCCGCGCGCGCGCTCGATTCACGGCGCACCCGGGCCTTCAGCGATCATCGCCGCGACGGTTCGTGTCGTTACCGGGGCCCGACTTGCCGCCGTCGGAATCGCCCTTCATGCCTTCGCGGAAGTTGCGGATCGCCTCGCCGAGCCCACGACCGGCGTCCGCCAGGCGTCGTCCCCCGAACAGGATGACGGCGATCAGCGCGACCACCAGGATCTCCGTCCAGCCGATGGAACCCATGCCGTGCTCCCGCGGTCCCCGGGGGCCGCCTAATCCGTCAGTATCCGTCGGACGCTTCCCTCGCGACGCGTCAACCGCTCCTCGTCGAACAGCTCGAGCAACGGGATCGCGTTCTTCCGGGTCACTCCGGCGAGCTCCTTGAACGCCGCGACGTCTATCGTACTCGAAGTGCGGGCGAACTCCCGGACCTTGCCCCGCAGCGCCTGGATCGCCGGTGCGTGGAAGAGCCGTCCGTCGCGGAGCTTCACCAGACGCCCTTCCTCGACGAGCCACCCTACCACGCGCATCTCCGGATCTCCCCCGGCCTCGCGGACGACCGTCTCCACCGGCGGCGGGTCGAGCCCGGCGGCGCGGAACGCCTCCTCGATGCGTCGCGCGCGGGCCGCATCCGCTTCGGTCGGCTCGATCCGATGGCCGGCGATCGACACCAGCTCCCGGTCGAGCGTCAACGCGCCCTCGCCGCTGAGGCGTCGCAGGAGATCCCGGAACGCTTCGGCGGGCATCGCCGGCGCGACACGTCCGCGGAGCGTCTCGCGGTCGAGCCCGCGCCTGAGAGGCTCGCTCGCATGAAAGGACCGAAGCGCATCGAGCAGCGCCTCGCCGGTCTCCTCCCAGCGGGAGCCCGCGAACAGACGCGATCCAGAACGCACCACGCGCCCGCTCGCGATCAAGGGGGCGAGCGCGGCGTCGACCTCGGCGGCGGACCGACCGGCTTCGGCGCACACGTCGGCGACCGCGCGTCCCGCGACGCCCGCGCGATCGATGCGCTCGATCCAGACGTCGGCTGCGTCGGCCGCGGCGGCGATGGGAGCGCCGCGACGCCGCGGGGCGGGATGCGCGTCGATGACGACGCCGCCTCCGATCGTGTCGACCGGCGCCGGGCGCCGGAGGATGAACCGGTCTCCCGGGAGGAGCACCGTGTCCTGGGCGAGCACGATCTCGGCTTCGCCCCCGCCCTGCGCCGCCGCCTCGAGCCGCAGCCGGGCCGCGCGCTCGCAGGTCCCCTGATGGAAGCGCACCGGTCCGCCGCGCCCGCTCAGCCGCGGCGCACCTGGGAGGAGCTCGACAACGACGCGCGCGCGGCGCGTCGGTCGCAGCGTACCGGGGCGCGCGAGCGTCGCGCCCCGCGGCGCCTCCGCGCACTCGATCCCCTGGAGGTTGACCGCGACGCGACGGCCGGCGCGCGCCTCGCGCACCTTGTGTCGGTGCACCTGGAGGCCGCGGATACGGGCGGTTCGCCCGCCCGGGAGGATCTGGACCTCGTCCCCCTCCACCAGCGTGCCGGATGCGAGCGTCCCCGTGACCACCGTGCCGAACCCTTTCATGACGAACGAGCGATCGATCGGCAGACGCGGCACGCCCGAAGGCTCCCGCTCCGGGATCTCGCGCGCGAGACGGCGGAGGGCGTCCCGCAGCGACTCCAGCCCCTCCTTCGTCCGCGCCGAGGTCGCGACGACGGTCGCCCCCTGCAGGAAGGTTCCCGCGACCGCCTCCTCGACCTCGAGGCGGACGACCCGCCGGAGATCGTCGTCGGCGAGGTCGGCCTTCGAGAGGACCACGATCCCGTGCCGCAGCCCGAGCAGCGAGCAGATCGCCAGGTGCTCGCGGGTCTGGGGCATCACCCCCTCGTCCGCCGCGACGACGAGGAGAACCGCGTCGAGTCCCGAGGCCCCCGACACCATGTGGCGCACGAACCGCTCGTGTCCCGGCACGTCCACGAACGCGACGACGCCGTCGGGCGCGAGGTCGAGATCGGCGAAGCCCAGTTCGATCGTGATCCCCCGCCGCTGCTCTTCCTCGAGGCGATCGGGATGGACCCCGGTCAGCGCCTCGACCAGCGCGCTCTTCCCATGGTCGATGTGTCCCGCCGTGCCGACGACGAGATGCCGCACGTCAGGGCTCCGCGCTCCGGTGCAGCCGCGTCCGGACGACGCGGCGCAGCTCGTCGAGCTCGAAGGGCTTCCTGAGCAGGCCGGCTCCGAGCGCGCGGGCGGCGGTCTCGGGCTCGCGGCTCGTCCAGTCGCTCGTCGTCAGCAGGATCCGCTCGCGGAGCTCGGGCCGCACGCGCTCCACCTCGCGCGCGAGGCGCTCCCCCGACATCCCCGGCACCGCGGCGTCCGAGACGAGGAGGTCGAACGGCTCGCAGGCGATCCGCGCGAACGCCTCGTCGGCATCGTGCGCGGCGACCGCGTGGTGCCCCTCCGCCGCCAGCGCCTCGCAGATCAACGCGGCGAGGGCGGCCTCCGCGTCGACCACGAGGATCCGCGCCGACACCGAGGCGGGCGCGTCCGGGCCGGCCTCCGATTCCGCCGCGTGGAGAGCGATGCCGGCCTCGCGCCGAAACGCCAGCCGGAACCGCGCGCCGCCTCGCTCCGTCTGCCCGACGTCGATCGAGCCGCCGTGGGCGGAGACCGCGTTGTAGACCAGCCAGAGCCCCAGTCCCGTCCCCTGCCCCGTCGGCTTGGTCGTGAAGAAAGGATCGAAGAGGCGGGCCCGCGCCGTCTCGGGGATCCCCGGGCCCTCGTCCGACACCTCGACGCCGATCGAGGTCGCGTCGTGGAAGGTTCGCACGGTGACGGCCCCGGGGGACGCGGCCTCGGTCATCGCCTGGTGTGCGTTCGTGATCAGATTGATGAGGACCTGCTCCAGCTCGTGCGCGTCCCCCACGAGCGCGGGAAGCTCGCGGTCGAGCTCGAGCTGCAGCCGGCAACCCGCCGACCTCACGGGGTAGGCGAGCAGCTGGGAGACGTTGCTCACTGCCTCGTTGAGGGAGAACGGGCGTCGCTCCGGAACGTGCGCTCGCGCGAACCGGAGGAGGCTCTGAACGATCCGGCGGCAGCGCTCGGACTCCCGTCGGATCGTATCGAGGCGCGCGATCATCTTCTCGCCGGGGGGCATGGAGCGGAGGAGCTGCGCGTAGCCGATCACGGACGTGAGGGGGTTGTTCAGCTCGTGCGTCACGCCGGCGATCATCCGGCCCAGGCTCGAGAGCTTCTCGGACTGCGCGACCTGCTCCCGCAGACGGCTCGCGACGGTCACGTCGAGCATCACGACCACGAGACCATCCGCCCCCGCTCCTCCCCGCCACGGCGCGACGGAGACGGCCAGACGGATGCCGTCGGGCAGGGCGGCCTCCGCTTCCGCGTAGGGGCGTCGCCCGGCGAGCACGTCGTAGGCGAGCGCGACCAAGTCGAGGTCCCCGGCGCTCCGGAGCGCGAAGGCCGCGTCGCTCCCCAGTCGGGGGAGCAACCGCTCGGCGGATGCGTTGGCCTGCACGATCTGGAACGCGCCGTCGGTGAGCACCACGGCGTGCGGCATGGAGTCGAGGATCGCGCGGAACCGCCCCTGTTCGGCCTCGGCGACCGCGAGAACGCGATCCAGGTGAACGGCGAGATGGTTGGCGGCGCCGAAGAGGAGGCGGAGGCCCCGCTCGCTCGGCCCCAGGCGGGGAACGACGGCGAGACGGAGCAGCTCGCGGCCGCGGCGCTCCACGGGCACGATCACGATCTCCCCCTCCGCGATCGGCGGCCGAGGCCCCTGCAGCACGTCCGACGCCGGCAGCCGGCGAGCGGGCGGGGCGTCGTCGCCGAGGGGCACGAAGCCGAGCGCGACCGTCTCGCGAAGGCGGTGCTCGTCCCCCGGCGCGAGGGGCCGCCCGGCATGGATCTCCATGCCGGCTCGATCCGGGAGGTCGTAGGCGATCGCGACGGCGTCGGCCTCGAGAAGCTGCTGGGCCCCTGCCGCCGCGGCGTCGAACAGCTCGACGACGTCACGCGACTCCGCCAGCGCCCGGCCGAACGCTTGGAGCGACTCGACGTCACGAGCGCGGGCTTCCATGCGCGCGTCGGCGCGCTCGGCGGAGGCTCGATGAGCGCGCCAGGCGACGCGCGCGAGGTCGCCGTCGACGGGCCCGGCCGCGATCGCAGCCTCGGCGGACTCGGGCGTCGCGCAGCGGAAGAGCCTCGTCCAGAAGGACGCTGGATCTTCGCCGGATTGCATCGGCCCTCAGTCTATCAGTGCTCGATGCCCGCTCGGGTCTTCGCGGTCGCGCGGACCGGGAAGGGCTTCTTCGGGGGCGCCTTGACCATGCGCCGCTTCGCGAAGAGCTTGCGGAGCCGACCCTTGGCCTGGCACTCGATCTGCCGCACGCGCTCGCGGCTGATCCCCATCTTCTCGCCGATCTCCTTGAGGGTCAGGGGGGGCCCGCCGGCGAGGCCGAAGCGGTAGGCGACCACGACCCTCTCCTGCTCGGTGAGGTGCGCCATCGCCTCGCCCACGAGGGAGTTCGACTCCCGGTTGATGAGATCGTCCTCCGGGCTCGAGCAGGCCGGGTCGACGAGGTACTCGGCGATCGGCTTGTCGCGGTCCTTCCCCACCTTGTCGTCCAGGGAGACCTCGCGCATGGTGAACTGGAGGACCTGGTCGATCTTGATCACGCTCTTCGAGAGGCGGCGCGAGATCTCCTCACGCTGCGGCGCGCGACCGAGCGAGCGGCGCAGCGACGCCTCGGCGTCGCGGATCTCCCGGACCTTCTTCATCTGGTAGTTGGGGACGCGGACCAGGTTGGAGTGCTCGGAGAGAGCCTTCAGGATCGACTTCCGGATCCACCAGATCGCGTAGGTGATGAACTTCGTCCCTTTGCTCGCGTCGTACCGGTGGGCGGCTTCGATCAGCCCGATGTTCCCCTCGTTGAGGAGATCCTCGAACGGCAACCCGAGGTTCCGGTACTCGCTGGAGACCTTGACGACGAAGCTGAGGTTGGACTCGATCAGCTCGTTGAGCGCCGTCCTGTCCCCGCGCTTCACCCCTTCCGCCAGCGCCAACTCCTCGTCCTTCGTCAGGAGGGGGTACTCGCGGATCTCGGAGAAGTATCGGGAGAGGACCGAGCTGCGCTCCTTGACGGACGATTCCATTACAACTCCTCGGTGGGGGGATGGGAACGAGGATGGCTAGGACGAACGGCTTGACAGTCCTGACGGATCACCGTAGTTTTCGGGCGGCCCGACGCAACTTTTCGACGAGAGGGGGCCGAGGCGTGGCGGCCACCGAGCGTGCCCGGTCGGGAGACGGCGCACTGGACGGCGTTGCCTTGTACCAACCCGACCCTCCGCAGTCTCACCCACGATCCGTTCCGCTCATCGCGGTTCGTCGTGTTGTGTACTCCCCCCGTGTGCGTGAGTTTATGGGGCCGAGCGAAATGTGTCAAGAGTGATGATCGTAAGGAAGCCAATCTGGACAAGGCTTTTCGGCGTATTCTGATTTGGCAAGGAGTTGCTGATGACCCCTCGGACGCAGCGTCGTCGTCAGACGATTTTCGTGGGAACGAAGATCCGCCAGCTTCGCAAGGAGCGTGCCTTCACGCAAGCGGAGCTCGCGTCGCGGATCGGCGTCCAGCAGTCGGACCTTTGCCGGATGGAGAACGGAGAGTACAAGGTCTCGCTCGACACGCTCTTCCGTATCCTCGGCGTGTTCGGAATGGACATCGCCGAATTCTTCCGGGAAGGGACCCAGCCGCCGTCTCCGACGGAGGCCGATCAGGAGCTTCTGCGCCTGTTCCAGCGCCTCGACGAGGCGGCCCGCGCGGATGTGCTCGACTTCATGCGCTACAAGGCCGCGCGCCGGGTCGAGGCATGGAGGAGCTGACCTACGGCGCGCTGAACGAGGTGGGAGCCGACGCGGTCCGGCGGGGGGACTTCCCCGCGGCCCTCGCGGCCTACGATCGCGCCCGCAAGGCGGCGGTCACCGATGACGATCGCGACCGGACCGACCTCAACCTGGCGATGGTCCGCCTCCAGATGGGAGACGCCAAGGGGGGCGAGGAGGGGCTGCGCGAGATCCTGCTCCGCGCCCCGGACACGTGCACGTCCTTCCACGCGGCGTACAACCTCGCGACGAGCCTCCGCCGGCAGGGCCGTTATCAGCGCGCCCTCACCTACGCGCAGCGGGCGCTGGAGCGGGCGCACGTCGTCGGCTCGCCCGATCTGATCGCGCCGGTCCACAACCTGATGGGGAACATCCTCCTCAACCAGAACTACCTGGACGAGGCGTTGGCGGAGTACGAGATCGCCCTCGCCCTGCGGCGCGCGCAGGAGGCGGATACGCGCTTCTCCCGCGCGATCCTCGAGGAGAACATCGGCTACTGCCTGCTGCTGAAGAAGCGCGTGCCCGAAGGGCTCGAGCGGTTGAACGCGGCCCTCGTCTTGGCCGAGGAGACCGGCGATCGCCGCTGCCGCGCGGAATGCCTTCAGGATCTGTGCTACGCCTACATGATGGACGGCCGCTGGGAGGCCGCGATCGAGGAAGGGGAGCGGGCGCTCCGCGACGCGGCGACCTGCGGCTTCGCGGACATCGAGGAGAACTGCCACTACCTCTTGGGGGAGCTGGGGTCGCGCTCCGGACGCAACGAGCTCCGCGACGCCCACTTCGAGGCCCTTCAGCGCACCCACCCGGAGATCCCCTTTCTGCGGGAGTTCCTATGCACCGTGGACGTCACCGACTTCATCACGCTGAAGCGATGATCCGCCGCGCGGCGATCCTCGCGTCGGCCGCCGTCGCGCTCGCGACGGCGCCGCACGCCCGCGCCGACGTGCAGAGGATCGCCGGCGACGGAACCGTCCATCGGGTCGACGTGGAGCCGTACGTCCAGCCGAACCGGGTCGCCGGCACCGTCCTCAAGTCCACGCGGCAGAAGCCGAAGGGGGGAAAGGAGACGTCTTGGATCCCCGGGACCGACGACGTGTTCCTCGACCGCGAGCCCGTGCTCGAGATCGATCCAGCGACCGGGAAGCCGGTCGTGGTCTGGTCCAGGAACGAGGGGACGGGGTTCAATATCTACGTCAGCAAGTTCGACGGGACCTGTTGGTCCGCTGCGCGCCTGCTGATCAAGACCGACGCCGACGACATCGAGCCTCGGATCCGGGTCGACCGCAACTATCTCCACGTCGTCTGGCGTCAGGACCTCGCGGGGCAGCCGTCGTACTGGAGGTGGAGCTTCAAGACCTCGACGCTCGACCCGGTCTACGGGCCTGAGCGTCTGCCGACCGATGATCCCGTCTTGGTTCCTCCCGAGGGCGGGACGACCACCGGGGCGACCGACATCTCGTGGAGCGAGCGGTTCTTCTGCGCCTCGATCTTCAGCAGGATCCCGGGCGACCCGGGGCGCTCGTACATTTGGGGCGTACGCGACGAGCCGGTCCCGATCAACTTCCGGCAGGCGTTCGAGCTCCCGGCGGAGGTCAAGGCGATCGTCGCCTCGGACGCCGAGTGGGTCGGCGGGCGGATCACGTACTGGTTCACCACGACGGACAAGCTCTACTACACGATCTACACCGCCGGAAAGTGGTCCGAGATGCGGGTCATCGAGCTGGGCGCGCCGATCGGCACCGCCGATGCGCGGCTCCTGATCTTCGACTTGAACCGCCGCAACGCGAGCGGGGGGCTCTGACCACCCTCAGTGCACCCAGCGGTCCGGGTCGTCCGGCGGCATCACCTTGAAGCGGCGCCGGCGCACGCGCCAGACGAGCTCCCTCCAGAACTCCCCGATCCGCCACGCGCGACGGAGGTAGAGCCAGCCGACCACCATCCCCCCGAGGTGCGCGAGGTGCGAGACGCCGTCCGTTTGCGGCGTGAGGTTCGACAGGAACGCGACGCCGAAGAGGATCCACGCGAGGGTCTTCGCCTTGATCGGAAACAGGAACATGAAGAGCAGCCGCCGCTCGGCGAAGATCGTCCCGTACGCCAGGATCAATCCGTAGATCGCTCCGGACGCTCCGATCGTGGGCGTCGTCACGCCCCGGAACGCCCCCGCCATCGTCACGGCGACCCCTGCGCCGATGCCGCACACGAACCAGTAGGTCAGGTACTTCCGTCCGCCCCAGTGGCGCTCCAGGTCACCCCCGATCATCCACATCGTCAGGACGTTGAACAGGATGTGGGAGTACATGACCGGCGAGTGGAGGAACATGTAGGTCACGAGCTGCCAGATCTTGCCGTGAGTCACGTCGACGGGGACGAGTCCCAGGACGCGGGAGAGGTCGATCCATCCCAGGAGGGGGCCAACGAGGAGCTGGATCGCCCAGACGACGCCGCAGGCGATCATCAGCCCGCGATTGACCGGCGTCACCCCGGGCAGCCCGAGGGTCTCTCCCCCGCCCCATCCGCCGCGAGGCGGAGCACTCCGGTAGTAGCTCATGCTCCCGACGCCTTGCGGAGCACGAGCACGAGCGCGACGACGCCCCCGAGCAGCACCAGGAACAGGACGAGGAGCGCCGCTCCGAACGTCATCAGGAACCTTCCCTTGTCCTCGCGGCGGGCGAGGGCATCGTCGATGAGGCTCGCATGGAGACGCCGCCCCGCGAGCGCGAGCGCCAGCGCGATCCCGCCCGCGACGCCGAACAGCGCGGCGAGCGGCATGACGCCAGCGCGATAGTAGATCAGAAGCGGCGACAGCAGCGCGACCGTCGCGACCCACAGCGCGGCCTCGAGCAGTCCGGCGCGGCGGCGCGCGGTCAGGGAAGGATCTCGGCGCGGCCGAGCGCACGATCGACGTGGATCCAGAACTCCGGAAGATCCTCGATCGTCCCGACCTCCTTGCCGGTCTTCCCGCAGCAGGTGCATCCCGCTCCCGCGGCGAACGGCGTGCCGCACCCGACGGGGACGATCTCGCCGTTGATCCGGAAGTGGAGCTGGTAGGCCCAGGTCGCGCGCTGGTTCTTGACGCGTAACCGCACCGGCGTGTTCCCGTCCTTGAGCCTGGGGGTGAGATCGATCCATGCTCCACCGTCGCGGGCATCGCGGATGACCTCTTCCCCATCGACGAGGACGTCGAGGGCGTCGTCGCTCTTCACGTTGCGGATCTCGACCTTGAGCGGCTTGATCTCGTTGAACGAGATCGACGCGACGTCGTGACGGGGGATGCGAAGCGTCCCCGAGGGGGTGTCGAGGACGACGGCGGCCGCGTCGACGGACGCGACGGTCCCCTCGAACCGCGAGCCGTCGCGGCGGACCACCGTGTCGCCGGCCGCGGGCATCGTGGCCAGCGCGAGGGCCGCCGCCGCACCGGCGCGACGAAGACGTGGAGGAATGACGACCATGAGCCCCGGCGAGGATAGCCCGCCCCGATTTGGAGCGTCAAACGAGCCGGCCGGTCCCTGGACGGCGCGGCTCGCGCGTGCCTGCTCGGAGGTGGCGCACCGTTCGAGCCGCGAAGCGGTCGGGGTCGTTCTCGAGCACCTTCGCGAGGCCTCCGGGGCCGAGCGGGCGTTCGTGCTGGAAGCCGCGCCGCCTCCGCGCCGGGCTCGCGTCGCCGCTCGCGCGGGCGCCTGGCCCGACGAGCGCGGCGCGTTCAGCATGAGTCTCGCCGCCCGCGCTCTCGCCGGGGAGCGCCCTCTCTTCTGGCCCGACCTCCGGCGCGAGCCGATCTGGGCGGACGGAGCGTCCGTGCGCTCGCTCGGGCTCCGTGCGGCGCTGTGCACGCCGCTTCCCGCGCGTGACGGCCGTCGCGCCGCGCTCGTGCTGGATAGCCGAGCTCCTCTCTCCGTGGACGCGACCGAGGCCCAGGGGCTGCTGCGCGCCTTCGCCGGGCTGATCGCCGTGCTCCGCAGGGATCCGATCGGGGAGCCCCCTACCCCGGCCGCTCACCGGTCCGAGGCCGTCGGCCGTGCCGAGTCGTTCCTCCGTCTCCAGGACGACGTCCGGGCGGCCGCCGCGATCGCGCTCCCGGCCCTCGTGGTGGGCGAGTCCGGCAGCGGAAAGGAGCTGGTCGCGCGAGCGCTCCACGAGCTGGGGCCCCGGGCGCGACGCCCGTTCGTCGCCGTCAACTGCGCGGCGATCCCGGAGGCGCTCCTCGAGCGCGAGCTGTTCGGCGCCATCCGAGGGGCGTTCACGGGCGCCGACCGGGACCACCCCGGGCTTCTCTGCCAGGCGGACGGCGGAACGGTGCTCCTCGACGAGATCGGCGACATGCCGCTCCCCCTCCAGGCCAAGCTGCTGCGCGTCCTCCAAGAGCGGGCGGTGCGTCCCGTGGGTGGCGTGGCGGAGCGGGCGATCGACGTGCGCGTCGTGGCGGCCACCCACCGCGACCTCGCGCGTCTGGTCCGCGAGAGACGCTTCCGCGCCGACCTGCGTTGGAGGCTCGAGGTCCTGGTGCTGCGCGTGCCGCCCTTGCGGGAGCGGGCCGGGGACCTGCCGCTCCTCGCCGACCGTCTGATCGAGCGCTTGGCCTCGGAGTCGGGTCTCGCTCGCGCGACTCTCGAGCCAGCCGCGCTCGAGCGCCTCGGCGCGCACGCCTGGCCGGGGAACGTCCGCGAGCTCGAGGCTGTGCTCGCCCGCGCGCTGCTGCGCACCCGGGGCGGGATCATCCGCGAGGACGATCTCGAGATCGAGCGAATGGAGACCCCCGACGTGCCGGAAACCGAGAGGGACCGTGTCGAGCGCGCGCTCGCGGCGTCGCGAGGCAACCTCACGGCCGCGGCGGAGCGGCTGGGCTGGTCCCGGCCGAGGCTCTACCGGAGACTCGCGGCGCTGGGGTTCCACAAGGACGAGGATCGGGGAAACCGAACGGAGGAGGCTCAGGACTCCTCGGAGGCCGGTGGAACGAGCTCCTCGCACAGCTCGACGTTCCAATAGGCGACGTCGAGGAACGTGCGCCACTCGTCGTACCGCGGCCCGGTCCATCCCGTGCGGAGGATCGGATGTCCCGCGGGGCGCTTGGGCGTGCGGACGAGGTGCATCCCCGACTCGTGCGGGGTCCGGTTTCCCTTCCGGCTGTTGCAGGGGATGCAGGCGCAGACCACGTTGTCCCACGCCGAGAGCCCGCCGCGGGACAGCGGAACGACGTGATCGAGGTTCAGCTCGGCCTGCGGAAACACCTTGCCGCAGTACTGGCACCGGTTGCGGTCGCGAAAGAAGATGTTCCGCCGGGTGAATCTCACCTCGCGGCGCGGGACCCGATCGTAGTGGAGGAGCTGGATGACGCGCGGGATGCGGATCTCCCGCCGCGGCGTGACGATCCACTCGTGCCCCGCGCCGGGAGGAAGATCGCACCAGTTGTCGAAGTCGTAGGTCCGGAAGTCCGGCTCCACGGCCTTCGCACGTCCCGCGTAGAACAGCCGGAAGGCGCGACGCACGCTCGTGATCTGAACCGCCTGGTACAGATTGTTGAGAACGAGGACCGCGCTGTCCGCCATCTCGGGCTCTCCGTCGATCCGCTACGCGTCGCGGCGAGTCGCGCGCCGGCGCTCCTCCGCGAAGCGCTCCCGCGCGAGATCGATCAGCCGGGCGAGCAGGTCACGGTAGCCCAGCCCCGACGCTTCCCAGAGCTTAGGATACATGCTGATCGGGGTGAAGCCGGGGAGCGTGTTGACCTCGTTCAGGAAGGTCCGGCCTCCCGCCTTCTCGAGGAAGAAATCGACCCGTGCCATCCCCGCCAAATCTAGGGCGCGGAACGCCTCGATGGCGAGCCCGCGGATCTTCTCCGCGACGGCGGGCTCGAGCGGCGCGGGGATCAGCAGCCGGGACGTGCCGTCCTCGTACTTGGAAGCGTAGTCGTAGAACTCGCGGGACGGCAGCACCTCCCCGGCCACGGACACCTGCGGATCGTCGTTCCCGAGCACCGCGCACTCGATCTCGCGGGCGTCGAGCCCCGCCTCGACGACCACCTTGCGGTCGTGCGCGAAGGCGGCGCCGAGAGCGGTCCCGAGGCCGCCCGCCGCGCGGACCTTGCTGATCCCGACGGACGAGCCGCCGTTCGCGGGCTTGACGAAGAGCGGAAGGGAGAGCTCCGCGACCAGACGCGCCTCGACGGCGGCGCGATCACGCCTCCACTCGTCTCGAAGGAGCGCGCGCCACGGGGCCACCGGGAGGCCGCGCTCCTGGAACAGCGCCTTCGCGATCGCCTTGTCCATCCCGATCGCCGACCCCAGGACTCCCGGGCCGACGCAGGGAAGCCCCGCGAGGTCGAGGAGCCCCTGAATCCTGCCGTCCTCTCCCCCCCACCCGTGCACCACGGAGAACACGACGTCGACCGGCAGCTTCGCCCCCGCCGCACCGGAGGCGATCCGGATCAATCCTCCGGCCCCCGGGTCCACCACGATGCGAGGCTCGGCGGGCCCGCCGGAGACGACCCGGACGGCTTCGGATGCGAGGATGACGCCGGACGGCTCGGGCTGGAGCCAGCGCCCGTCGCCGGTCACGGCGATCGGGACGATCTCGAACCGGTCGGGATCGAGCGCGCGGGCGACGCCGCGGGCGGACACGATCGAGACCTCGTGCTCGACGGAGGCCCCGCCGAACAGCAGCCCGACGGTGACGCGTCCGCTCATGGCTTCGAGCGTCCCTCCTGCCGGACCAGACGCTCGACGGCCTGCGTGAATGGGGGGTCGAGCGCGCCGGCGCGGGCGACGATCCCTCCCCTGCGATCCACCAGGACATGGGACGGGATCGTCGCGGCGCCGAACGCCGCCGCGACGCTGCCGTGCTCGTCGAACAGCAAGCGACCCGGCACCTGGGTCTGAGCGCGGAACTCGCGGAGCCGCTCGGCGGACTGCCGCGTCGCCACGGCGACCAGCACGAGCCGGTAGCCGTCCGCCTTCCAGCGGTCCTCGAGATCGAACAGCTTGGGAATCTCCGTCAGGCACGGGCGGCACCATGTCGCGAGGAAGACGACGTGCATCGGCCCGCCGGCCGGGTCGAGCGCGACCGTCTCGCCGGTTGCCGGATCGATCGCCGTGGGCGGAGAGCCCGGCGGGATCGCGGCGGGAAGATCGGCCGCCGCCACCGGGCCCGCGAGCAGGGTCGCCGCGAGCAGGAACACCGCACAGGTCTTCATGACCGGCCTCCTCCGTGCATCCAGAGATCGGCGGCTTTCCAGAGGAACAGGGCGCCGATCACGAGCATCGCCACCCCGAACCCCTTCTTGACGTAGTCCATCCAGCGGCCCGCCCGAGGAAGGCTCGTCAGCAGGCCGGAGAAGATCCCGAGAAGCATCAGCAGGAGCCCGAGCCCGAGCGCGAAGACGAACAGGAGAGACCCGCCCCACGCGACGTTCCGCGTGTTCCCGACGTAGGTCAACAGCAGCCCGAGCACCGGCGCGGTGCACGGCGCGGCGACGAATCCCGCCGCCACCCCCATGAGCGCAGCCCCGAGGAAGCCGCCGCGGCGCACCCCCTTCCCCTGCAGGTCCGTCATGAGCGCCGGGATCGTGAACACGTCGAGCATCGCCAGGCCGAACCCGATGATGATCAGCCCGACCCCGCCGAACACCCAGGGGTTCCGCGTGAAGTCGCCGAAGATCTTGCCGAGGAGGGCGGCGGCGACGCCGAGGCTCGCGTAGACGATCGCCAGGCCGAGCACGTACGTCGTCGAGAGCGCGACCGCCCGCCGCCGGTTCCCCCCCGATGCGCCGCCGATGTAGGTGACCGTCACCGGGATCATCGGGTAGACGCAGGGCGTCATGCTGGTCAGGACGCCGGCGGCGAAGACGACGAAGATCGCGGAGACAGATCCCGCCTGGAGTTGGCGCTGCAGGGTCTCTCCGAGGGCGAACCCCCAGGCATTGATGGTGTCGGTGAACCCCACGTCACAGGACCTTGTCCACCAGGGCGGCGAGCGCCTTCTTCGACAGGACCCCGGGGAATTGATCCTTCACCTGGCCGTTGCGAAAGAGCATCAGCGTCGGCACCGACAAGATGCCGAAGCGCGCTGCGGTACTCTGGGCGTCGTCGACGTTGACCTTCACCACCTTCAGACGGGCGCCGTAGTCGGCGGCGATCTCGTGGACGATCGGCTCGAGCTTCTTGCACGGCCCGCACCACGGGGCGGAGAAATCCACCAGCACCGGTGAGGCGCTCTTGAGGACCTCGGACTCGAAGTTCTGATCCGTGGCGTTGACGATGGCGCTCATGCGGCTCCTCTCGCCCAGGTTCGGGCGGCACGTCCGAAGAGTGTAGCAAGACGCTCGCCGGGGCGGGAACGCCGTTGTTTCTCGCCGGAAGCGGGTGGTACGATGCCCGCTTCGTCCCGATTCGTCCCGTTTTCCGACCCATCTTCGAGGCGTCCGTGGCGCGTCCGACCCCCTCCGCCCGCCTGATCGCCCTCATGAGAGGACAGGAGAGCGTGCTCGTCCTGACCGGAGCCGGGGTCTCCCGCGAGAGCGGGATCGCCACGTTTCGCGACGCCGGAGGCCTGTGGGAGGGGGTCGATCCCATGGAGGTCGCCACGCCGCGTGCCTTCGCAGCCGATCCCGTCCGGGTGTGGCGCTTCTACGACGCACGCCGCGAGCAGGCGGCGCGTGCGGCGCCGAACCCCGCCCACCACGCCATCGCGGCGCTCGAGGCGACCGGCCGTCCCTTCCTGCTCGCGACGCAGAACGTGGACGGGCTCCACGAGCGCGCGGGAAACCGGGAGGTCGTCAGGCTTCACGGTAGCCTCTGGCGCCTTCGCTGCACGGCCGAGGGAACGGAGCGCGAGGATCTGCGGCCGCGGCTGGATCCGCTCCCGCCTCTCTGCGCCGCGTGTGGGGCGCTCCTCCGGCCCGCCGTGGTCTGGTTCGAGGAACCGCTCCCGATGGCGGAGTTCGGCCGCGCCGAGGCGGCGGCCCGAAGTGCCGCGCTGGTGCTGGTCGCGGGCACGTCGTCGCTCGTCCATCCCGCGGCCTCCCTCCCGTACGTGGCGCTCGCGTCGGGGGCTTACGTCGTCGAGATCAACCCCGAGCGGACCCCCCTGAGTCCCCATGCCAGCGAGCACCTGGCGGGGCCGGCCGGCGTCGTGCTCCCGGCTCTGCTGGAGGCGGCATGAGCCGCGACGAGAGGGTCCTCTGGATCGACGCCGCGGCGGGCGCGTCCGGCGACATGATCCTGGGGGCGCTGGTGGACGCCGGGGCTCCGTTCGCCGCCGTCAAGCGCGCGATCGCGAGCCTGAAGCTCCCCGGCCTTCGCGTCGCCAAGACGGCGACGGTGCGCGGCGCGGTCTCCGCGACGAAGGTCGATATCCGCGTCGCGGGGCACGATCACGACGACCACCATCTCCACGAGCGCGGCCGCGGCCACCACGGCCGGTCCTTCCGTCAGATCCGCGGCGTCATCGCGGGGGCGGCGATCGAGCCCGCGGTACGTGACCGGGCGCTGGTGATCTTCCGCCGGCTGATCGAGGCCGAAGGGCTCGCCCACGGTCTCGCCCCGGACGCCGTCCACCTGCACGAGGCCGGCGCGGCGGATGCGATCGCGGACGTGGTCGGCGTCGCCGCCGCGCTCCACGCGCTCGCGCCGGACCGCGTGATCGTCTCCCCGATCACCACCGGATCCGGGACGGTGGCGTGCGCGCACGGCCTCTACCCGGTCCCGGGCCCCGCGACGAGCCATCTCCTGAGCGGCGTCCCGCTCTCCGGGATCGACGCGGAGGGGGAGCGCTTGACGCCGACCGGCGCCGCCATTCTGACGACCATCGCGCAGGCCTACGGCGGCCCGCCCGCCATGACGTTGTCCCGCGTCGGTCACGGCGCGGGAGCGCGGGACTACCCCGAGCGTCCCAACGTCGTGCGCGCGCTCCTCGGGGCGCGCCGTGCCGGGGCCGCGGCGTCCGAGGTCGTCGTCGTCGAGCTCACGCTCGACGA
The DNA here is from genome assembly GCA_035649595.1 of Candidatus Polarisedimenticolaceae bacterium. Taxonomy (GTDB): domain Bacteria; phylum Acidobacteriota; class Polarisedimenticolia; order Polarisedimenticolales; family DASRJG01; genus DASRJG01. The sequence goes on from DASRJG010000166.1 coordinate 17,830, forward strand.
TGCGACCCCGCAGCTCATCGCGTACGCCGTCGAGCGTCTCTTCGCGGCGGGAGCGCTGGACGTGCAGACCACCTCGGTCCAGATGAAGAAAGGACGGTCGGGGCACAACCTGACGGTCCTCGCGCGGCCGGAGGCGTTCGACGCGGTCTCGCGCGCGGCGCTGTCCGAGACGACGACCTTCGGCCTCCGGTTCCGCCGCGAGGAGAGGATCGAGCTCGACCGCTCGACGCAGACCGTCGCCACCCGGTTCGGCCGCGTGCGCCTGAAGATCGGCCGCCTGGACGGCGTCGAGATCCGGGCCGAGCCCGAGTACGACGACTGCGCGGCCGCCGCCCGGAAGCACGGCGTGTCGTTCGACGCGGTCCATCGCGCCGCCGTCGCGGCTCGACGGGGGCGCACCCGATGAGCCGCCCGTTCTATCTGACGACGCCGATCTACTACGTCAACGACGAGCCGCACATCGGCCACGCCTACACGACGATCGTCGCGGATACCGTGGCGCGGTACAGGCGTGCGACCGGATGGGACGTCCGCTTCCTCACCGGCACCGACGAGCACGGGCAGAAGATCGAGCGCGCGGCGGCGGCCCTGGGGATCCCTCCCATCGCGCTGGCCGACCGCGTCGTCTCCCGCTACCACGAGCTGTGGTCGCGCCTCGCGATCAGCCACGACGACTTCGTGCGGACCACCGAGCCGCGCCATCGCGCCGGAGTGAACCGCCTGATCGAGCGGATGACCGCCGCAGGCGACATCTATCTCGGCGCGTACGACGGGATGTACTGCGCGGGGTGCGAGGCGTTCTACCCGGCGTCGCAGATCAAGGACGGGAAGTGCCCGGATCAGGGACATCCCGTGGAGGCCGTCCGGGAGGCGTCCTACTTCTTCCGCCTCTCGAAGTACCAGCAGCCCCTCCTCGACTGGCTCGACGCGCACCCCGGCGCCGTGAGGCCGGAGTCTCGGTACAACGAGGTCCGCGGCTTCATCGCCTCGGGGCTCCGGGACCTCTCCATCTCGCGCACGACGATCAAGTGGGGGATTCCGTGGCCCGGCGACCCGGCTCACGTCGTGTACGTCTGGGTCGACGCGCTGACGAACTACATGAGCGCGCTCGGATTCGGCAGCGAGGACGACGCCCTGTGGAAGCGCTACTGGCCCGCCCAGGTCCACCTGGTCGGGAAGGACATCCTGCGCTTCCATGCCGTGTTCTGGCCGGCGTTCCTGATGTCGGCCGGGCTGCCGCTCCCCGAATGCATCTGGGCCCACGGATGGTGGCTGCGCGACGAGTCGAAGATGTCGAAGAGCTTCGGCAACGTCGTCCGCCCCGGCCCGCTGCTCGACACGCTCGGTGCCGATGCCCTGCGCTACTTCCTCCTGCGCGAGATGACCTTCGGGCTCGACGGGAGCTTCTCCGACGAGCAGCTGCTGGATCGCTACAACGGCGATCTCGCCAACGAGCTCGGGAACGTGACGAGCCGCATCGTCGCGCTGTGCGACGCGGGCTGCGGGGGCCGGCTGCCTTCCCCCTCGACGCGGCCGGAGGCCTCGGAGCTCCGCGACGCGGCGGCGGCCGCCCACGCCGAGTGGCGGTCCGCCTTCGAGGCCTACGACTTCTCCACGGGCCTCGCCGCCGTGTGGAAGCTCGCGGCCGAGCTGAACCGCTTCCTGCAATCGCACGCGCCGTGGGCGCTCGCGAAGGACCCCGCATCGAAGGATCGCCACGACGCCGTCCTCCGCGGCGCCGCCGAGGCGCTCCTGCAGATCGCCGCCATGGCCTCCCCCGCCCTTCCCGTCGCGGCGGCGGAGATCGCGTCGCGGATCGGGGCTTCCGTCCCGGGCGATCTCGCCACGTTCCGCTGGGGGCTGCTGCCCGCGTCGGGCGCGGTCGCGAAGCGGGCCCCGCTCTTCGCTCGCGTCGACAAGGCCGCCTACTTCAAGGAGACCGCCGCCGTGACCCCACCGCCGACGCCGCCCGCCGCGCCCGCCCCCGCCGACGACGGGCTCCTGACCCTCGACGAGTTCCTCCGCGTCGATCTTCGCGTCGCGCGCGTCGTCGCCGCGGAGAGGATCGAAGGGGCGGACAAGCTCCTGAGGCTGCAGCTCGACCTCGGCGGGACCTCGCGCCAGATCGTCGCGGGGATCGCGAAGGCCTACGCCCCGGAGCAGCTCGTCGGGAAGTCCATCGTCGTCGTCGCCAATCTCAAGCCGGCCAAGCTGCGCGGGGTCGAGAGCCAGGGGATGCTGCTCGCCGCGGATCTCGAGGGGCGTCCGATCGTCGCGACGTTCGAGGAAGGGGTCAAGCCGGGAACGCGCGTGCGTTAGGGCTCTTCCCAGAGGTATCGGACGTGCTTCTTCCGGACGAACACGTTCGGCCCCTCTCCGGGCGGCCGGTTGACCTTGATCATGTCGCGGTCGTAGTACTCGATCACCCCGTGGAAGACCGTGCCGTCGAGGAGCTGGACCGCGACCCGGGTCCGAGCCTCGCGGAGCTGGGCGAGGTACTCGCCCTCGCGGCCGGTCGCGTCCGGAGGAGGCATCCGGCGCTGCGGGCGCTCGGCGCCGCGCGGATCGGACGGGGCTCGCGGGACATCGCCGGGCGTCTGCGGGGGCTCGCTCATGGCGTGAGGATAGCCCGCGCTCCGTGAGCGCCGCTAGCCGCCGGCCTGCAGCGCGGTGACGGCGGCGACGAGCACGATGTCGTCCTCGGTGCAGCCGCGCGAGAGGTCGTTCGCGGGATGGCGCAGCCCCTGGAGGATCGGGCCCACGGCGGTCGCGCCCCCGAGGCGCTGCGCGATCTTGTACCCGATGTTCCCCGCGTCGAGATCCGGGAAGATCAGGACGTTCGCGCGCCCGCCGAGCGACCCGCCGGAGGCCTTGGAGGCGGCGACGGCGGGGACGACCGCGGCGTCGAGCTGCAGCTCGCCGTCCGAAGGGAGATCGGGGCTTCGCTCGCGAAGGAGCCGCGCCGCCTCGGCGACCTTCCGGACGCGGGGATGCTCCGCGCTTCCCTTCGTCGAGAAGGACAGCAGCGCGACGCGCGGCTCCCGCCCCGTCAGGACGCGGAAGCTCCCCGCCGTGCGCCCCGCGATCTCGGCGAGCTGGATCGCGTCGGGGTCGGGGACGAGTCCGCAGTCGGCGAACGCCAGCAGGTCCTCCCCTCCGGCCGTCGGCTCGCGAAGGGCCATCAGGAAGAACGACGACACGAGCGCGCCTTCCCGCTCCGGCCGGAGCACCTTGAGCGCGGCCCGGAGCGTCTCGGCCGTGGTGTGGGCCGCCCCCGAGACGCACCCCTCGCACAGGCCGGCTCGCACGAGACCGTCGGCGAAGTAGACGGGATCGGCGAGCCAGGCGGCCGCCTCGTCCGGGCTCGTGCTCGTTCCGCGGATCGCCTCGGCGAGCGCGTGCGCGACGAGCGCCGCGCTCGACGACGCCGCGGGATCCTCGATCGCGACCCCGGCGAGATCGACGCCGAGCTCGGCCGCCACCCGGCGCACCTCCCCCTTCGGGCCGACGAGGATCGGCCGCGCGACCCCCTCGCGCACGAGCCGGGCGGCGGCGCGCAGGGTCCTCGGGTCCAGCGCCTCCGGCAGCGCGATCCGCAGGGGGCGCTCTCGCGCGCGGGCGAGGACGGTCTCGAAGGCGGGGGGCGTCATCGCCGTGATCGTAGCGTGTCCCGGAGCATCCAGGCCGCGGACGGGAGGAGGATCGCGAGCCGGATCCCCCAGGGGACCTCCCCGCGTCCCGCGAGGTACTGCAGCGGGATCAGCCCCGCGAACAGGAGCCAGCCGCCGGAGAGCGCGCAGGCCGCGAGCGGCAGGATCCAGAGGACGTACCAGGGGTGCAGCGTCGGCGCGAGCAGGATCGCGCCGCCGAGGGCGAGGCGCGCCTCGTGCGCCGCGTCGATCCGGGGACGGAACGACTGAGCGGCCGCCCACATCAGCGCGAGCGCGGCGACGGTCGCGCGGGCGAGCTCCTGAGGCCAGACGGCGCGGTAGAGCGCATCCCACAGTGCGGTGTCACCGGCCCCCCAGCGCGCCTGGGCCCACGCGATCCCCGCCTTGAGGCCCGGCGCGAGATCGATCCGCGCGTAGACCGCGCGCACCCCCTCGAACAGGACCGCGCCGTGCTCCCATCGATGCGCGTACGCGAGGACCCCCCGCCCGTAGAACGGACCCCGGACGGCGTAGGGCACGGTCGTCAGGACGACGACGGCGAGCATCGCGAGCAACGGCAGGAGCTTGAGCCGCCGGACGAATCCGGGAAACAGGATCAGCGGGAGGAGCTTCATCTGGATCGCGGCGCCGAGCGCGGCCCCGGCCCGGACGGGACGCTCCTCGATCAGCCATGCGAGCGCGAGCACCATGGGGAGGATTCCCGCGGGCTCGAGATGGCCGCTGGCCGCCACCTCCACGACCGCGAGCGGGTTCCACGCGTAGAAGACGATCCGGTCCCGCGGGAGCTCCAGCGCGCGCAGCAGGCGGAGGAGCGCGACGATCACGCCGACGTCGAGCGCGACGAACGCCAGCTTGAAGCCGCCGACGCCGAGCTTCGCGAGGGCGAGCGCCGCGAAGAGCAGCTCCGCGAGCGGAGGGTAGATCGTCGGAATCTCGGGATGGTTGATCCTCGGGTAGACCGCGCCGTCGCGAAGCTCGGCGCGCATGGGGTCCGACGGCGCGAACTTGTACGGGTGGTGCCCGGCCGCCTGGACGCGGCCGTCCCAGACGTAGCGGTACACGTCGTCGGAGAGGCTCGGCGGGGCGGCGAGCGCGATCAGCCGGAAGACCACCGCCGCGGCGAGCATCGCGCGGAAGGCCGCGCGACCTCCGCGGGCGACCGCGCGGTGCGCGAGGAGCATGGCCCCGACCAGCAGGGCGTGCGCCGCGAGGTAGAGCGGCACGCGGTGCGTGAGGTCTCCCGCCGCGGCCAGCGCACCGTAGAGCGCGGCCGCCGCGAGCGCGGCGGCGAGCACGACGCGCATCGGGCGCGCAGTATACTCGGCGTCTTTCGAGGGGATTCGATTGGACGTCCGGGCCGCGGTGCTGACGCTGTACTTCGCCGTCCTCGCCGCCCTCGCCGCCTTCGGCGCGCACCGCTGGTATCTGCTCTGGCTCTTCTCACGCCATCGCGACCGCGCGCCGCGCCCGATGGGTCGATTCGCGTCCCCTCCCCGCCTGACGATCCAGGTGCCGCTCTACAACGAGCTGCACGTCGCCCGGCGCGTCATCGAGTCCTGCGCCGCGATCGATTGGCCGAAGGACCGGTTGGAGATCCAGGTCCTCGACGACTCGACCGACGAGACGGTCGCCATCGCGGCCGAGACCGTCTCGCGCCTCGCCGCCTCGGGCCTCGACATCGTCCATCTGCGTCGCGAACGGCGCCGGGGCTACAAGGCGGGGGCGCTCGCGGAAGGGCTCGCGCGCGCCCGCGGCGAGTTCGTCGCCGTGTTCGACGCGGACTTCGTTCCGCCGCCGGCCTTCGCGAGCGCGCTCATCGACCACTTCACGGACCCGTCGGTCGGCATGGTGCAGGCGCGCTGGGGGCATCTCAACCGGGACGGCTCCCTGCTGACGCGGGCGCAGGCGATGCTCCTCGACGGCCACTTCGTGATCGAGCACGCGGCGCGCAACCGCTCGGGACGGTTCTTCAACTTCAACGGGACCGCCGGGATCTGGCGGCGGCGCTGCATCGACGAGGCGGGAGGCTGGCAGCACGACACGCTGACCGAGGACCTCGATCTGTCCTATCGCGCGCAGCTCTGCGGCTGGCGGTTCGTCTTCGCGGGAGAGACGGTCGCTCCGGCGGAGCTGCCGTGCGAGATGGGGGCGTTCAAGTCCCAGCAGCACCGCTGGGCGCAGGGCTCGGTCCAGACCGCGGTCAAGCTGCTCCCGCGCATCCTGACGAGCGCGCAGCCGGGGCGCGTGAAGGTCGAGTCGGTGTTCCACCTCACCGCGAACTTCGGCTACGTCCTCATGGTCGCCCTCGCCCTGCTCATCGGCCCCGCGGTCTGGTTCCGGCGGGGGATCGGCGCGGCGCAGCTCGCGCTCGTCGATCTGCCGCTCATCGCGGCCTCCTTGATCTCGATCGGGGCGTTCTACCTCGTATCGCAGCGCGAGGCCTACGGCTGCTGGCGCAAGGCGGTCCGCGACGTGCCGGTGCTGATGGCGGTCGGGATCGGGATCTCGATCAACAACGCCCGGGCGGCGCTCGCGGGCTTGCGAGGCGGCGAGCCCGAGTTTCGCAGGACACCCAAGTACGCGCTCGACGCCGCGGGTCCGACGGCGCTCGCGACCCGGCGCTACAGGGCGTCGCTCGGCGCGGACACGTGGCTCGAGCTCCTCCTCGGCCTCTATTTCGCGAGCCTCTCGGTCGCGGCCCTGGCCGACGGGCTCTGGGGGGCGGTCCCGTTCCTCGCGCTCTTCGCTCTGGGGTTCCTCTACACCGCGGGGCTCGCGCTCCGGCAGCGCGCCGCGACCTAGGACGGCTCCGGGCTCCAGGGGAGGACCTGGACCGCGACCCCCGCCTCGAGGGGTCGATCGTCCCCTTCCGCGACGATGAACGCGTTCGCGCGGGCGAGGGAGAGGACGTCCCCCGAGCTCGCGTTGGCAACCGGCGCCACGGACGGCGTCCCGCTCTCCCAGCTCAACCGCGCGATCGCGTAGCTCGTCCGCCCCGTCCGGCGAGGCAGGCGCTCGAGCAGCCTCGCCCTGAGGAGCGGCGCGACGGGACGGGGATGCCCGCCGAGCTTCCGAATCGCGGGGAGCACGAAAACGTGGAATCCCACGTGGGCGGACAGGGGGTTTCCGGGGAGGCCGAAGACGAGCCCCGCGCCGCGCCGCGCCGCGAGGATCGGCTTTCCGGGGCGCATCGACACGCCGTGGAAGAGCACCTCGCATCCCGCCCGCTCGACCGCCGCGCGGACGAGGTCGTACGCCCCGACGGAGACCCCTCCGCTGACGAGCAGCACGTCCGCGCGTAGTCCCTCGGCCAGCAGCGCGTCGAGCGACGCGGGATCGTCCTTCGCGACGCCGAGATCGCGCCCGACGGCCCCCGCCGCATCGACCGCCGCGAGCAACATCCGCGCGTTGGAGTCCCGGACCTGGTGGGGCCCGGGCGCCGCGTGCCCCGCGACGATCTCGTCCCCCGTCGAGGCGACCGCCACCACGGGAGCCCGGATCGCGCGGACGCCCGTGCGCCCGACGCTCGCGAGCGCCGCGATCTCTTCGGGGCGCAGCACGGCGCCGGCGGAGACCGCGATCGCGCCGGCGCGCGCATCCTCGCCCCTGCGGCGGACGTGCTGACCCGGCTCGGGAGGCTCGAGGATCCGCACGGAGCCGGTGCTCGGATCCACCGCCGTCCGCTCGACCATGACCACGGCGTCGGCGCCCCGCGGGATCAGCCCTCCGGTGTAGATGCGCACCGCCTCCCCAGCGCCGATCGCGATCGCGTCCGTGCGCTCCCCCGCCCGCACCTCGCCGACCACCGTGAGCGAGCGCTCCGGCTCGACGCAGTCGGAGGCCCGCACCGCGAAGCCGTCCATGGCGGAACGGTCCGCGGGCGGGTAGTCGCGATCGGTCGAGACGGCCTCGGCCAGGACCCGTCCCGCGGCGTCCTGGAGCGGGACGTCCACCGCGGGGAGCGGCGCCGCTGCGGCGAGCAGGCGGTCCAGTGCGGCGGTCACGTCGACCATCGTCGGATTCTAGCGGCGCGCGGTCAGGATGCGCGGGATCCCCTGCAGGTCGGGGCGCACGCCGATCTCACGGAATCCCGAGGCGGCGGCCAGCGTCCGCACCGCCGCCTCGCTCGTCCACCCGAGCTCGAGCGCGAGCAACCCGCCGGGGGCGAGCCCCGCGAAGGCGCGCGGGAGCAGCGCGGCGTACGCCTCGTCCCCGCGCGGACCCGAGACAAGGGCGAGCTTGGGCTCGTGGTCGCGCACCTCGGGGGCGAGAGCGCGCCATTCCTCCTCCGCGACGTAGGGCGGGTTGGAGACGATCCCATCGAGCGGCTCGGTCGCGTGCGGGACGCGGAAGTCCGCGGCGACGAGTCGGATCCGGTCGGCGACGCCTCGCTCCCGTGCGTTGCGCGCGGCGACCTCGAGGGCCGCCGGCGAGACGTCCACCGCGATCAGGCTCCACGACGGCCGCGCGACCGCGAGAGCGATCGCGATGCACCCGCTTCCCGTTCCCCAATCGGCGACGCGCGCGCGCTCGGGGAGCGGCTCGGCGAGGACGGCGTCGACGAGCTCCTCGGTCTCCGGCCTCGGGATGAGGACCGCTGCATCGACCGCGAGCGTGAGCCCGTGGAACTCGACCCGCCCGAGGATCTGTTGCAGCGGCTGCCGGCGCGCTCGCGCGTCGATCAAGTCGCCGAGACGGCGGGCGAGGGCCGGCGGGACCGGATCCGGCAGTCGCGCGATCACGCCGCCGCGATCGACGCCCAGGACGTGGCTGGCGATCGCGAGCGCGTCCGCCCGGGGGGCGGACACCCCGGCCTCGACGAGGGCGCGGGTGGATCGTTCGAGGATCGCTCCGACGGTGAGTCCCGCCGGATCGGTCACGCGCGAACCTCGGCGCGGAGCCGCTCGGCCTGGTCGTGCGCGGTCAGCGCGTCGAGGAGATCGTCGATCGCGCCGTTCATGCGGCTGGGGAGATCGTGCAGCGTCAGCCCGATCCGGTGGTCGGTCACCCGGTCCTGAGGGAAGTTGTAGGTGCGGATCTTCTCGCTCCGGTCGCCGGAGCCGATCTGCCCGCGGCGCTCGGCGGCGATCTTCGCCTGCTGCTCCTGCAGCATCCGGTCGTAGATGCGGGACCGCAGCACCTGCATCGCGCGCGCCTTGTTCTTGTGCCAGGACTTCTCGTCCTGGCACTGCACGACCGTGTTGGTGGGGAGGTGCGTGATCCGCACCGCCGAGTAGGTCGTGTTCACGCTCTGGCCCCCGGGGCCGGACGAGCAGAACGTGTCGATCCGGAGGTCCTTCTCGTCGATGTGCACCTCGACGTCGCCGGCCTCGGGGAGGACGGCGACGGTCACCGCCGACGTGTGGATGCGCCCCTGCGTCTCCGTCTGCGGGACCCGCTGCACCCGGTGGACGCCGCTCTCGAACTTCAGGCGGCTGTACACACGGTTTCCCTCGACGACGGCGATGACCTCCTTGACCCCGCCCACGCCGCTCTCGGAAAGGTCCGTCGTCTCGACCTTCCACCCCCTGGATTCGGCGTAGCGCGTGTACATGCGGAAGATCTCGGCCGCGAACAGCGTGGCCTCGTCGCCGCCGGTCCCGGCGCGGATCTCGAGAACCACGTTCTTCGCGTCGTTGGGATCGGAGGGGAGCAGGAGGACCTTGAGCTCCGACTCGAGCGCGCCGAGCCGCGTCTCGAGGTCGCGGACCTCCTCAGCCGCCATCCCCTTCATCTCCGCGTCGTCGGCCGCGAGCAGCAGCTCCTTCGCCCCGGTGTAGTCCTCGGAGGCCTTGACGAACGCGGCGTAGGTGTCGACCACCGGACCGAGCTCGGCGAACTGCTTGGAGGCGTCGCGGTACGCGGCGACGTCTCCGACGATCGCGGGGTCGGCCAGGCGCCGGGCGAGCTGCTCGCGCCGATCCACCAGCGCCCGAAGCTTCTCGTCGACCTTGGAGTCGAGGGTGACGGCCATCGGACGCTCCCCGCGTCAGCTCGCAGGCGTGCCCGCGTCCTGCTTCCGGTAGCGTTTCTGGAAGCGCTCGACGCGGCCCGCCGCGTCCAACAGCTTCTGGCGTCCCGTGAAGAACGGGTGGCAGTTGGAGCAGACCTCGACGCGCAGGTCCTTCTTGGTCGAGCGGGTCTGGAACGAGTGCCCGCACGCGCAGGCCACGGTGACGTCGTGGTACTCGGGATGGATCTTCGGCTTCATCGGACCCTCGCCGGCCCAGGGGGAGATACCGAGGGCCGTAACGGGGCATTGTAGCGGATCGTGTCAACCCGCCATTGAATTCAGGAATTCTTCGTTGCTCGGAGTCTTCTGCATCTTGTCGCGAAGGAGCTCCATCGCCTCGACCGGGGACATCTGCTGGAGGACCTTGCGGAGCACCCACGTCCGGTCGAGCTCCTTCTTCGAGAGGAGCAGCTCCTCCTTCCGGGTGCCCGAGCGGAGCAGGTCGATCGCGGGAAAGACGCGTCGGTCGGCGAGCTTCCGGTCGAGGTTGATCTCCATGTTCCCCGTCCCCTTGAACTCCTCGAAGATCACGTCGTCCATCCGGCTCCCGGTGTCGACGAGCGCGGTGGCCAGGATCGTCAGCGAGCCCCCCTCCTCGACGTTGCGGGCGGTCCCGAAGAAGCGCTTAGGCTTCTGCAGCGCGTTGGCGTCGAGCCCCCCCGACAGGATCCGGCCGGAGGTCGGCTGGACCGCGTTGTAGGCGCGGGCGAGCCGGGTGATCGAGTCGAGCAGGAGGACCACGTCGCGCTTGGCCTCCACCAGCCGCTTCGCCCGCTCGAGCACGATCTCGGCGACCTGGACGTGTCGCGAGGCGGGCTCGTCGAAGGTCGAGGAGATGACCTCGGCCTCGATCGAGCGCTGCATGTCGGTGACCTCCTCCGGACGCTCGTCGATGAGGAGGACGATCAGGTGGACCTCGGGGTGGTTGACGGTCAGGGCGTTCGCGATCGCCTGCAGCATCATCGTCTTGCCGGTTCGGGGAGGCGAGACGATCAGGCCGCGCTGCCCGCGTCCGAGCGGGGTCATGAGGTCGATCACGCGGCCGGTCACGTCGGGGCCGGTCTTCTCCACGCGGAGCTTCCCCTCGGGATAGAGCGGGGTGAGGCCGTCGAACGGCTTGCGGCCGCGGATCTGGTCGGGAGGGACGCCGTTGACGCTCGCGATGTGCGCCAGCGAGAAGTACCGCTCGCCGGGCTTCGGGGGGCGGACCTGTCCGACGACGGCATCCCCGGTCATCAGGCCGAAGCGCCGGATCTGCTGCGCCGAGACGAACACGTCGTCCGGCCCCGGGAGGTAGCTCGCCTCGAGGGCGCGGAGGAAGCCGAACCCTTCCTGGACGCGCTCGAGAACCCCGTCCGCGACGAGCTGGCCGTTCTTCCGCGCCTGCGCCTGGATGATGCGGTAGACCAGCTCCTGCCGCCGCAGCACGCCGGCGTTCTCGATGGCGAAACTTCCGGCGAGCTTCACCAGCCTGGGGGCGTCCATCGTCTTCAGCTCACGTATGTCCATGTCATTCCTTCCCGACCAGGTGCGCGTCGAGCGCGTCGTCCACGGTGCGCCACAGCTCCTTCATGCCGAATCCCGAGACCGCGGACACGAGCGACGGCGGCACGGCGCCGCGCGCGGTCGGGAAGGCCCCCGCCAGCCGCCGCGCCGCCCGGGCCCGCTCGTTCCCCGAGAGCTTGTCCGCCTTCACGCCGACCACGATCCGCGGAATGTCGCGATCGACGAGCCAGTCCAGCATCGTCCGGTCGAGATCGCCGGGCTCGTGCCGCGCGTCGACGAGCACGATCGCAAGCGCGATCGATCCACGACGTCTCTCGAGGAGCCCCTCGACCATCGGCCCCCAGCGCTCGCGGACCGCCTTCGGCGCGCGCGCATAGCCGTATCCGGGGAGGTCGATGAAGAAGTGGGCGCTGTTGACGCGGTAGAAGTTCACGGTCTGGGTCCGCCCGGGCGTGGACGAGGTCCTCGCGAGGCCGCGCACGCCGAGCAGGCCGTTGATCAGCGTCGATTTCCCGACGTTCGACCGCCCGAGGAACACGACGTCCCCTCCGAGGGGACGGGGCTCGTCCTCGGCTCTCGCCGCAGCGCGCTCGAATCGGCAATCGTCGATCTTCAAAGCATCTCGATCGGACGAGACCGGCGGCCCCGAGAACGGGCGGCCGCGCGGGGCGGATCGGTGAGCGCGACTAGTGCGTCACCGATCCGTCGGCCGGATGCGTCCCCGCGTCCGCGGCGGACGCCCGGCCGCCCAGGCTGTCCCCCCTCAGGGGGCCGACCAGGGCGATGTCGAGCACCTCGTCCATGTTGTTCACCAGATGAAACGTGAGCGTCTTCCGGATGTCCTCGGGGATCTCGGACAGGTCCCGCTCGTTCTCCCGCGGGAGGATCACCGACTTCGTGCCGAAGCGGTAGGCGGCGAGCACCTTCTCCTTCACGCCTCCGATCGGGAGCACCTTCCCCCGCAACGTGATCTCCCCGGTCATGGCGACGTCCGCGCGGACCGCCACGCCGGTCATGAGGGACGCGAGGGCGGTCGCCATCGTGATCCCCGCCGACGGGCCGTCCTTGGGGATCGCCCCCTCGGGGATGTGCACGTGGAGATCGAACTTCCGGTAGAAGAGCGGGTCGATGCCGAAGTCGTCCGCCCGCGTGCGGATGTACGAGAGCGCGGCCTGCGCGGACTCCTGCATGACCTCGCCGAGCTGCCCGGTCAGGGAGACCTTGCCGCGCCCGAGCATGCGCGTCGCCTCGAGCGTGAGGATCTCCCCTCCGGTCTCCGTCCACGCGAGCCCGGTGGCGACGCCGACCGCGGGCTCGCGCTCCATCTCGCGGGCGGGGTGGTAATGCGGCACGCCCAGCAGCTCGACGATCTTCGCCGCGGTGAGCACGATCGGCTTCTCCGCCTCCTGCGCGACGACCTTGCGGGCGATCTTCCGGCACAGCGACGCGATCTCCCGCTCCAGGTTGCGGACCCCGGCCTCGCGCGTGTATCGCTCGATGATCTCGACGACCGCGAGGTCCTCGAACGAGATCTCCGCGCCCTGCAGGCCGTGCGCCTTGATCTGCTTGGGCACGAGGTAGCGCTGGGCGATCGCGAGCTTCTCGTTGAGCGTGTATCCCGCGATCCGGATGACCTCCATCCGGTCGCGCAGCGCCGGCGGGATCGTGTGGATCACGTTGGCGGTCGCGATGAACATGATGTCGGAGAGGTCGTACTCCGTGTCCAGGTAGTGGTCGAGGAAGGCGTGGTTCTGCTCGGGGTCGAGGACCTCGAGCAGCGCCGCGGACGGGTCGCCCCGGAAGTCGGCCGCCATCTTGTCCACCTCGTCGAGCAGGAAGACCGGATTGCGCGTCCCGGCCTTCTTCATCATCTGGACGATCTGGCCCGGGAAGGCGCCGATGTAGGTCCGCCTGTGGCCGCGGATCTCCGCCTCGTCCCGCACGCCGCCGAGCGACAGCCGGACGAACTCCCGTCCGGTCGCCCGGGCGATCGAGCGCGCCAGTGAGGTCTTCCCCACGCCGGGCGGGCCGACGAAGCAGAGGATCGAGCCCTTCATCTTCTTGACGAGACGGCGGACGGCGAGGAACTCGAGGATCCGCTCCTTGATCTTGTCGAGCCCGTAGTGGTCCTCGTCCAGGATCCGCTCGGCGCGCTTGACGTCGGTCAGCTCGCGCGATTTCTTCGACCACGGGACCGCGAGGAGCCATTCGAGGTAGTTGCGCGAGACGGTCGCCTCGGCGGAGACGGGGGGCATGACCTCGAGGCGCTTGAGCTCCTGGAGCGCCTTCTCCTTCGCCTCGTCGGGCATCTTCGCGGCTTCGATCTTCTGCCGGAACTCCTCGATCTCGTTGACGCGCTCGTCCTTGCGCCCCAGCTCCTGCTGGATCGCCTTCATCTTCTCGTTGAGGTAGTACTCCTTCTGCGCCTTCTCCATCTGCTTCTTGACGCGGTTGCTGATCTTCTTGTCGACGCGAAGCTTCTCGAGCTCGGCCTCGAGGAGGCGCTCGACCTCGGCGAGGCGGCCCTGGATCGGCACGGTCTCCAGGAGCGACTGCTTCTCGTCGATCCCGACGGGGAGATGGGCCGCGATCGTGTCGGCGAGCCGTCCAGGGTCGGTGATCTTGATCGTCGAGAGCATCGTCTCGTACGGAAGCCCGGGAGAGTGCTTGATGAACCGCTCGAACAGGGTCGAGACCTTGGCCATCCGCTCCTGGAGCTCGGGGGTCATCTCGATCGGGCGCTCGATCGGCTTGAGCACCACGCGGAAGAACCCTTCGGGGTCGTCGTCGATCTCGAGGATGCGCCCGCGCGCCGTCCCCTCCACCAGGAGCTTCACGTTGCCGTTGGGGAGCTTCAGGTGCTGCACGATCGTCGCGACCGTGCCGACCGCGTTGATGTCCTCCGTGCTGGGCTGATCGACCTTGGCGTTCCGCTGCGTGGACAGGAACAGCTGCTTGTCCCCGCCGAGCGCCTGCTCCACGGCCAGGAGCGATCCGCGGCGCCCGACCACGAACGGCACCATCGTGTGGGGAAAGACCACGATGTCCCGGAGCGGGACCATCGGCAGCGTGCTGACCGTATCGGACAAACGCCTCGGGCGCTCTTGCATGGACCCTCCCTATCGGGAACTACGATGACAGGACTTGGAGCGTTGCGCGACCGGAGCGTGCTCTAGCCGGCCTTCTCCATGACGATCAGCGGGTTGCTCTTCTTGTGCACGACATCCCGCGTGACCACGACCTCCTTCACCTCGGACTGCGAGGGGAGCATGAACATCATGTCGAGCATCAGCTCTTCAAGGATCATGCGGAGGCCGCGTGCTCCGATCTTGCGCTCGATCGCCTGCTGCGCGACGGCTTCGAGCGCATCCTCCGTGAACCGGAGGCTGGCGCCCTCGAACTCGAAGATCTTGTGGTACTGCTTGACCAGGGCGTTACGCGGCTCGGTGAGGATCCGGATGAGCGCCGGCACGTCGAGCTCCTCGAGCGTCGCGACCACCGGCAGCCGGCCGACGAACTCCGGGATCATGCCGAACTTGATCAGGTCGGTGGGCTGGGACTGGCCGAGGACCTCAGCGAGGTTCTTGTCGCGCCGGGCCTTGATCTCCCCCTTGAAGCCCATCGTCCTGTGCCCGATCCGCTGCTCGATGATGTGATCGAGCCCGACGAACGCTCCGCCGCAGATGAACAGGATGTTCGTCGTGTCGACGGGCACGAACTCCTGGTGCGGATGCTTGCGCCCGCCCTGCGGGGGGACGTTGGCCACGGTCCCCTCGAGGATCTTCAGCAGCGCCTGCTGCACCCCTTCCCCGGACACGTCCCGCGTGATCGACGGGTTCTCTCCCTTGCGTGCGATCTTGTCGACCTCGTCGATGTAGATGATCCCGCGCTGGCACTTCTCGACGTCGTTCCCCGCCGCCTGGAGCAGCTTGAGGATGATGTTCTCGACGTCCTCCCCGACGTATCCGGCCTCGGTGAGCGTGGTCGCGTCCACGATCGCGAACGGGACCGACAGCAGGCGGGCGAGGGTCTGCGCGAGGAGCGTCTTACCCGATCCGGTCGGTCCGATCAGGAGGATGTTCGACTTCTGGATCTCGACGTCGTTCCGCCGGCGCGCCATCTCGTTCCGCTTGTAGTGGTTGTAGACGGCGACCGAGAGCTTCTTCTTCGCGGCCTCCTGGCCGACGACGTACTCGTCCAGGAAGGCCTTGATCTCGACCGGCTTCGGAAGGCGGACGCGGCCGTCGGACTCCTCGGTTTCCTTCTCCTCGGCGATGATGTCGAGGCAGATATCCACGCACTCGTCGCAGATGTAGACCGTCGGGCCGGCGATCAGCTTACGGACGTCGCGCTGGCTCTTGTTGCAGAAAGAGCACTTCAGCCCGTCGCCCTCGGCCTTCTTTCGCGACATCGTGCCTCCTCAGGCCCGCTTGTCGATCACGTGGTCGACCAGACCGTACTCCAGGCTCTGGGAGGCCGTCATGATGAAGTCGCGGTCGGTGTCCCGCTCGATCCGATCCAAGGGCTGTCCGGTGTGCTTCTTGAGGATGAGGTTGAGGGACTCCCTCATCCGGAGGATCTCTCTCGCGTGGATCTCGATCTCCGAGGCTTGACCCGACACGCCTCCCATCGGTTGGTGGATCAGGAGACGCGCGTTGGGGAGGGCGAATCGCTTCCCTTTCGTCCCGGCCGTCAGGAGGACCGCCGCCATGCTCGCCGCCTGCCCGACGCAAAGGGTGCTGATATCGGGTTTTATGTATTGCATCGTGTCGTAGATCGCGAGCCCGGCCGTGATCGAGCCCCCGGGGGAGTTGATGTAGAGCGAGATGTCCTTGTCCGGGTCTTCCGCTTCGAGGAAGAGGAGCTGGGCGATCACCAGGTTGGCCAGAATGTCATCGATGGGCTGGCCGATGAAGACGATATTGTCCTTCAGCAGGCGCGAATAGATGTCGTAAGCCCGCTCTCCACGGCTGGTCTGCTCGACCACCATCGGGACCAAAGGCATGCTTCACTCCGCGCCGTGAATATTAGCAATCGAGGTCATCAAGTCAAGCGATTTCTCTCTAACCATCTGAGTCTCAAGGGCTTGCAGCCCTCCACCCTTAGCGAGGCGTGATCGAAGAGAATCATAGCCTTCATTGATCCGCTCCGCCTCGCGACGGACGCGGTCGTCGACCTCGCGGTGATCAACCCGGACCCCTTCCGCCGCCGCGATCGCGTCGAGGACGAGGCGCGCGTGGACGGTTTTCCGGGCCGGCTCCTCCTGCCGGTCGCGGAGCTGCTTCCAATCGAGCTCCTGGGACCGAGGGTCGAGCCCGTGCAGCATCATTTCCCGGACCATGTCCTCGAGACGGTGCTGGATCTCCTCCTCGACGAGGATCTCGGGGAGCGGGATCGGATTGGCGAGGAGCACCTTGTCGAGGACCGCCTGCCGCACGGCCGCTCGCGCCGCGGCGGCTTTCCGGGCCTCGAGATCGGACCGCACGCGGGCGCGCAACTCGTCCAGCGACTGGAACTGGCCGAGATCGCGGGCCAACTCGTCGT
>DASRJG010000167.1:0-7652 GCA_035649595.1 Candidatus Polarisedimenticolaceae bacterium
GGGGCGAGCGGGTACGAGGCCTGCTCGACGTAGCGCGCGCCCCCCGGCCCGGTGTCGCTGCGGTACAGCACGAGCCGGTCGGCGACGAACGTGCCGAGCTCGCGTGCCGGGACCTCGGCGACGGGACCGGCCCGCGACTCCGGCCGCGCGCGGGCGAGCGTGACGTGCGCCGCGTAAGGGCGCGTCTCGGGGGGGAACCCGAAGCCGCACGCGGCCCGCTCGATCCGCTCGGCGAGCGTCGTCAGAGGATGACCGGGGCCCCGGTCCTCGAGCCCGATCCACAGCACCCGGGGGCGACGGAGGTCGGGGAAGGCCCCGACGCGACCGAGCACGAGCGGGATCGCCCCGACCCCGCGCGCCGCGGAGCGCCAGCCCGGATCGCACGCGGCCGCCCGCGGGGGATCGACGCCGCCGAGGAACTTCACCGTCGCGTGCAGCCCATCCTCGCGGACGAGACGCCAGGCCTTCGGGTCGAGCGCGAGGCTCGCCCGAACGTCGACGATGGCGGGCCGGAGCGCCGGCGGGACCGGGATGGCGAGGAACAGGCGATTCAATCGAGCAGCCGCCGGCGGAGGAGATCGAGAGCGACCGCGACCGCCCGGCGACGGATCATGCCGCGTTCCCCCGGCCAATTCGAGTGGACGGCGCGCCCGGCCCCGCCGTCGTCGAGAGCGACGTGCACGGTACCCACGGGTTTCTCGAGGCTCCCGCCCGTCGGTCCGGCCACACCGGTGATCCCCAAACCGAAGTCGGCGCCGAAGACGCGTCGCGCGCCGGCCGCGAGCGCCCGCGCGACGGGCTCGCTCACCGCTCCGTGCGCCTCGATCAGATCCGCCGACACGCCCGCGAGCGATGTCTTGACGTCGTTCGCATAGCAGACCAGGGCGCCGCGGAACCAGGCCGATGACCCGGGCACGTCGGTGAGCGCGGCACCGAGAAGGCCTCCGGTGCAGGACTCGGCGCCGGCGACCGTCGCGCCTCGCCGAAGGCACAACGACCCGACCACGGCCGCGAGCGTGTCGTTCCCCGTGCCGAACACGTCCCGCCCCAGCCGTGCGCGCATGGCGTCCGCGAGCGCGTCCACGCGGCGGCGGGCCTCCTCGGGATCGGCCGCCCTCGCGGTCAGGAGCAGCTCCACGGTCCCCGAGCTCGCGAGGATCGTCGTCTCGGTGCCCTCCGCCGCGTAGAGATCCCGGACGCGCTCGTCGACGTACGACTCCGGGCGGCCGGCGATCCGGAGCGTCGTGCGGGCGATCGACCGTCCCACGCCTGCGGTCAGGCGCGGCGCGACGGACCGGTCGAACATCGCGCGCATCTCCTCGGGGACGCCGGGCAGCGCGACGACGAGCTTTCCGTCCCGCTCCGCGAGGATCCCCGGCGCGGAGCCGACCGGATTCGCGATCCACGCGGCGCCGGAGGGACGGTCCGCCTGCTTCGCCTGTCCCGCTCCCGCGGTGCGGCCGCGCGCCGTGAACATCGCGACGATCGTCTCCGCCATCGCCGGATCCCGGGCGAGCGGCGCATCGAGGGCGAGCGCGAGCGCCTCGCGCGTGCGGTCGTCCTCGGTCGGGCCGAGGCCGCCCGTGAGGATCACCGCTGCTGCGTCGCCGAGGCCGCGCCGGACGAGCCCGGCGATCTTCCCCGGATCGTCCTCCACGCGCGCCCGCCAACAGGTCTCGACTCCCAGGTCGGCGAGGCGGCGGATCAGCCAGTCGCCGTTCCCGTCCTGCCGCAGGCCGGCGACCAGCTCGGACCCGACGGCGAGGACCGCGGCGTTCACGCGCGACCCGGCGCGCTCACCGCCCGATCTCCCCCGCCCCGCGGCGCCCCGCGCCCTCCTGCGAGTCCAGCTTCCAGATCTCGGCGAGCCACCGCTTCGCCTCGTCGAAGTCGCGGCCGGCGAGCGCGCGTCGCGCGAGCATGAAACGGGCCTCCACGTTCTCCGGGTCGCCGCGAAGCGCGTTGCGGAAGGCCTGCGTCGCGGAGGCCTCGTCCCCCGCCGCCTCGCGGAGCCGCCCCTTCACCGCCCACGCGGCGCCATGCTCCGGATGGTCGGATAGGAGCGCGTCGATCTCGCCTTCGGCGCCGGCGAGGTCGCCCGTGAGCCAGAGAGCCCGTGCGTGGAGGTAGCGGATCTGGGGGTCGGACGGCGCGAGCGCGAGGGCGCGGCCGTAGGCGTCGAGCGCCTCGCGCGGACGGTCCATGCGGAGGCGGAGCGTGCCGAGCGTGGCCCATGTCTCCGGGCGCGGAAGGAGCTCCGCGGACATCCGGTAGTCGCGCTCCGCCGGGATCAGGTCCGACAGCCGGTCGAGGAAGCGACCGCGCTCGGCGAGCGCTTCCGCGCGAACCTCCGGACGCTCGGTGGCGATCGCTCCGAACACCTCCACCGCATCCTCGAACCGGCGCGAGGCGGTGAACGCGCGCGACAAGAACGGGATCGCCTCGCGGCAAGGCTCGGGCGCCGCGCACGACGCGGTCAGGCGCGCGACGGCGCCGACGGGATCGGCCGCCGCGAGCCTGGCCCTCCCTTCCTGGAGAGCCGCGGGCGCGTCCGAGGCGGTTCCCGGGATGCGCGCCTCGGCGTCGCAGCCCGCGAGCACGACCATCGCGGCGGCTGCCGCCGCCGCGCGGCGGCCGTGCGGCGAGCCCCGCCGGCGCACGAGCGCCGTGGCGAGGGCGAGCACGGAGACGGCGACGCAGGCCAGCGCGAACGCGTCGCGGCTCCTCGCGTAGACCGTCACGCCCGGCGACCCCAGCAGGACCCGGTCGATCAGCACGCCGCGATCGAAGATCGTCCCCCCGCGCTCGCCGCGGAGCACGTGCCGCACGCGCCCTTCCGGATCGATGAAGCCGGAGATCCCGGAATTGCCGCAGCGAACGTAGGCGATGCGGTTCTCCACGGCGCGGAGCATCGAGACGCGCAGGAGCTGCTCCTGGATCGGGCCGCCGACCGCGCGCTCGCTGGTGATGTTGACCAGGAAACGGGCGCCCATCCGCGCCGCCTCGGCTGGACCTGGAGGATACGCGTTCTCGACGCAGATCAAGGCGGCGAACGGAAGCGCCGCGCCGCGCCAGGGGAGATTCAGGAGGACCGTCTCGGTCCCCGCCCACCCGGTCGGCACGAACCCCCAGCCCTTCCGCACGAGCATGCGCTGGAATCGCCAGACCGCCGGGAGCGCGTTCTTCAGCCACGCGTCGGCGGGGACCATCTCCGACCAGGGGAAGAGAACCTGCTTCCGGGCCTCGCCGCGAATCCCCCCCATCGCATCGACGAGGAACGCGGAGTTGGTCGTGCGCCCCGGAGCCTCCGCAGGCTTCCCCATGCCGCCGACGAGGAGGAGCGCGTCCTTCTCGCGCCCCAAGCGCGCGAGATCCGGAACGTACATGCCCGGCCGGCGGAGGTTGTCGAGGATCGCGTTCTCGGGCCAGACGATCAGGTCCGTCTCGCCCGCGGGGACCCGCTCGTCCGTGAAGATGACCTGCGCGAGGTGGACGCCGACCGCGTTCCTCTCGCTGTGCTCGACGTTCGGCTGCACCACCGCCACGCGTGGCCCTTCGTCGTCGCGCGCGCCGGCGAGCCGGAACGCTCCATAGGCGAGGGACGCGACGAGCAGCCCCGCGAGCGCGAGCGAGCAACGCACGAGGCGCCGCCGGGTCGCGGGCTCGATCCCGGCCGCGCCGCGGTCGCGCCAGGCGACCCACGCGTCGGCGACGAGCCCGTTGACGGACGCGACGAGGAACGAGACGCCGTAGACGCCGGTCACGTCGGCGAGCTGGACGAGCGGTGTGACGCGTGCCTGGGAGTACCCGAGCGCGTAGAGGTCGAAGTGGGCGAGCGTGAACGTCGAGCGGCACCACTCGACGGCGACCCAGATGATGGGCACCGAGAGCGTCCTCGGCCATCCGAGCCCGCGATGAATGCCCCGGAGCAGGAAGGGGAACGGCAGCCAAGGGACGAACATCACGAGCGCCATCGCCGGCGGCACGAACGCGCCGAAGTTGGCGGTGGACGGGTACTGGAGCATCCACCCGATCCATGCGGCGACGACGAACCAGAGGGGGGACGCGGGGGGCTCGCGGTCGTCGGCGTAGAGCAGCACCCACGGGACGAGCGCGACGTAGGGGAGGAGGATCAGGGACGGGGTCCAGGCGTAGAGCCCGAGCAGAATCGGCGTCAGCAGCGCGAGCGCCCCGCGCCGAAGAAAGCGCCGGGCTGCGCCGTGGTCGGACGTGGACACCAAGCCTTTTCTCCCGCGACGGCAGCGG
Source organism: Candidatus Polarisedimenticolaceae bacterium (assembly GCA_035649595.1). GTDB lineage: Bacteria > Acidobacteriota > Polarisedimenticolia > Polarisedimenticolales > DASRJG01 > DASRJG01. The sequence goes on from DASRJG010000167.1 coordinate 4,267, forward strand.
GAGTCAGTCTAGCAGGAGCCGCCGCTCAGGGGACGAGGCTCGGCGCGTACGTCGCCGTGATGGACAGCGTGTTGAACGGCGTGATGTCGTCGGTGATCGTCCGCGGTTTGGCGAACTTGATCAGCTTCGTCACCGTCCCGCGCGCCGTGTCGTACGTCACCTGGATCGTCCCGTCGGGAAGGACCGTGATCGACGGGGCGAAGGCGTCGTCGGTCGTGTCCGAGACCCGGAACGGCATCATCCAGTGGGTCGAGAGGAAAATCGAGAGGTTGACTTGGGCCGCACCCGTCCCGCGGCTGAGCCACACCATGTGGGTGCGTCCCCCGGCGTCGAACGCGATCGCCGGGTCCACCGCGTCGTCGGGCCCGGGGCCCGGCTCGATCGTCGAGACGGGCGACCACGCGGTGCCCATCCACCGCGACCAGACGAGGTCGTAGTCGTGGCCGTTGAAGCGGCTCCAGACGACCCAGGGCCAACGCTGCTGCGCCGCGTTCTCCGCGACGAGCGGAAACAGATCACCGGTGAGGTCCCCCGCCGGGTTCAGCGGATGGTAGTTGAGCTTGACCCTGTTGATCGCCCAGATGCGGAGGTTGCTCTTCACCGAGGCCGTGGTGAAGATGACCGTGCGGAGGTAGTTGCCGAAGGCGTCGGTCTCGGCCGACACCTCGGCCTGCAGCGGCATGCTCGGCGCCAGCAGCGCGAGGGCGCCGACAGCGATCAGCCTACATGCGGTTTTCATGGTCGAACCTCCGATGCTTGGCGATCCAGCGATCGAACTCGTCCACTTCCGGGAAGCGTCGTTCGAGGAGGGAGCGAAGGTGGCGGAGACGCCCGAACGCGATCTTCTCGCGGGTCCCGTTCCCGTCCTGCCGGGCGGAGACCCAGCGGTGGTACGAATTGAGGAAGAGAATGTCGTGATAGGGGGTCTGGGAATCCGAGGCGAGCGCGTCCGATTCCATCAGCGCGCGCGACGCTCGCTGCGTCTCGCCCCGCTGCTCGTACGCCTCCGCGATGCGCGTGGCGGATAGCGCCGCGATGCGACGGAACCCCTTGTCCCTCGCCCGCGCGTGCGCATCCTGTAGCCGCGCCATTCCCTCGGCGAACCGGTGAGCCTTCACGAGGCACCCGCCGAGGTTCGTCAGCACCATGAGCGCGAGCTCCGGAGTGGCCTCGACCGACTGCAGGAGCTCGGCCGCCCTCTCGTAGTACGAGAGCGCCCTCTCGATGTCGCTCGTCTCGTGGATGTTCCCGAGCGTGTTCAGGGCGGCGGCCTGGGTCGCGGCGTCGCCGTCCTCGAGCGCGAGGTCCAGACTCTCGCGGGCGAGGACCTGGGCGAGGTAGAGGTCCCCCAGCTCGCGGCACACGAAGCTCAGCTGGAGGAGCGCGCGAACCTGCACGCGACGCCCGGTCTCCTCGCGGAGCTTGAGGATCTCGCGCAGCTCGCGCTCGCACATGCTCAGCTTTCCGAGGGCCTTCAACGCGGCCGCCATGCGCCAGCGCGCTTCCGCCATCCGCTCGGCCGGGGAGGGGAAGCGGTCCGCCGCGATCTCGAGCGCCTTCTCGAACGTCACGAAGGCCCGGCCGTGGTCCCCTCGTGCGAAGTCCTCGGCGCCCATCGCGAGCAGCTCGTCGTAATCATTGCTTTCCGGCTTGTAGCGCTCGAACTCCTCGAGGTCGAGAACGTCCGAGAAGTTCTGCACCGAGACGTTGAAGATCCTCGCGAGCGCCCGCAGCTTGTCGAACGACGGAAGAGCCTTGCCTTTCTCGAATCGCGAGAGCTGGGAATTGTCGATCGCCTCGCCGAGCGACGTGGCCTTCTCCTCGACCTTCCTCAGTGTGTAGCCGTATCCTTCACGAAGACGTCGGAGGTGTTGGCCTAATCGCGCCGACGGACGACCCTCGATCGACCTTGCTCCTCCGATGCCGCCCGGCGGTGCTCCCGACGCCTCGGTGCGGTAAGTCGTTTCGCGGCTCATGTGCCCCCCCGGATCGCGTTTCGCCCCCTCTGGGACCTCGGACACAGTGCCCCCCGTTTATGCCGATCGGATGGAAGAGTCAACGGGTTTCTGGGTCCGTCCGCAAACTTGCGGACGTCTCGTCCGCGCTTGACCGCGCATGCAAGTCTCCGTACATTCACGCACTTACAGGAGGAGCTTCGGGTGGCGACCCTCAGACTCGTGCCTCCGCCACGAGTCCCCCCATTCTTCGAACGGATCAAGTTCGATACCTCCCTTGAAGCTCAGGCGTTTCGGCAGCTCGCGGCGCTGGATATCGAAGCCTGTCGTGCGAGCTTCGGCCGTCTCGTCGATCAGATCGATGCCCGGGGAGGCGGCGCCTCCGACCGGGAGATCGTGCTCCTGATCGCCGACGTTCTCCAGCGCGTCAACCGCCGCCTCCACCGCCCCCCGGACGGAGAGTCGGACTGCCAGCACAACCGGGCGGACCTGATCGCGCAGCTCGCCGGTCACGAGAGCGCGGAGCGCGCGCGACAGGAGTTCGGTCCCACGCTCCAGCGGCTGCTGTCGGTGCTCCAAACCCCGGCGAAGGCGCATCCGCTGGTCGAGAAGGCGCAGAACTACATCGACGAGAACTATCAGCGCCGTCTCTCGCTGTCCGGGATCGCGCGCACGCTCCACGTCTCGCCGAACTACCTGTCCCGTGTCTTCCGCCGGGAGGCGGGGGTCACCCTCACGGCGCAGATCCACCATGCCCGCCTCGAGCATGCGCGTTTGCTCCTCGCGGCCGGAGACCGTAGCATCTCCGAGATCGCGTATTTGGTGGGCTATCAGAACTATCGGGACTTCTACCGGAACTTCGTGAAGTACGAGCGAGCTTCGCCTCGGCAGGCACGGCGCTCGATGAGCCGCATCGAGACCGCGTTGCCGGGGCTCTCCCTGGAGTAGCGCCCATGACGACCCCCCCGCGCGAGCGCCGGCTCTCGGCCGCGCTCGCGGTCCTCGCCCTGTCTCTGTCGCCCGCGCTCGCCGACCCGGCGCCCGCCGAAGTTCCCGGGAAGGAATCGGGGTCGCGCGTCCGCGAGCTGCGCGCGCTCGCCGCCAAGGGACCTCAGAGCGCGCCGTCGCTCGTCGCGGCGCTGAAGGATCCGAGCGCTTCGGTTCGGGCCGCCGCGGTGCAGCTCCTGGCGAGCGTCAAGAAGCGACCCGCGGTCGCGGACATCGCCCCGCTCGTCTCCGACCCCGACGAGATCGTCGCCGTGGCGGCCGTCGGCGCCCTGTTCGACCTGGGCGGGGAGGCGACGCTCGCTCCCCTGCGCCGTGCCCTCGCCTCCCCGTCGGAGCGCGTGAGGAAGGAGACCGCCTCGTACGCCGGCGTCGCGCGCGACGCCCGGCTCGTGCCGGAGCTGGGAGCGCTTCTCTCGGACGAGA
>DASRJG010000168.1:0-16464 GCA_035649595.1 Candidatus Polarisedimenticolaceae bacterium
CACCCGCGCACCTCGGCGCTCGTTCGCGCGCAGACCTGGCGACGCTGGGCGGGGTACCAGATGGCGAGCGCGTACGACCCGCACCCGGATCGGGAGTATGCCGCCGTGCGCAACGCGGCGGCCCTCTTCGACGTCTCGCCGCTCCACAAGTACATGATCCGCGGGCGTGACGCGGGGAGGATGCTCGACCGCCTGATCACCCGGGACGTGACCAAGCTCAAAGTCGGGCAGGTCTACTACACCCCTTGGTGCGACGCCGCCGGCAAGGTGATCGACGACGGCACCCTGAGCCGTCTCGAGGAGGGGACCTATCGGCTGACGAGCGCGGACTCCTCGCTGCGCTGGCTCGCGATGTGCTCCGCCGGCATGGAGGTCGAGATCGAGGACGTCTCGCGCTCGGTCGCGACGCTCGCGCTCCAGGGGCCGCTGTCGCGCACGGTCCTCTCCCGGCTCACCCCCCTCGATCTCGCTACGCTCAAGTACTTCCGCGTCGCGCGCACCACGCTCCGCGACCTCCCGGTGTCGATCTCGCGAACCGGGTACACGGGCGACCTCGGGTACGAGATCTGGATGGCGGCGGAGAACGCGCTGCCGATCTGGGACGCGCTGATCGAGGCGGGAACGCCGTACGGGATCACCCCGGCCGGTGTCTGGGCGCTCGACATCGCGCGCATCGAGGCCGGGCTGATCATGCTCGACGTCGACTACCACTCCGCGCACCACGCGCTGATCGAGGCGCGCAAGTCCTCCCCCTTCGAGATCAACCTCGGCTGGGCGGTCAGCGCGGGTAAGGGGCCGTTCAACGGCCGGCGGAGCCTGGCCGCGGAGCGCAAGCGCGGCGCGGCCTGGGGGTTCGTGGGACTCGAGATCGACTGGGGCTCGTTCGAGCGCCTCTTCGTCCCCTTCAAGCTTCCGCCCCGGATCGACAACGTCGCCTGGCGGACCAGCGTCCCGGTCTACGCGGGAGGCGCGCAGGCCGGTTACGCGACCAGCGGGTGCTGGTCGCCGTTGCTGAAGACCCCGCTCGCGCTCGCGCACCTCAGGCGCCCGTACGTCGATCCCGGCACGCGCGTGGAGATCGAGACGACGGTCGAGCACACGCGGCTGCGCGCGGCCGCGGTGGTGCGCGCGCTCCCCTTCTACGAGCCGGAGCGGAAGAAGGCATGAGCGACCCGCGCTGGGATGCGATCGTGATCGGCGGGGGGCACAACGGCCTCGTCACCGCGGCCTACCTCGCGCGGGCCGGGCGGAAGACGCTCGTGCTCGAGAGGCGCCCGCTGGTCGGCGGCGCCGCGGTGACCGAGGAGGTGTTCCCCGGCTTCAAGTTCTCGGTCTTCTCCTACGTCGTCAGCCTGCTGCGTCCGGAGATCATCCGCGACCTCGATCTGCCGCGACACGGCCTGCAGATCCTGCCGCTGGAGAGCACGGTCACGCCGCTCGACAACGGCGACTACCTCGCGTCCTGGGCCGACCCCGACGAGACGCGCGAGGAGCTGCGCCGGCATTCGCCGCGCGACGCCGACGCATCCGCGATCTTCGGCCACCTCATGCATCACATGGCGATGGCCGTGAAGCCGATTCTCGGCATGATCCCGCCCGACCCGACCTCGCTCTCCCCCCGCGAGCTGGCGGGGCTGCTCAAGCTCGGACGCCACTTCCACGGGCTCGGACCGGAGCGGTTCCACGCTCTCCACAAGCTCATGACCATGAGCAGCGCGGACTACCTCGACGAGTGGTTCGAGTTCGATCCGTTGAAGGCGACGCGATCGGCGAGCGGGATCATCGGGACCTTCCTCGGCCCGCGCTCGCCCGGCTCCGCGTACGTGCTCCTCCACCACTACATGGGGGAGATCGACGGCGCCTTCCGCGCCTGGGGGTTCCAGAAGGGAGGAACCGGAGGGATCAGCGAGGCGATCGCCTCCGCCGCGCGCGCGCTGGGGGCGACGGTCCGCACCGACGCCGCGGTGGAGCGGGTGCTCGTCACGAACGGGCGGGCGACGGGCGTGGCCCTCGCGACCGGCGAGGAGATCGCCTCGCGCCTGGTCGTCTCCGGCCTCGACCCACGGCTGACGTTCACGCGCCTCGTCGATCCGCGCTCGCTCCCGGACGACCTCGTGGACGGCGTGCGCCGCTACAAGTTCCGGGGGTCCTCCGGCAAGGTCAACCTCGCGCTCTCCGGCCTCCCGAGCTTCACCTGCCTCCCGGGAAACGGCCCGCACCTGCGCGGAGCGATCTCGATCAGCCCGACGCTGGCCTATCTCGAGCGCGCGTACGACGACGCGAAGTACGGAGAGTTCTCCCGTCATCCGTACATGGACGTCGTGATCCCGTCGATGATCGACCCGGGCATGGCCCCCCCGGGGCGCCACGTGATGAGCATCTTCGTCCAGTACGCCCCGCACGACCTCAACGGCGGCTGGAACGACGCCAAGCGCGAAGCGTTCGGCGACGCGGTCGTCGAGACGCTGGCCCGCTACGCCCCCAACCTGAAGTCGCTGATCCTCCATCGGCAGGTCCTGACGCCGGACGACATCGAGCGGATCACGGGGCTCTCCGAGGGGAACATCTTCCAGGGAGAGCTGGCGCTCCAGCAGCTGTTCTTCCTGCGCCCCGTCCCCCGGTGGGCGACCTATCGCACGCCGATCGAAGGGTACTGGCAGTGCGGCGCGGGAACGCACCCCGGCGGCGGGATCATGGGCGCGTCGGGACGTCTCGCCGCGGCGGCGATCCTCGGAGCGGCGGGATGAGCGCTTCGGGTGCGGACGTCGTCGTCATCGGAGGAGGGGCGAACGGCCTCGTCGCCGCCGCTCGCCTCGCGCGCCGCGGCCGGCGCGTGCTGGTGCTGGAGGCGGCCCCCGACGCCGGCGGGCAGGGTCGCGTGATCGCGTTCGCCCCCGGGTTCCACGCGGCGCCGCTCGCGATCGATCCGGGGTGGCTTCCGCCTCGCGTCGCGAGGGATGCCGGCCTTCCCGACCTCGCCGTCACGGAGGTGTCCACGCCGCACTCGGTCGCGACCGGGTCCGGCGGGTTCCTCACCCTCCCGCGCGAGCCGGAGCGCGCCGCGGAGGCGATCGCCGCGTACGCGAAGGGCGACGCCGCGAAGTGGGGAGCGTTCACCAGCCGGCTGCGACGCCTCGCCGGCTTCCTCGAAGAGCTGTATGCGCGCCCCGCGCCCGACGTGGACGCCTCGCTCCGCGAGCTGCCCGGACTTCTCGCCCTCGGCCGGAGGTTCCGCGCGCTCGGACGGGCCGACATGTTCGAGCTGCTCCGCACGCTCCCGCTCTCCGTGTGGGAGCTGGCGGACGATTGGTTCGAGAGCGCGGCGCTCAAGGCGGCCGTGGCGGCCGGGGGTGTGGTGGACCTCCAGCAGGGGCCGCGCTCGGGCGGGACCGGATTCGTCCTGCTTCATCACCTCGTCGGCGCGCCGGCGGGGTCGATCCGCGGCCGCGTCCCGTGGCGGAGCGGCCCGGACGCTTTCACCGAGGCTGCGGTCTCCGCCGCGCGCCGGGCCGGGGCGGCGATCCGCTTCGACGCCCCCGTCGCGCGGATCCTCGTCCGCGATGACGCGGTGACGGGCGTCGCGCTGCGGAGCGGCGAGGAGATCCCCGCGCCCGCGGTCCTCTCCACCGCCGATCCCGCGCGGACGATCCTCGAGTGGATCGACCCGGTCTGGCTCGATCCGGAGGACATCCGCAAGGTCCAGAACGTCCGTCATCGCGGATGCACCGCCTTCGTCCTGTACGCGCTCGACGGACTCCCGTCGTTCCCCGGGCTTGCGCCCGACGCGCTCGCGGGGACCGTGTCGCTCACGCCGGACCTCCGCACGATGGAGCGCGCCGCCGACGCCGCCAAGTACGGCGGGATCGCGGACCGGCCCCACGTCGAGCTGTCGGTCCCGAGCCTCCTGTGGCCGGGACTCGCGCCGCAGGGGCGTCACGTGCTGGTCGCGCGGGTGCACTACGTCCCCTACGCCGCAACGCAGGCGCTCGACGGCCGCGTGGACGCCGCCATCGACGCCGTGTCCCCGGGGTTCGCCTCCCGTGTCCTCCACCGCGTCGTCTGGACGCCGCGCGACCTCGAGGAGCGCTTCGGCCTCCGCGGGGGAGCGGCCACGCAGGGGGAGCTCGCCCTCGACCAGATCCTCTTCATGCGTCCGGTCGCGGGCTGGGGGCGCCACGCGACCCCGATCGGCGGACTGTTCCTCGGCGGGGCGGGCACGCACCCGGGCCCGGGTATCCTGGGCGGGGCGGGATGGCTCGCCGCGGAGCGGATCCCATGATCCACGGCTTCGACCCGACGCTCCCGATCGAGCGGGCGTGGACGCCTCCCGCCTCGTGGTACGTCGGACCGGAGTTCCTCGAGCGAGAGCGCGAGCGGGTCTTCCGCCGCACCTGGCAGGCGGTCGGCCGGCTCGATCAGGTCGCCCGCCCCGGCGACTACGTCGCCGGCTGCCTCGTGGACGATCCGTACGTGGTCCTCCGCGACCAGGACGGCACGCTTCGCGCCTTCCACAACGTCTGCCGCCACCATGCCGCCGAGATCTGCTCGGGGGAAGGGACCGCGCAGGAGCTGGTCTGCCCGTATCACGGCTGGACCTACAGGCTCGACGGCATTCTCACGCGCGCGCCCCGGCTCGGGAAGAGCGAAATCTTCGACCGCGCGCGGTTCTCGCTCGCGCCGATGCACGTGCAGGCCTGGGGACCGCTCGTGTTCGTGCACATGGGGGACGATCCTCCCCCCGTCGCCGATCAGCTCGCGGAGCTTGCGCCGCGCCTCGATGCGATGGGCACGCGCGAGCTTCGCTTCGCCGCGCGGCGCTCGTACGACATCCGCTGCAACTGGAAGGTCTACGTGGACAACTACCTCGACGGCGGGTACCACGTCTCGGTCCTCCACCAGGCGCTCGCGGGGCAGCTCGACCTCGACACGTACGCGACGGAGCTGTTCGACCGCGTGTCGATCCAGACCTGCCGCTCCCCCGAGACGCCTCCCGGGGAGGCGGGCGGAGACTTTCCGGAGCGGATCGGGGCGGAGGCGATCTACGCCTTCGTCTACCCGAACTTCATGCTCAACCGGTACGGCCCGATCCTCGACACGAACTGGGTCGTTCCGCTGGGGCACGACCGCACGCGCGTGATCTTCGACTTCTACTTCCCCGAGACGGAGGGGGACGAGGCGCGGGCATTCATCGAGCGGAGCGTCGCGGCCAGCCACCGCGTCCAGGAAGAGGACGTCGCGATCTCCGAGTCGGTCCAGCGGGGGCTCGGATCCCCGGCCTACGTGCGCGGGATCTACGCCCCCAAGGTCGAGATGGCGGCCTACCATTTCCACCGCCTGCTCGCGGCGGATCTGGAATGATCCCGGGGCCCGGCGCGGGGGAAGCGCTCGCGGCCCTCGACCGGCGCATCCGCGACTTGGCCGTGAACGACGGCGCCGAGGAGTGGAGCCCGCCCGACGCGATGGCCGCGGATACCCTTGCCCGCGCCGACCATTTCGACGCCTTTCCCGGAATAGCCTTGCCGCTGGAAGATGGGAGCGGCCTGTTCTGGCCGCCCGCCGCGTGCTACCACCTCTATCAATCCCTTTTGGGCGGCAGACTCCAGCGGCCGCTGAGCGTGACGTGCGTGTGCCGATGCGCGCGCAACGAGAAATCGTACGGCAGCGCACGCTTGCGGGTGTTCACCATGCGCGAGGTCGTCTTCATCGGCCCGGCGGGCCACGTCGAGCACGAGCGCCGCCGATGGATGGAGCTCGTTCTCGGCTTCGCGGGTGCGTTGGGGTTGGATGCCGGGATGGACGCCGCGTCCGACCCGTTCTTCGGTCCGACCTGGCGCGGCAAGAAGCTGATCCAACAGGCGAGGCACCTCAAGTTCGAGCTCCACGTCCCGATCGTCGAAGGGGAGGGCCGCATCGCCATCTCGTCGTTCAACCTGCACGAGGAGTTTTTCGGCTCGCGCTTCGGCTTCACGCTGGACGGCGAGCCGGCACACTCCGCGTGCGTCGGGTTCGGACTCGAGCGGTGGCTGATGGCCCTCGTCGCGCGGCACGGGCGCGCGGCCGCCTTCCGGATCTGTAGCGAGGACTCGTGACCCCTACGGGCCCGCGACCCGGTAGTAGAAGCTGACTCCCGGGGGCGGAGAATCCGCCCAGCTCGTCGCCGAGGTCGTGCCGAGCCGCGTGCAACGGTCGCCGATCGCGGCGGGGCTCGTCGAGCGGTAGACCGTGTAGTCCCCTTCCCCGCTCGCCCAGGAGAGCGCGACGTCCTCGGGCCCGGGCCCTCGCGCGACGGTCAGGACCAGCGTGTTGCGCCATTGCGCGTCGGCGGCGTAGAGGATCGCGTTCGCGAGGATCTGGAAGTTGTTCCCGTCGAGGTCGTCGAGCGCGTGGGGCTGGTACTCGGCGGGCTGGTATCCGACGACGATCCCGCTCCACGCCGGACGCCTGTGAGTGAACCCCAGGAGGTGGGTCGATCCGGAATCGACGTAGTTGCTCCCGAAGAGCGTGTGCGTGATCGCTGCGGTCGGGTTGTAGCTGAAGACGGGGTAGCGCTCGTCGGGCGTGTTGTTGAAGTACGGGTAGGTCGACGGAGGGACGCCGCGCGCCGCGTCGGCGTACGAGACGCTGCCGGTGTACTCGATCCCGTTGGTGGTGACGAAGTGTCCGACCGCGGTGTCGATGACGTTCTGTCCGTCGATCGTGTTCCACGGGACCGCCCCGCCCGCGGTGGCGCCGATCAGCTCGAGGATCCCGGCCTTGCCGGTCGAGGTGTACGACCCGTGGTGGAAGGCGATGAGGCCGCCGCCCGACGCGAGGAACGCGTCCACGGCCGCGGTGAACGCGTCCTGCCGCTGGGTCGGCGTCTGCGGCTTGCCCCCGTCCGGATCGGGGATCCGGTGCGAGAAGTAGATCAGGACGTCGTACCCCGAGGAGTCGCAGGCGGGAAGCGACAGGAGCGCCGTCGCCTGCTCGATGTCGTTGGTCGGGATCTCGCGGACCGCATCCGCGCCGGGATCCAGGACGATGCCGGTCCCCGCCCGGCGGAGCGTGTTCCCGATGTCCCCCGGCCCCGGGGTCAGCCCCTCGGTGAGGTCGGCGCTGGAGAGCCCGTGCGGGTTGACGGTGTCGCTGACGACGAGAACGCGAAGGGGACGGTGAGGGGGAAGAACCGCCGCGCCGGCCCCCGCGGCCACCGTCGCCCCGAGGATCAGGGCCGCGGCGATGGTATGCTGCCGGCGCTTTTTCTTGGGGAGGTACGTCATGTCGCGCATGTTCCGTCGAACGATCATGGGGCTTCTCACGGCGACGTTCATCTTCGGCGCCGCGTCCTTGCTCGCGCCGGCGACACCGGCGAAGCCGAAGCCGCCGTCATGTCCCAACTGTCAGCCGACCATCGTCATCGGCGGCAGGGTGTGCACGCTGACATCGTGCGGCTTCGACTGCGTCTACACCTGTCCGTTCTGACGACTTCACGGGGCTGAAGTCTACGTCAGCTACCGGGTCCGGCGTTCGGCCGTTTGGCCGGGCTTGGGGTTCTTTTTCTTCCAGATCAGCCGCCACGGCTCCCGCTTGATCGTGTCGGAGAACTCGCGGGCGTTGGCGGCGGTCTTCTGAAGGTCGCTGTCCTCGCCGGTGAGGCGGTTGATGTTGTTCAGCGTGACCTCGAGCTGCGCGAGCCGTTTGGTGGCGGCTTCCGCGGCATCGGTCAGCCCCGAGACCCTCTCCCCCACGAACGCGGTCCCCGACGCCGCGATCCCGCTCCCCTCGTCGCCGCGTGTGAAGTCGATCTTCTGCTCCCCGAGCAGGCCGTACGGCTCCATGCGGACGGCGACGTTCCGGTAGATCTTCGCGTCCTTCGACACACGGACCTCGATCTTCGCCTCCAGCTCCGCCCGGCCGGGGGGGCGCTCCGCGAGGGGGACCGGAGACTGGACGTCGGTGACCTGCCCGACCCGCCTCCCGGCGAGCAGAACGTCCGTCCCCGCCTGAATCCCGCCGGCGTTGTCGAAGTAGACGAAGTACTTGCGCTCGGAGCGCAGACTGCCGGGGGCGGTGAGCGCCATCAGGGTCCCCCCGACCACGGCGAGCGTGGCGACCACGAGCAGCCCCGTGGCGATCTCGTTACGCCGGACGTTCATCGTCCGGCTCGCGGCCGAGCGGCCCGTCGGTGTCCCCCGCCACGAACTGGCGGACGACGGGGTTCTTCGAGCTCCGGAAGGCCTCGGGCGGCCCCTCCTCCAGGACCGCTCCTTCGTGGAGCATCGCCATCCGGGTCGCAATGCGAAACGCGCTCGGCATGTTGTGCGTCACCACCACGCAGGACGCCTTCGTCCGCTCGCCGAGCGTGAGGATCAGCTCGTCGATCTCGGTCGTGCCGACCGGATCGAGCCCTGAGGACGGCTCGTCGAACAGGATCAGCTCGGGCTCGAGCACGAGAGCGCGCGCGACGCCGATGCGCTTGCGCATCCCCCCGCTCAGCTCCGCGGGAAGCTGGTCCTTGGTCCGGCGCATCCCCACGAGGTCGAGCTTCGCGTCGACGACGTCGTCGATCTCCTTCGCCGGCTTGTCGGTCAGCTCCTTGAGCGGGAGCGCGAGGTTCTCGGCGACGGTGAGGGAGCTGATCAGCGCGGCCCCCTGGAAGACCATGCCGATCTTCTGCCGCGCGGCGTTCAGCTCCTCGGTCCGGAGTCCCGCCAGGTCCCGATCCTCGAAGCGGATCGTGCCCGACTCCGGCCGCAGGATCCCCAGGATGAGGCGGAGCAGCGTGCTCTTCCCCGAGCCGCTCGCTCCCAGGATCGCCAGGCGCTCATCGCGGCCCACGTCGAACGTGCAGCCGTCGAGGACCGGCTTCCCCTCGTAGCGGAACCGGAGGTCTCGGACTTGGAGAAGCGGCGCGGCGGCGCTCATTCCCAGACCCGCACGAGCACGATGTTGCACAGCGTGTCGCAGGCGATCACGGAGGTGACCGACATCACCACGCTCGACGTCGTCGCGAGCCCGACCCCGATGGCCCCGCGCGTGGCGGCGATCCCCTTGTAGCAGGCGATGACGCCGATGATGAGGCCGAACAGCAGGCTCTTGACCAGTCCCGCCCAGATGTCGCGCTGGACCAGGCTCTCGAGGGTGAGCAGGCCGAAGTAGCGGAAGGAGATGTCGAACTCCACGCGGGAGACCAGCGCCCCGCCGAGGAGCGCCGCGAGGTTCGAGACCACCGACAGGCTGGGGAGCATCAGCACGGAAGCGAGCACGCGCGGGGCGACCAGGAACCGGAGGGGCCCGATCCCCATCCCCTCGATCGCGTCCACCTCCTCCGAGACGGTCATCGTCCCCAGCTCGGCCGTGAACGCGGCGCCGCTGCGCGCGGCGACGACGATCCCCGTCAGGAGCGCCCCCAGCTCCCGTGAGAAGGAGACCGCGACGAAGCCGGGGACCGATTCCTCGGCCCCGAGGCGGCGGAGCTGATAGCCGACCAGGAGCGCGGTCGTCAGCCCGAGGAAGAGCGACACCAGCGCGACGAGCGGGATCGAGCCGACGCCGACCCGCCGGGTCTGCTCGAAGAAGAGCGAGAGGTGGAGCGGAGCGCGCCGGCGCCGGACGTGGCCGAGCATCTCGGTAACGGTGCCGGCCACGAACCAGGCCAGGCTGCTCAGCCCCTCGAGGGCGGCGAGAGTCCGATTGCCCAATCGCGCTATCAAATGAATCGATTGTAGGAGGTCCGCGAGGGTGGGGCTAATATCGGTGCATGGCCCGCACGCCCTCGACGATGGTGGCCCTGGGGACCCCGGCGCCCCCGTTTCGCTTGCCGGACGTCGTCTCGGGACGAACGATCTCCGGCGAGGACTTTTGGCAGGACGCCCCGCTGCTCGTGATCTTCCTCTGCCGCCATTGCCCGTTCGTGAAGCACGTCCAGGCCGAGCTGGCCCGCGTGGGACGCGACTACGCGGAGCGAGGCCTCGGGATCGTGGCGATCTCGTCCAACGATGCCGCCACGCACCCGGAGGATAGGCCGGAGTCGCTCGCGGAGATGGCCCGGGAGGCCGGCTTCGTCTTCCCGCTCTGCTACGACGAGAGCCAGAGCGTCGCGAGGGCGTTCGGGGCCGCGTGCACGCCCGACTTCTTCCTCTTCGATCGCGAGCGCGCGCTCGCGTACCGCGGCCAGCTCGACGACAGCCGTCCCGACAATGGAAAGCCGGTGACGGGGCGCGACCTCCGCGCCGCGATCGACGCGCTGCTCGCCGGACGCGAGGTGAGCGCGGAGCAGCGGCCGAGCATCGGCTGCAACATCAAGTGGAAGCCGGGGGGCGAGATCTCGTAATCCCTGCACAGGCCCGGCACGGCTTACAAAGCGACACGGGAATCCTGCGTTCTTCCATTGGCACTCGCCTTGCGATGACGTGTGATGGAGCCGACGCGTTCGCGATCGCGCGACCGCGTCGCATTTCACGGAAGGAGAGTCGAATGAAAGACCGCAACAAGACTGGGGATCACCCCGTGGGTACCGGTGTGGGCGCCGCGGGCGGCGCAGTGGCTGGCGGCACGGTCGGAACGATGGTCGGTGGACCGGTCGGCGCGGCCGTAGGCGCGGCCGTGGGCGCGGCGGCGGGCGCCGCCGCGGGGCATGCGACCGCGGCTGCGGTCAATCCCACCGTGGAGGACGCCTACTGGCGTGACAACTACAGCCGGAGCGACTACTTCGAGACCGGCCGGCCCTACTCGGACTACGCCCCGGCCTATCGCTACGGCTGGGAATCGCGTGCCCGCATGGCCGGCCGATCGTTCGATCAGGTCGAGAACGAGCTCGGCCGCGGCTGGGATCGCGTCAAGGGCGAGTCGAAGCTCGGCTGGGACAAGGCCAAGCACGCGACGCGCGACGCCTGGCACCGGATCGAGCGCGCCATCCCCGGCGACTTCGATCGCGACGGCCGCTAGGTCGTAGCAGGATCGAGCAAAGGGGCCCCCGCCGCGACGCGGGGGCCCCTGCGCGGCTGCAGGAGCTTCGCGACGAGCGCCGTCCATCCGGTCTGGTGCGACGCCCCCAGCCCTCGTCCCGAATCGCCGTCGAAATACTCGTGAAAGAGCAGGTGCTCCGCGGGACCTCCGAGCGCCGGACGCTCTCCCTTCTCGTCGAGGAGGAAGAGGCTCGTCAGACGCCGGGTCAGCTCCGCCGCCGCCTCGGCGATCGTGACCGTCCGCCCCGACCCGACCGGACATTCGATCAGGAAGTCGTCGCCGTAGTAGTGGTGGAACCTCTGGAGCGACTCGATCAAGAGGTAGTTGACGGGGAACCAGACCGGGCCCCGCCAGTTCGAGTTGCCGCCGAAGAGGCTGCTCGTGGACGGCCCCGGCTCGTAGGCGACTTCCATGCGTCCGCCATCGACCTCCAACGTGAACGGACGCGCCGCGTGCGCCTTCGAGAGCGAGCGCACGCCGAACGGCGAGAGGAACTCGCTCTCGTCGAGCGCGCGGAGGAGGAGGCGCTTCATCCTGTGCCCGCGGAGGAGCGAGAGCAGGCGGCGCTCCCCGCGCCCCGGGACGTGCCACCGTGACACGAGCGCGGCGAGGTCGGGCCGGTGGTCGAGATACCACCGGAGACGCTTCGCGAAGTCCGGAAGCGCATCCAGAAGATCGGGCTCGATCACCTCGACCGCGAACAGCGGAATGAGGCCGACCATCGAGCGAACCTTGAGCGGGACCTGCCGTCCGCCGGGGAGGCTCAGGACGTCGTAGAAGAAACCGTCGGCCTCGTCCCAGAGGCCGCCCTCCCCCATCCGGCTCATCGCCTCGGCGATCTGCAGGAAGTGCTCGAAGAACTTCGTCGCGACGTCCTGGTAGACGGGGTTGCTCCGGGCCAGCTCCAGAGCGATCCGCATGAGGCTGAGGGAGTACATCGCCATCCAGCTCGTGCCGTCCGCCTGATGGATCAGCGTCCCGGGCGGGAGCGGCGCGCTCCGGTCGAACACGCCGATGTTGTCGAGGCCGAGAAAGCCGCCCTGGAAGAGGTTCCGCCCCTCGGCGTCCTTCCGGTTCACCCACCAGGTGAAGTTCAGCATGAGCTTGTGGAAGACCCGCTCGAGGAACGGGAGATCCCCCGCATCCCCGCGTGACTTGCGATCGATCTGGAAGACGCGCCAGGCGGCCCACGCATGAACCGGCGGGTTCGCATCGCCGAACGCCCACTCGTAGGCGGGGAGCTGGCCGTTGGGGTGCATGTACCACTCGCGCGTCAGCGCCACGAGCTGCTCCTTGGCGAACTCGGGGTCCACGAGGGCGAGCGGGATGCAGTGGAAGGCGAGATCCCACGCCGCGAACCAGGGGAACTCCCACGCGTCCGGGACGGAGAGGACCTCGGCCGCGTTCAGGTGCGTCCACTCGGCGTTCCTGCCGTGCGAGCGGTCCGGCGGACGTGGCTGTGCCGGGTCCCCCGCCAGCCACGCGCGAACGTCATACCTGTAGTACTGCTTGCTCCAGATCAGGCCGGCGAACGCCTGCCGCTGGACACGCCGCGCGTCGGGATCGGCGATCCCCCGCTGGACCTCCTCGAAGAACGCGTCGGCCTCTTCGATGCGCCGCGTGAAGACCCGATCGAAATCCTGCCACGGCTCGGACGAGCGCCGGTCCGCGAGCCTGAGGCGGATGCTCCGCGATCCGCCGGCCGGAACCTCGAGCGGATACCAGGCGGCCGCCTTCGTGCCCGAGGATCGGTCCGCCGGCTCCCGGCCCTCCACGATCGCCTCGTGAAACGCGTCCTTGAACGGGCCCTCGACGGCGGTGACGCCGTACAGCCTCCGTACGTTCGTCTCGTTCTCCGTGAGGAGCAGCCGCGGACGCCCCTCGCAGGACAGATGGAAGGGCCCGAGTCCGGGGTGACGCGCGTCGAGCCCGTCGTTCGACCGCTCGATCGACGGCTTGTCCGCTTCGGCACCGAGGGTCCAGCTCCAGGTGTTCCTGAAGAGGAGCTGCGGAACGACGTGGATCGTCGCCGTCTCGGCGTCGCGATTCCAGGCGGTGACGCGCATCAGGATGTCGTTCGGTGCGGCCTTCGCGTACTCGACGATCACGTCGAAGAACCGCCCGTCGTCGAAGACGCCCGTGTCGCTCAGCTCGAGCTCGGGCCGGTCCCTGCCCCGCCGGCGGTTCTCCTCGACCAGCCGCGCGTACGGGAACTCGGCTCGGGGATACCGGTACAGCATCTTCAGATACGCGTGCGTCGGTGTGGCGTCGAGGAAGTGATAGACCTCCTTGACGTCCTCCCCGTGATTCCCCTCGGCGTTGGTCAGCCCGAACAGCCGCTCCTTGAGAATCGGGTCGCGTCCGTTCCACAGGGCGAGCGAGAGGCAGAGGCGCTGCCGGTCGTCGCTGATCCCGGCGAGCCCGTCCTCGCCCCAGCGGTACGCGCGGCTTCGCGCATGGTCGTGCGGAAAGGAGTCCCACGCGGTGCCGCCCGCGCTGTAGTCCTCGCGGACCGTGCCCCACTGGCGCTCGGAGACGTACGGCCCCCACCGCTTCCAGGGGGAGCGCGTGGAGGGAGCCTCGGCGAGCCTGTCTCGCTCCGCAGTCACGCCGGGTAGGATGCAGCCTCGACCGATCCGCTTTCAACAGTTGAGCGGGTCCGGCTCTCTGGGCGGACTTGAGCGTGGACACGAGCACGCCACCCGCTCGGGTCGATCCGTGCCTCGGCATCCTCACGGTCGAGGGTCTGCGTCGCGTCGCGAGCTGGGCCGACGTCACCTTCGGCGCGCGTGGCAATCACCTCAAGGCGCGCATCAGATTGGACGTGCCGCCGGGACTCGACGTCGAGCGCACGCGGGAGTGGGTCGATCCCGTGGTCGGCGTCATCCTGCGAACGCCGGGCAAGCACAAGTGGCACGGCACGCTGGTCGCCGACATCGGCGGGACCGATGCGAACACGGACATGACCTGGCAGGTGTTCCCGAGCGTCGGCTTCGACGCGACGAAGCTGATGTCGGTCGAGTTCGGGTGGCGTTTCCTGGACACGAAGTACCGCACCGGTGCCGGCGCCGATGCCTTCGAGTACGACACGCTGCTCCAGGGTCCGGTCGCCGGCCTGGCTTTCACGTTCTGATCGGACGGCGAGCGGCCGGGCCTCGAGGTCGGGGCCCGGCCGCTTCGCGTCTGTCCGGGCCGTCCCCGCGGACGTAGGGTTTGACCCTATCGCAGCGGCCTGTGCCGCGGCGTACGGTACGAGCAGGGGGTCGAGAGGAGACTCGCCATGCAGACATCGATGATCATCGTGATTGCGGTGGTCGCGCTTCTGGCCGGAGCGGCCGTCGCATGGGCATTCATGAACAGCAAGCTTCGCTCCGTGGAGCTGAAGAGGCGATTCGGACCGGAATACGACAGGGCCGTCGATGCCGCCGGGAGCCCGAGGCGGGCCGAGGCGGAGCTGGCCTCGCGCGCGAAGCGGGTGGAGAAACTGGACATCCGTCCGCTCTCGCAGGCCGACTTCGACCGCTTCTCGGACAAGTGGCGCTCGGTGCAGGCCTTCTTCGTGGACAATCCGAACGCCGCCGTCGCGGACGCCGAGACGCTCGTGCAGGAGGTCATGCGCACGCGCGGCTACCCGATCGGCGATTTCGATCAGCGAGCGGCGGACATCTCCGTCGATCACCCGCGCGTCGTCGAGAACTACCGCGCCGCCCGGGACGTCGCCATCGCCAGCCGGCGCGGCCAGGTCAGCACGGAAGACCTGCGGCGCGCCACGATCCACTACCGGATGTTGTTCGAGGACCTTCTCGAGACCGCGGGACGCGAGGCCGAGGTGAGGCGATGAAAGAGACCGTCAAGCAGGAAGCCGAAGAGCATCGGGCGTTGCTGCTCGCGGAGGAAAGCGCGGAAGAGTTCCGTCAGCGGTGGCGCGCGGTGCAGGAGGGGTTCGTGGACGAGCCCCGCCGCGCCGTGAAGGACGCCGACGCCCTCGTCGCGGAGGTCATGAAGCGATTGACCGACGTCTTCTCGCGTGAGCGGTCCGGACTCGAGCAACAGTGGGCCCGCCGCGAGGAGGTCTCGACCGAGGATCTCCGCGTCGCCCTCCAGCGGTACCGGTCGTTCTTCGATCGGCTGCTCGGGGTCTAGACCGGGTTCGGCGGGTCACGAGATTTCAACCCTTTTAGGAGGAATCCTCGTTCTCTATATATAGATGATAGGGATAGCGAAAACTCAAGCTTTTTCAGGGGGTCGGCTGCAGGCCCACCGGACGTCGATTTCTCGCCTTTTCGATCGCCCGTCGCCGGCTCCGCCGTAGCCGGGTGGCGACGACCCGCCGGGCGACCGCGTTCTTCAGCTCACCGAGCCAGAACCGGCGCGGCCTGTTTTGGAGCCACCGCGCCTCTTCGGGGAGGAGGACGAGCGAGACGTGCACGTTCGGCGCGAGGCCGATCGGCAGCCCACGCTCCATGCACGCTTCGTAGAGCCGCGCGAACACCGGGACGAGGTCTTCGGTCCGCGGTGGTCGCACATCCTTGTAGAGCGTTCCTTGCAGCGGCCGGAACACGCACACGGTGGGGATCGCGCCGACGCTGGTGATCCAGTCGATCGCGGCGATGGAGTCGGTCGCGGGCTCGAGCCCCGCGATGATCTCGCCGTTGACCACCCACGGCTCGAACCCCTGGCCCTCCGGCCCGACCTCGCGCGCGCAGTACTCGATCGCCGCGAGGTAGCGGTCGAGCCCGTACTCCCGGTGCTTCCCGGGGCACACCGTCCGGAACCGCTCGCGGTTGAACAGCTCGAAGCAGAACGAGACCCGGTTCACCCCGATCCGGCGCAAGTGCTTGTACCGCGTCAGATCGCGGTGCGGCGGCGTTTGGACGCCGACGAGCAGTCCGGTCGCTTCCTTCACGCGACGGACGTAGGGCTCGAGGATGTCGAGGTACGTGTCGCCGTCGTAGTGGCCGGTGTTGAAGTCGATGTAGGTGATTCTCGATTCGCGCTGAGCGGCCCTCGCGACCTCGACGACCTCCTGCACCGACTTCTCATCGGCGTCATCGGCGCCGAGATTGAGCCCGACGGAGCAGAACGCGCACTGCTCCTTCGGCGTGAGCAGCCAGTAATCGCACACCTTCGCCGGGTAGATCCCGAGATACGTCCCCTGGAGCGTGCCGATCCGGCTCATCGGCTTTCCGGTCGAGGTCTTGCGCTCGTACCACTCCGGCTGCGGCGACAGCCGGACGCGCGCGACCGGACCCAGCGCGTCGTGGTCGATCCGGAACCCGTCGCCGCCGTGGCGCAGGACGTATGGGGATTCGAGCGCGAATGCCTCGACGACCGGAACGTTGGTCCAGAGCCCTCCCGGAAGGATGAGCTCGAGCCCGGAGCCGAGGCCCGCGCGCGTGCGTAGGATCCGCCGTCCTCCGTTCCGCTCGGGGAGGCACTCGTCCCCCAGGCGCATCCCCTTGCAGTAGAGGTCCAGCTTCAGCAGGGCGGGGTTCTTGCGGACGTCGGTTTCCATGA
>DASRJG010000169.1:0-9399 GCA_035649595.1 Candidatus Polarisedimenticolaceae bacterium
GGGGGTCCTCGAAGTGCCGGTACGCCGAGCGGGCGACGAATCGATTGCTTCCCCACCAGCCGCCCTTCTCGACCTTGACCGCGCCCGACGCGGGGCCGGCCGGATCGACCGCGACGCCGCCGGCGGGGTAGGGCGCACGCCAGTCCTGCACCCACTCCATCGCGTTCCCCGCCATGTCCAGCGCGCCCACCCAGCTCGCGCCGCCGGGGAAGCCTCCGACGGCGACCGCGCCGCGGCTCCCGACGACGTTGCAGAGGGAAGGGTCGAACGTCTCCCCCCACGGGTAGCGCCGGGCCTCGGGGCCGCGGGCCGCGAACTCCCACTCCGCCTCGGTGGGCAGACGGCCGCCGCGCCAGCGGGCGTAGGCGTCCGCCTCGTACCAGGTGACGCAGGCCCGCGGCTGACGCGGATCGCTGCCGCCGCAGGGAGAGGGGAGCGCTCCGGCCGGCTGCTTGCTCGCCCAGGCCCATCCCGCGTCCGACCAGAGGGCGCGCCTCGCGTATCCCCCGTCGTCCACGAACGCGCGGAAGGCTTCGTTGGTCACCTCGTACGCGTCGATCCAGTACCCCTTCGAGAGACGCACCTCGTGCGCCGGGCGCTCGGCGTCGAGCGCCGGCGCGACCCAGGGAGGAGGTCCTTCGCCGCGCAGGGCATCGAGGGCGCCGTCGTCGGTCCCCATCCGGAACGTCCCCGCCGGGACCCACACCTGGGCGATCCCCGCGCGGTCGCGCCGCTCGGCTCCGGGGCGTCGCGCCTCCTCCGGGGGGCAATCGTGGTCGCGCGCGCATCGGACGAAGCTCGCGACCGTGGCCTTGTCCTCCTCGGACACGCTCCCGCTACCACCGATCCGGCGCTCGATCCCTCCGAGCTGCTCGTCGGTCATCCGGGCGTACCAGGGATCCTCGCTCAGGTCGAAGATCGCGAGCGCGCGGGGATTGCTCGTCGGAAGGTTCGGGAGATGGCAGCGCCCGCAGGACGGGCTCAGGACCTCGCGCGTCCCTTCGGCCCACCGGTTGGTCTCGATCGCCACGGGGGCGGGTGACGGCTCGGGCGCCGGAGGTCGCGGAGCCGGCGGCCGGGAGAGGACCGCGATGCTGCCGAGAGCGGCGAGCGTGACCGGAGCGAGCGCGAGCGGTCGCACCGAGCGATTGTGCCCCAATTCGTCTCAGCGGGCCGCCGGGAGGCTCGCCGCGATCACGTGCGCGGCGAAGGGGATCTCGTACGCACCTCCCCGGGCGAGGGGCGCGACGGCGGTGCGGATGTCGCTCCGGATCGACGCGATCACGCGCGGCGTCTGCGCGGCGAGCAGGGCCGCGGTGCGGACGCCGGCATCGCGCTCCGCCTCGAAGACGAACTCGGGGGAGGGGACGCGCCAGGCGACCGTCTCCGTCCGGAAGGTGACCGAAGCTCGGTCGAAGCCTGCCCGCTCCAGGATTCTCCGGCAATCCGCCGGGCGCTGGTATGCGAAGCACGGCGGGCCCGGAGGCAGCGGCACCCGCATGTCCGCGTGCGCTCGGATCGCGGCGTCCACGATCGCCGCGCCGGGGGACCGATTCGGGTCGGCCCACACCGTGAACGCGAGGTGTCCGCCGGGGACGAGGACGCGCGCGGCTTCCCGGAACGCCGCGCCGGGATCGGCGAGATGGAGCGCCCCGAAGTTCATGACGACCGCGTCGAACGCCCCGGGCGGGAGGTCGAGCGCCTGCGCGTCGCCGACGCGGACGTCCAGGTCGGGCCGGCGGGCCCGTGCGAGCCGCACCATCTCCGCCGAGAAGTCCACGGCGATCGCGCGCGCGCCGCGATCGATCGCGCAGCCCGCCGCGTAGCCGGGGCCGCACGCGACGTCGAGCACGCGGTCGCCGGGGCCGACGCGCGCCGCGTCGAGCAGGGGGGCCACGAACGGACGCGTCAGTGACGACCAGGCGGCTTCGTACCGGCCGGCGACGCGCTCCCAGCCGTCGTGCTCGAAGCGGGTGAACGCGTCGCTCACACCGGCTCCAGCGGGCGGTGCTGACCTGCGGGAGGCTCCACCCGGATCCGATCCCCGGGGAGCACCTCGCCGCCCTCGAGCACGATCGCCATCACCCCGGCGCGTCGTGCGACGCTCCCGTCCGGGTTCCGGCGGAGCATCGCCGCCATCAGGCCCGGATGGATCCCGTCGAGCTGGGTGCACGGGTTGCGGAGCCCGGTGATCTCGAGGACCGCGCTCGCGCCCAGGTGCAGCCTCGCGCCGGTGGAGAGGGCGAGGAGATCGACGCCCCGCGTGGTGACGTTCTCCCCCATCTGGCCGGGGACGACCGGCATGCCGGCCGTGCTCAAGGCGTCGTGCAGCTCCGCGTGGATCAGGTGGACCTGGCGAAGGTTCGGCCGCCCGGGGTCCTTCGCCACGCGGGAGCGATGCCGCACCGTCGCCCCGGCGTGGGCGTCCCCTTCGACGCCGATTCCCGCGAGGAGGCGGATGCTCGGCCGGAGGGCCTTCGCCATCGTGTGCGCGGCGCTGCTGCAGACCGCGATGGCGATCCCGTCGGGCGGAGTCCCGTCAATTCCGCTCACGCAGCTTCTTTCCCTCGCCTCGCTTGTAATGCACGGTCGCATCCCGGTTCAGGTTGCGGGCCTGCTGGACCGCCGGGGAGGTCCCCGGCTTGGGGCGTCCGAGCGCCATGCGCGCGCCTCGCCACTTCGTTCGCAGGTCCGCGACCGCGTGGGGGGGCGGACGATACCCGAACGCGCGGTACTCCCCGGGGGTGACGCGCCCTTTTTTCGCGACGTGGGCGGCGAACGCCCGCGTCCACGCGTCGAACGCGCGGAGGACGTCCTCCTCGTCCATCATGTGCTCGGCCTGGTTGTCGCTGTACTTCTTCCCGCGCCCGAACTCGACGTACCGCCAGAGCGGGTCCGGGACCTCGATCCCGCTGTACCGGCACTGCCAGACCAGGGGCGCGTAGGCGTCGCGCATCTCCCGGAACGGCTCCTTGTCGGGATCGAGGTAGCTCTTGTGCCGCAGGATCTTCGGCCGGCCGGACGCTCCGATCTCGTCGCCGCCCCCGTCGCCGTAACAGAAGAACGCCGCGGAGCGTCCCTCGAGGTGGTTGCGGCTGAGCTTCGACCACTCCTTCGAGTGCTCGAGCGCGATGGCGAGCTCCTGGTCCTTGTGGCCGATCAGGTCCTCGCGCGGGTTGCCGCCGTTCATGCAGACAAGCCGGTCGAACATCGCCTTGAGGTTGCTGGTCACCCCGTACCAGTTCACCGGCCCGATGATCGCCCAGGCGTCCGCCAGGTCGAGGCGCGCGTACAGATCGAGGTTCCACATCAGGTCCGGCTGCCCGCGGCTTCCCTTCTCGTAGCAGTTGCACGGCCAGACGCACAGCGCCATCGACGTGGACACGCAGCCGTTGCAGGTGCGGATCTGCTCGCGGTTCCAGACGTTCCCCAGGTCCTCGAGGTCGATCTCCCACTCCTGCGGGAGGCGGTCGGCCATGCGGAACATCAGCGTGCGGGCCTTCGAGTCGATCCCGGGGCAGTCGTACTGGCGCCGGTTCGACCCGGCGATCACGAGAACGCGGAACGGCCGCTCCGACGGAGGACGGTTCCCGTTCGCGTCGTCGGGCCTCACCCGGAGTTGTCCGGCGCGTCCTCGCCGAGAGCGGTCGCCAGGTCGATCTGGTGCTCCTGCTCCTGGCGGAGGATCTCGCGGATGTCCTCGGCGATCGCGTACTCCCCGAGAGCCTCGCATTGCCGCACCCGCTCCCGGTACTGCCGGATCGTCTCGGTCTCGTTGGCGAGGTCGAAGCGGAGCATCTCCTCGGCGTCCTCCGAGAGCTTCACCGGCTTCGGTGCGGCGATCGGCATGCCGCCGAGGTAGTCGATCTGCTTCGCGATGGTGATCGCGTGGGCGAGCTCTTCCGCGGCGTGCGTCTCGAGCTCCCCGGCGATCGCCATGTACGCGGCCCCTTTCAGCACCTGGGAGTAGACGACGTACGCGATGATCGCCTGGTACTCGCGCGCGAGGTCGTCGTTCAGCGCGGCGACCAGCTCTTCACGGGCATTCGGTTTCGGCACGGAGGGCTCCTTCGGCGAGCGAGCTCAGGATCGCTTCGAGCGTGGGCGTATCGATCGGCTTGACGAGGTGACGGTCGAACCCCGCTTCCCGCGAGCGGAGCCGGTCGTCCGGCTGGCCCCAGCCGGTGAGGGCGATCAGCGTGACATCCCGGAGGTCCGCTCGCTCGCGGATGCACCGTGCCACCTCGTAGCCGTCCATCCCGGGGAGGCCGATGTCGAGGAGCACGGCGTGGGGGCGGTGCGTCCCGATCACCTCGAGAGCCTCGACGCCATCGTAGGCGACGCGGGCGTCGGCGCCGAGGAGGCTCAGCAGCAGGGCGATGCTGTCGGCGGAGTCGCGGTTGTCATCGACGACGAGGACGCGGGATGCGGCGGTCGCCTCGCGTCGGGACGGCGCCTCGCGCGCGCTCCTCGGCGGGGGTTCGGGCAAGAGGCGCAGACGGACGTGGAACTCGCTCCCGAGCCCCGGCCCGGCGCTCCGCGCCTCGACCTCCCCGCCGTGGAGCTCCACGAGGTTCTTGACCAGGGTGAGGCCGATCCCCAGGCCGGTCTGCGGCCCGCCGGCCCGCCGGTCCACCTGCGTGAACATCTCGAAGACACGGGAGAGCATCTCCGGCGGGATCCCCCTGCCGCGGTCGCGGACCGAGACCTCGATCGCGCCGCCGATCCGCCGGGCGTGGAGCCAGATGGGAGACCCCTCGGCGGAGTACTTCGACGCGTTGTTGAGGAGGTTCCCGAAGACCTGGGCGAGACGCACCGGATCGCCGTCGACGCCGAGCGACTCGTCCGGGATCTCCACCTGGAGGGTCTGGCGGGAGCCCTCGAGAAGGGGGCGCGCGGTCTCGACCGCGTAGCGGAGCACCGCGGCGAGGTCGACCGGCTCGCGTCGGAGGTCGATCTGCCCCCGTGTGATCCGGGAGGCCTCGAACAGGTCGTCCACGAGACGGACCATGTGATCCACCTGGCGCTCGAGCATCGCGACCATCTCTCGGGAGGTCTCGGCGTCCGGCCCGGCGAGCTTCATGATCCCGAGTGCGTTCCGGATCGGGGCGAGGGGGTTGCGCAGCTCGTGCGCGAGGACCGCCAGGAACTCGTCCTTGCGACGGTCGGCCTCGCGCATCGCCTCGGCGGCACGCTCGCGATCGAGCAGGTGCTCGCGGATCTGGTATTGGCGCGTCCGGGCGCGGAGCGCGGCCCGCACGACGCTGACCAGCGCGGCGATCCGGACGGGGCGCTCGAGGAGCGAGACGTTCCCCAGCCCCTCGATCGTCTCGAGCACGGCGGGGGAGTCGGCCCCCGGACGGGTCAGCACGATCAACGGCAGATCGGACCAGGGGAGCTGGCGCTCGAGGATCGCCTTGAGGTATTGCTGGTCGTCCCCCGCGATCGCCTCCTCGGCGATGAGCGCCGCCCCGGCGCCGCGGCCGAGCTCGCGCGCGAGGTCGACCGCGCTCGAGCAGATCGTGCAGCGCACCCCGATTCCCGCGAGGACCGTGGAGGTGATCGATGCGTCCTTGGGAGTCGGCGCCAGCACGAGCACTCGCGCCTCGAGCTCGCTCGCGCCGGGGATCACGACGTCTCCTCGGTCTGCGGCGCGTCGCTGCCCCGGTAGGTGGGCACGCCGGTGAGCACGCCCCGGAATTCGCGCAGAGGGTGCCCGACGCGGATCGCGCCTTCCTCCAGGCTGAACTCCCGGATCGTGCGCTCGTGCGCCCCGCCCCGCTTCTTGACGATCGAGATCGCCTGACGGACCTCGCCCGCCGCCTCGAAGTACCGGAGGAGCAGCACTGCGTCGGCGAGATAGCTCGCATCCACCGGGCCCTGCATCTGTCCGCCGACGAACCCCTGGTGGGCGCCGATCAGGATCGTCGCGACCCCGAGCTGTCCGAGGTAGGTGAGCATCTCGTGGAGGTGGAGCGCCAGGTACTTCTCTCCCGGCATCGCGTTCACGTAGCCGTTGAGGCTGTCGATGACGATCATGACCCGCTCGCCCTCGGTTGAGGCGACGCGGACGGCGTGGGCGAACTCTCCGGGGGAGAGCTCCGCCGGGTCGACTTGCTGGATCTCGACCAGGCCGCGATCGATGTGCTCCTGAAGGTGGATGCCCAATCCCGCGGCGCGGGAGAGGAGCACGTGCCGGTTCTCGTCGAAGGTGAACATCGTCCCGCGCTGGCCGCGCTCGGCGGCGCTCGCGACGAAGCGCGCGGCGAGCGATGACTTGCCCGTGCCCGGTGCTCCGACGATGAGCGTGCTCGTTCCTCTCTCGATGCCCCCTCCGAGGAACTTGTCCAGCTCCGCGACGCCGCTGCTCAGGCGCCCCTTCGGGACGACCAGCCGATGCTCGGCGGCGACCAGCCGCGGGAACACCGTCAGGCCGCCGCGGCGGATCACGTAGTCCTGATAGCCGCCGAGGAACGACGCGCCGCGGAGCTTGACCACGCGGAGCCGCCGGCGCTCGATCCCGTACTCCGGACTGAGCTGCTCCAGGGACACCGCGCCGTGGGCGATGCTCTGGATCTGCAGGTCGCGGTCGGTCGCGGTCAGGTCGTCCAGGAGCAGGACCGTGCAGTGACGGCCCGCGAAGAACTGCTTCAGGCCGAGGATCTGCCTCCGGTACCGCAGCGGGTTTCCGGCGAGCAGGCGGAGCTCGGAGAGCGAATCGAAGACGACGCGCGTCGGCTTGAGGCGATCCACCTCCGAGAGGATCGACTTCGTGCGGTCGGTCAGCTCCATCTCGGACGGATGGAACATGGTGTACTGGTGGTCCGGGCGCAGCTCGATCTCGGAGGGGACCAGCTCCCGGATGTGGATCCCCTCCAGGGACCAGCCGTGGGAGACGGCCGCGGCGCGCAGCTCCTCCGCGGTCTCCGACATCGTCACGTGGAGCACCGGCTCGCCGCGCGAGGCGCCGTCGATCAAGAACTGCATCGCGAGCGTCGTCTTCCCGGACCCCGGCATCCCCTCGATCAGGAAGAGCCTTCCCCGGGGGAAGCCGCCGCGCAGGATCGCGTCGAACCCCTCGATCCCGGTCGAGGCGTGGCCGTCGCCGCTCATCGCCCGCTCCTCATCTCCCCCCCGGCGAGCAGCCGCATCAGCTCGCCCAGCTCCACCGGCTTGACCGAGTGGCTGTCGAACCCGGCGGCCTCCGACCGCTGGCGGTCGCGCGCCTGCCCGTACCCGGACATCGCGATGATCCTCGCGTCCAAGAGTCCCCGCTGCCGCGCCTGGCGGCACACCTCGTAGCCGTCCATGCCCGGGAGACCGATGTCGAGGAAGACGATCGACGGCCGCTCCGCCACCGCGAGCTCGAGCCCGCGGCCGCCGTCGTGGGCGACGATGACCGTATGCCCCCCCATGCGGAGGAGCTTCGCCAGGCTCTCGGCGGCGTCGCGGTTGTCGTCCACCACGAGGATGCGAAGCGGCGGGCCGGTGTACGGGATCGGCTCCTCCGCGCCGTCGCGCGCGCCCGCGGGCTCGACGACCTGGGGGAGCCGGACCACGAAGACGCTCCCCTTACCCGCGCCCTCGCTCCGCGCCTCGATCGTCCCGCCGTGCAGCTCGGTCAGCTTCTTCACGAGCGACAGCCCGATCCCCAGCCCGTCCTCCTGACGATACGACGCGCGCCCGACCTGCGAGAAGAGGTCGAAGACCGTCGGGAGCACCTCGGGAGCGATGCCGATCCCGCCGTCGCTGATGGTGATGACCGCGTGGGAGCCCTCGTGGGCGACGGCGATCTCGATGCGCCCCTCCGCGTCCTGGTACTTGGCCGCGTTGTTGAGGAGGTTGGCCACGATCTGGGTGAGGCGCGCGGGATCGCCGCGGAGCATGATCGGCCGGTCGGGGAGGGTCATCGCCAGCTTGTGGCGGCGCGTGTCGATCAGGGGACGGCAGGTCTCGACCGCGTTCGCGACCACGGTCGCCATGTCCACGGGCTCGGAGCGCAGCGTGATCGTCCCGCGGGTGATGCGCGAGACGTCGAGCAGATCGTCCACCAGGCGGGTGAGCTGGCCGGCCTGCCGCTCGATCACCTCGCGGCACCAGACGAGATCCGAGTCCGTGCCCACCTTCAGGCGGAGGATGCTGGTCGCGTTGATGATGGGGGCGAGGGGGTTCCGCAGCTCGTGCGCGAGGAAGGCCAAGAACTCGTCCTTGCGCCGGTCGGCCTCGCGCAGCTCCGCGGTCAGCTCGATCTGGCGCGCGGTGGAGGCCTCCAGCTCCGCCGTCCGCTCCGCGACCCGGGCCTCCAGCTCGCGGTTGAGCCGCTCCGCCTCCCGCGTCTTGCGGTAGAGCTCGGCGAAGACCCGCACCTTCGCACGGAGCAGCTCGGGGATGACGGGGACCGAGACGTAGTCCACCGCTCCCGACTGGTATCCCTTCAGCCGGTCGAGATCGGTCAGGTGCACCGCGGACACGAAGATGATCGCCGTCTTCTGGTACCGGGGGTGCTGCCGGATGATCTCCGCCAGCTCGAAACCGTCGAGGTCCGGCATGCTGACGTCCATCAGGACGATCGTGATGTCCGTCTTGAGGAGGTGCTCGAGCGCCTCCCTCCCCGAGCTCGCCTTGATGAGGTTCTCCCCGAGCTCGCCGAGCATCGCCTCGTAGGCGAGCAGCTTCCCGGGCTGGTCGTCCACGAGCAGGATGTTGACCTTGTCGTCGGAGCTCATCCGCCTCCCTCGACTCTACCGGTGGAGCCACATCCGGAGCGCCGAGAGGAGCTGCTCCGTGTTGACGGGCTTCGCCAGGTAGTCCGAGGCCCCCGCATCCAGGCACTTCTCGCGGTCCCCCTTCATCGCCTTCGCGGTCAGCGCGATGATCGGCAGGCGCCGCAGCGCCGGTTTCTGGCGGATCGCGTGCATCGTCTGGTAGCCGTCCATCTCCGGCATCATGATGTCCATCAGCACGATCGCGACGTCGTCCTTGGACTCGAGCGTCGCGATCGCCTCGTGCCCCGTTCCCGCCGTGAGGACTTCCATCCCGCGCCGCTCCAGCACGCTGCTCAGCGCGAAGATGTTCCGGATGTCGTCGTCCACGACGAGAACCGTCTTGCCGACGAGGTCCTCGTCCGACCGGTGGAGCCGGTCGAGCATCTGCTGCTTCTCGATCGGGAGGTTCGCGACGACGCGGTGGAGGAACAGCGCCGTCTCGTCGAGCAGCCGCTCGGGGGATTCCACCCCCTTGACGACGACGCTCCGCGCGAGTGTGTGGAGCCGCGCGTCCTCGTCCGGCGTCAGCTCCTTGCCGGTGAAGACCACGACCGGGAGGTCGCCCAGCTTCTGGTCGTCGCGGATCCGCTCGAGAACGTCGAACCCCGACATGTCGGGGAGCTTCAGGTCGAGC
>DASRJG010000170.1:0-2122 GCA_035649595.1 Candidatus Polarisedimenticolaceae bacterium
CGTCCTGCAGGTCAACCCGCGCGGCTTCGGGTTCGTCGTTCCGGACGGCGGCGGGCGCGACGTCTTTGTTCCGCCCCCCTCCATCGGGGACCGCCGGGACGGCGATCGCGTCCAGGTCGTCGTCGTGCGCGCCGATCGTGACGGCCGGTTGCAGGGGGAGATCCGCCGGGTGGTGGAGCGCACCCGCCGGCGCGTCGTCGGCGTCTATCGCGCCGGCGTGGTCGAGGCGTACGACCGGCGTTTCGAGGGAGGCATCGTCATCCCGGCCGGCGAGGCGGGCGGGGCCGTGAACGGCCTCGTCGTCGGTGTCGACATCCTGCGCCCGGCGGAGGAAGGACGGCGCGCGACGGGGCGCGTGGTCGAAGTGCTCGGGGCGCCCGACTCCCCGGACACCGAGCTCAAGGCGGTGGTCCGCAAGTTCGGCCTGCGCGACCAGTTCCCTCCCGACGTGCAGGAGCAGGCGGAGCGGACGCAGGACGTCGTCCAGCCGGCGGACATCCGCGGACGGGAGGATTTCCGCGGGCTCCCGATCGTCACCATCGACGGCGAGACGGCGATGGACTTCGACGACGCGGTGCTCGTCCGCCGCGATCCCCAGGGCGCCTGGGAGCTGCAGGTCCACATCGCCGACGTCGCCCACTACGTGCGTCCCGCGACGCCGCTCGACAAGGAGGCCCTGGAGCGCGCCACGAGCGTCTATTTCCCCGGGACCGCCCTGCCGATGCTGCCGCACCGCCTGAGCAACGGCATCTGCTCCCTGAACCCTGGCGTCGATCGCCTGGTGCAGTCGTGCCTCATGTCGATCGACGGGCACGGGCGCGTCGTGTCGTATCGCCTCTGCGAGGGGGTCATCAGGAGCGCCGCCCGGATGACCTACACGAACGTCGCGAAGATCCTTCAGGGAGATACCGCCGTCCAGGAGCGGTACCGGGATCTGGTGCCCGGCTTCCGGCTGATGGAGGAGCTGTGCCTGCTGCTCAACGACAGGCGCCGCCGCCGGGGCAGCATCGACTTCGACCTGCCGGAGCCGGAGGTGATCCTCGCCGTGACCGGGGAGATGACCGGGATCATCGCGCTGGAGCGGAACGTCGCGCACCGGATCATCGAGGAGTTCATGCTGGCGGCCAACGAGACGGTCGCGCGGCATCTCTGGAAAGCCCGGGTGCCGAGCCTCTACCGCGTGCACGAGCGCCCCGACCCGCGAAGGCTGGAGGAGTTCGACGGAGTGGCGCAGGCCTTCGGGTACTCCCTGCCGCGCCCGTTCACCTCGATCGAGCCGGGCGCGTTCCAGGCGATTCTCGAGCGGGCCAAGGGACGCCCGGAGGAGCGCTTCCTGGCGCGGCTCATGCTGCGCTCGATGAAGCAGGCGCGCTATTCCGAGAAGCGCGACATCCACTTCGGCCTGGCGAGCTCCTGCTACACCCACTTCACCTCCCCCATCAGGCGCTATCCCGACCTGGTCGTCCATAGGCTCGTGAAGCGGATGCTGAAGGGAGGTCCGCTCGAGCCGAAGGAGCGCGGCGATCTCGAGAGCTTCCTGCCGGAGGCCGCGGCGCGCTCCTCCATCCGCGAGAGGAGCGCCGACGCCGCCGAGAACGAGCTCGTCGAGCGCAAGAAGATGGCCTTCATGGCCGAGCGGCTCGGGGAGGAATTCGAGGGCTTCGTGTGCGGCGTCGAGCCGTTCGGCGCCTTCGTGGAATTGCGGGAGTTCTTCGTGGAGGGGCTGGTGCCGATCCAGTCCCTCCCCGACGATCGCTACCGGTACGACGAGAGGCGGCGCGTCCTGCGCGGCGAGCGGAGCGGCCGCGTCATCGCGCTCGGCGATCCGGCGCGCGTCCGGATCGACCGCGTCGATGCCTTCCGGTTGGAGATCGACTTCTCCCTGATCGAGTCGCGGCGAGGGCCCCGCCCGGCGGGCCCTGTGCGGCGCCCGGAGGTCCCCGCGCCGCGGGGAGCGACGGCCGGGCCGCGCGCCGTGCCCCATGGTCGTCGGCGGAGGGCCGAGGGAAGGGCGGGGCGGCGCGGAGGAGGTCGGCCGCGCCGCGGACGCCCGAGGTGAGAGCCCGCCCGTCGGCGCGATGGGCAACGCGCCCGGCGCCGCGCAGGTCCGCGAGGCGCCCGG
>DASRJG010000171.1:0-7691 GCA_035649595.1 Candidatus Polarisedimenticolaceae bacterium
GACGGTCGCGGTCGTCGGCGGGTGCGCGCTCGAGATAGGCGCGGAGCATCTCGATCGCCTTCGCGCGCGTCGGGGCGGCTCCCGCGGCGCGGTAGAGGACCCACGCGTCGTCGGGAGCGGCGGCCGCCGCGCGGCCGAGGAGCGCCGCCGCCTCCGCGTCCTTCCCCTGCGCCGCCCGGACGAGGCCGAGCTGCGCGAGCGCGCGAGGCGGAGACTCGTCGCGGAGGGCCAGAGGGGCGAGGGCCTCGCCCGCCTCGTCGATTCTCCCCGCGCGATAGAGCGCCTCGCCGAGTGCCGCGGTCGCGTCGTCCCCCGGCTCGGACGTCGCGAGCGCCCGCGCCCGGGACAGCGCCTCCTCCCATCGGTCGTGCTCGATGAGGGCGCGGACCTCGGCGGGGGACCCCCAAATCGCCGACGCGACAACGCCCGCGAAGAGGAGCGCCAGGGCCCGCGAAGGGCCGCCGTGGAAAACCGCGCGCTCGTGCATTCCAAGAAAGGGAGCAGGGACGGGCCGATTATAGGTTGACTGGCCTTTCCGGGCGTCGGGACCAAAATTCCTTTCTCGTACTAGGAGGGTCGACCATGAAGATCCTTACGAGAATTCTGGGCGGAGCGCTCGTGGCCTTGCTCGCGGGCGTCACGGCTGCCACCGACGAGACCCCCTCGGATCGCCTCCTGGCCGCGGCCAGCCTGCAAGAGGCCGGGAACCATGCCGAGGCGATCGCCCTCCTCGAGCAGATCCGCGAGATCGACCCTCGCAACCCGCAGGTGATCTACGGCCTGGCCCTCTCGCTCTACGCGATCGGCGACGATCGCGAGGCGGCGCATGTCGGGGAGACCCTGCTCGCCGAGCAGAAGGACGCGCCGGCCGATCTGTACGTCGTCGTCGGCAGCGCCTACGGGCGGATGCGCGCCTGGGAGAAGTCCGAGGCCGTGCTCACCCAAGGGCTCACCGCCTGGCCGGACAGCCTCGCGCTCCGCATCCAGCACGCGATCAGCCTCGAAGGGCTCGGCCGCCTCGACGAGGCGGTCGTCGAGCTCGAAGGCTGCCTCAAGCGCTCCCCCTACGAAGCGTCGCTCTGGCGCGCGCTCGGGGACGCGCTCTCCACCTCCGGCGCTCCGGGTCGCGCGTTCGCGGCCTACGTGCGCTCGCTGACCCTCGAGAACGACGAGGCCCGTTCGAAGCAGGTCGCCGCCGACCTCTGGCAGGTGCTGTTCCAGGGGGCCGCGGGTGTCTCGGACTCGGACGCCTCCGAGAAGGCGGAGGCGAAGGGGCTGGCGTTGATCGCGGCCCTGCGGCAGGACACGTCGTGGAAGGGGAAGTCGGACGCGAGCTTCTTCTCCTACGCGATCGACACGTCGCTGCGGCTCGTCTCGGCGCTCCACGGCCGCAAGACCCGGGACCTGTTCTGGGGGCCGTTCGTCATGGACTACTTCGACGAGGTCCGGGCGGCGGGGCACATGGAAGCCCTGTCCTACGAGGTCCGCCGGGCGACGGGCGATCCCGACGTCGAGCGGTGGTGCCGCCAGAACGTCGGGAAGGTCGCCGCCTTCCGGAACTGGTCCGAGCGCTGGTCGGTCAACTACTCCCCGGCACCCGGCCGCTAGCCAATCCGTTCCGATGGGACCCGCCGTAGTATTCCCGAGATGGGAATCGCGGCGCCTCTCCATGCCCTCGGCCCGTCCCCCGATCGAGGGGACGAGCTCCTCCCGCTCCTTGCGGCGATCGGGGCCGGCGACGAGCGCTCCTTCGAGCGGCTCTACGACCTGACCAGCAACCGGATCTTCGCGCTCGTCCTCCGGATCCTCGGGGACCGCGGGGCGGCGGAGGAAGCGACGCTCGACGTCTACCTCCAGGTCTGGCGTCAGGGGGAGCGGTACGAGCCGGCGAAGGGCACGCCGCTGGGCTGGCTCCTGACGATCGCGCGCACGCGATCGCTCGACGCGCGGCGGACGCGGATGCGGCGGGCCGGGCGTGAGGAGCCGTTCGAGTCGGCGCTCTTGGTTCCCGACGCCGGCGCGAGTCCGGAGGATCGCAGCGCCGGGGAGCAGGAGGCCGCGCGGGTCCGCCGGGCGCTCGCGACGCTGACCGCGGGGCAGCGCGAGGCGCTTGTGGCGGCCTACTTCGGAGGGCTCTCGCAAACGGAGATCGCGAAGGCGACCGGGCAGCCTCTGGGCACGGTCAAGACCAGGATGCGCTCGGGGCTGATCCGGTTGCAGCACGAGCTCGCCGCTCACGGAGACGTCGCGTGATGAAGCCCCACGACCACCTTTCGAGAGACGACCGCGAGAGGGCGGCGCAGTACGCGATCGGCGGACTGGAGCCGGACGCCGCGCGCCTCTACGAAGCGCACCTCGAGGTTTGCCCGGCCTGCCGCGCGGCGGTGAGCGCCTGCCGTCCGGGTGTCGAGGCGCTCGCGCGCTCCCTCCCGCCCGAGCCGCCGCCCCCCTCGCTCAAGGCGAGGCTGATGGAGCGCGTGCGGCGCGGGGCCGACGACGCGGACGGCGTTCAGGCCTGGAAGCGATGGCTTCCGGATCTCCCCGAGGAAAGCTCGATCATCGTGCGGGGCGGCGAAGGGGAATGGCAGGCGACCGCCGTCGCGGGGGTGCGCGTCCGCCGCCTCTTCGTGGACCGGATCAACGATCGGGTCACGATGCTGGTCCGCATGGATCCCGGTACGGAGTACCCCGCGCATCGCCACGGCGGGATCGAGGAGTGCTATGTCCTCGAGGGGGACCTGCACGGGCCGGACTTCGAGATGACGGCGGGGGATTACCAGCGCCTCGACGGCGGCACCACCCACGGCGTGCAGGGGACGCGCGGCGGCTGCCTGCTGTTCATCGTCTCGTCGATGCACGACGAGCTTCTGCCGGAGCGCGCGTTGTAGACTGCCGCGTGTGAGCGAGGAGAAGCCCAAGTCGGGGGAGCGCCCCGGCGACCCCTGCACGATCGTCATCTTCGGCGCCACGGGGGACCTGACGAGGCGGAAGCTGCTCCCGGCCCTCTACAACCTGCGCCGGTACGGCCTCCTTCCGAAGGACTTCGCGATCGTCGGCGTCGGCCGCAAGGACATGACGCGCGAGGCCTTCGTCGCGGAGATGGGGGCCGACATCCGCGAGTTCGCCACGGCCGAGGTGGACGAGGCGATCTGGCACGACTTCGAGAGCCGTCTCTACTACGTCGGCTTCGAGTTCGACAACCCGCAGGGGTACGGTTGGCTCGGGGACCTGCTCAAGGACGTCGAGGCGCGCCACAAGACGCTCGGGAACGTCCTCTTCTACCTCGCGACCCCGCCGGCGACCTTCGCCACCCTCGTCAAGCAGGCCGCCGCGGCCGGCCTCGCGGACGAGACCGGACGCTGGCGGCGGTTCATCGTCGAGAAGCCGTTCGGGCGCGACCTGGACTCAGCCAAGACGCTCAACCGCGATCTGCTCTCGAGCCTGTCGGAGAGCCAGATCTACCGGATCGACCACTACCTCGGCAAGGAGACCGTCCAGAACATCCTGGCGTTCCGGTTCGCGAACGGGATCTTCGAGCCGGTCTGGAACCGCCGCTACATCGACCACGTGCAGATCACGGTCGCGGAGACCCTCGGCGTCGAGGGGCGCGGCGGCTACTACGAGACCGCGGGCGTGCTCCGCGACATGATCCAGAACCACATGTTCCAGCTCCTGGCGCTGGTCGCGATGGAGCCCCCCTCCTCGTTCGACGCGAGCCCGGTCCGGGACGAGAAGGTGAAGGTCCTCAACGCGATCCGCCCGATGCCTCCCGAGGAGATCCTCCAGCGCACGGTCCGAGGGCAGTACGGCGAGGGGTTCGTGGACTCGCAGAAGCTCCTCGCGTATCGGGCCGAGCCCTCGGTCGCGCCGACCTCGATGACCGAGACCTACGGCGCGCTGAAGCTCGACGTCGAGAACTGGCGGTGGGCGGGAGTGCCGTTCTACCTCCGCTCGGGGAAGCGCCTCGCGAAGCAGGACACCGAGATCGTCATCCAGTTCCGGAAGCCGCCGCTGCTCGCCTTCGGCAAGATCCAGATCCAGGACCTCGAGCCCAACCGGCTGATCCTGCAGATCCAGCCCGAAGAGGGGATCGTCATCGAGATCAAGGCGAAGCGACCCGGCGCGACGATGAACCTGACCCGCGTCAATCTCGACTTCAACTACTCGGATTTCGGCCCCTCCGACAAGGCGACGGGATACGAGCGACTGCTCTACGACGCGATGATCGGGGACACCACCCTCTACCACCGCGCCGACATGGTCGAGGCGGCCTGGCGGATCGCGACGCCGATCCTCGACGTGTGGGGATCGATCCCGCCGCGCGACTTCCCGAACTACGCCGCGGGCTCCTGGGGACCGGCGGCCGCCGACGAGCTGATGAAGCGCGACGCGCGAAGCTGGCGGAATCCGTAGCCTTCCGCTATCCCTTCGCACTCGTTCCGCATCACGTGTGAGGGGAGCAGGATGCCGATCTCGTTCGACGCGTCGGTGACGCACGACTTCGACCAGGCCTCCGGACGCGAGTGGCTGGAAGCCAACGGCCTGGGGGGCTACGCCTCGGGAACGGTCTCGGGGGCGCACACCCGCCGCTATCACGGGCTGCTCGTCGCGGCGACGCACCCTCCGGTCGGACGGATGGTCCTGCTGTCGAAGCTGGCCGAGACCGTCGTGGTCGGCGGGGAGCGGTTCGAGCTGGACACCAACCTCTACCCGGGGACGATCCACCCCCGCGGCTTCGAGCGGCTGGCGAGCTTCGCGCTCGACCCGTTCCCGACCTTCGTCTTCGAGGCGGGGGGCGTTCGCCTGCGCAAGACGATCGCCGCCGTCCACGGCGAGAACACGACCGTCGTCGCGTACGAGGTCCTCGACGCGCCGGGGCCGCTCACGCTCGAGCTGGCGCCGCTCGTCGCCTACCGCGAGGACCACGGCGTCCAGCGCGCGAACGACGGGATCCGCTTCGCCGACGCGTCGTACCGCGACGGGATTTTCCGCGCGCGGCCGTACGCGGGGGCGCCCGAGATCATTCTCTCGACGCCGGGGGCGGCCTTCGAGGCGAACCCGGGCTGGTATTACTCGTTCGAGTACCTCCGCGAGCGCGAGCGGGGCCTCGACTTCCACGAGGACCTGTTCTGCTACGGCGCCTTCCACAGGGAGCTCGGCCGCGGGGAGCGGTTCGGCGTGATCGTGTCCACCGCGGACGTCGCCGGACGCGACCCGTTCGAGCTGCTCGCGCGCCAGCGCGCGCGCCGGACGATCGTCGCCGACATCGTCGCGGCCGAGGACGAGCTTCCGCGCGCGCTCGCGCTGGCCGCCGATGCCTTCGTCGTCCGCAGGGGGGAAGACCTCCGGACGATCGTCGCGGGATATCCGTGGTTCGCCGACTGGGGGCGGGACGCCATGATCGCGCTCCCGGGCTTGTGCCTCGCGACCGGGCGCCACGAGGACGCGAAGAAGATCCTCCGTGCCTTCGCAAAGAGCGCCGACCGCGGGATGCTCCCGAACCGCTTCCCCGACTCGGGCGAGTCCCCCGAGTACAACAGCGTGGACGCCGCGCTCTGGCTCTTCGTCGCGGTCCGGCGCTACCTGGAGGCGACGAAGGACGAGGCGTTCGTCCTCGGTGAGGTCCTCCCCGTGCTCGACGACGTCGTCGCCTGGCACGAGCGCGGCACGCGCCACGGGATCGGGGTGGACGCCGACGGCCTGCTCCACGCGGGGGAGCCGGGGGTGCAGCTGACCTGGATGGACGCGAAGCTCGGCGATTGGGTCGTGACGCCGCGCCACGGGAAGCCGGTCGAGATCCAGGCGCTCTGGTACAACGCGCTGTCGATCCTTGCGGATCTGCGCCGCCGCGCGGGGCGCCCTGCTGCGGCCGACGAGACCGCGAAGCAGGCCGCCCGGGTGCGCGAGCGGTTCGTCGAGGCGTTCTGGAACGAGAGCGAGGGCTGCCTCTACGACGTGGTGGACGGCGACCGGAAGGACGCGTCGATCCGGCCGAACCAGATTTTCGCGATCTCGCTTCCCCATCCGCTGCTCGCCAAGGACAAGGCGAAGCGCGTGCTCGCGGTCGTCGAGGAGAAGCTCCTGACGCCGTACGGGCTGCGGAGCCTGTCGCCGGACGACACCGCCTATTGCGGCCGCTACGAAGGGGGCCCGATGTCCCGGGACGCTTCGTACCATCAGGGGACGGTCTGGTCGTGGCTGCTGGGGCCGTACGCCGACGCGCTCGTGTGCGTCGGCGGCGCGCCCGCGAAGGCGAAGGCGCGGCGACTGATCGACGGGCTGGCGCCGCACCTCCGCGAGGCGGGGCTCGGCACGATCTCCGAGATCTTCGACGGCGACGCCCCGCACACGCCGCGAGGGTGCCCGGCGCAGGCCTGGAGCGTCGGCGAGGCGCTCCGCGTCTGGCGGGACCATGCGGTGGCCGCGAAGAAGAAGCCTTACAAGGTCGTAACGCCGAAGACCAATTCGTCGCCGCGGCGAGCGCGCGCGAAGTCCGCGGAGGCGTAAGAAGCCTGCACCGTTCTTGCAAGGACGCGGGACGAAAGGGAGGGCTTCATGCGCACCATTCGTCTCGCGTGTCCCGTCCTCGTTTGCTCGCTCGCGCTCGCGGCGGCTCCGGCGCTCGCGGGTGAGGACCTCATCATCCCGTTGAAGTTCATCCCGACGACGAAGCCGGGATCGGTGCGCGCGACGCTCCAGGAAGGGGTCTCCAGCAAGCCGGTCGCGCTCGTGGTCGAGGATTCGCGGACGGTCACGGCGAAGGATCTGGTGGGGGACGGCACGGGGGCGAAGGACGATACCTTCCGCATCCGGTACGCCGGGCATCTCCCGAGCTACCTGAAGACGACCCTGCAGGACCGGTTCAATGCCTGGGGGATCCAGTTCGACGACAAGTCCGACCTGGTCCTCCAGATCCGCACGACCCGGTTCTACGTCCACGAGACGCACGCATTCCTCGCATCGACGTTCACCGCCGAGGTCCAGCTCCCCTGGACGCTCGCCGACCGCACCGGGCACGTGTTCGCGACCGGGACCGCGATGGGGAGCGGGAAGACCAAGGGACGCTGGCGGAACGCGGTCAACTGCGAGGAGGTCCTCGCCGACGCCCTCCAGGAGGCCGCGGTCGGCGTCGCGGGGGACGCGAAGCTGCAGGAGGCCTGGATCGCGGCGAAGCCGTCCCGGGCCCCGGCGGTGGCGGACCACCCGACGGCGCCCGCCATTCCCCCGATCGCCATGGCCGTTCCCCCCTCTCGCTTGAGCTCCAAGGCCGCCCCGGCGAAGGCCGCGGCGCTCCCGAAGACACCCGCGCAGCTCCTCGTGGACGTCAACCGCCTCCGCCGCCAGCAGCTCGGCACGAGCGTGCTGGTCGACTTCGTCTCGAAGCAGACGCTCGCCACGGGCTTCACGGCGAACGACCTGATGGCCTGGAAGAGGGCGGGAGTTCCCGAGCCGGTGATGCGCGCGGCGCTCGCGCGCGCCCCCTAGATCCCGCGCTGCGCCCCGGGGCGGAAGCGCAGCTCCACCCGCGTCCCGCCCGTCGGGACGGCCGCGAGGCGTAGCGCGGCGTCCATCTCGGCCGCCCGCGCGCGCATCGCGTCGAGCCCGAGCCCCCGGCGCGCGCCGGGCTTCGGCTGCGCCGGGAGCCCCGATCCGTCGTCCTCGACGGCGAGCACCCACGCGTGCCCGTCCGG
>DASRJG010000172.1:0-21683 GCA_035649595.1 Candidatus Polarisedimenticolaceae bacterium
GCGTGCCGTCGGCGATCCGGCGGGCCATCGAGCCGGCGCGGCGTCCGACCTCACGCGGGTCCGCGGCGAGGGCGACGAGCGCCCCCGTGCGGACGAACCCCTCGGACAGGGCGATGAGCGGCTTGCGCGTCCGGAGGGCGATGAGGATGAGGGCGCGCGCGTTCGCCTGCGTCAGGATCGTCGGATCGGCGACGACCCACAGCGCGTCGACGGAGCCGAGCAGGAGGTTGGCCGCGCCGACGACCGCCCCGTCGTCGCGGACCGCCTGCGCCACCAGCTCCATGCCGTGCGCTCGGGCGATCGGCCTCGCGGCCCGCACGAGCGGCCCGGAGACCGCGGGGTCGAACAGCACGCCGACCCGCCGCACTCCCGGCGCGATCTGACGGAGCAGCTCGAACTGGCGGTCGGTCGAGACGTCCATGGTGACGCCCGTGTTCTTGTTTGCGGGGACCTCCCCCGGGGCGGCCAGGCCGACGGACGCCGGATCGAGGACCATCGCGTAGACCAGCGGCGTCTCCGGCGCGCGCTCGCGCGCGAGACGGGCCGCGCGCGAGCCGACCGCGATGACGACGTCCGCCTCACGGACCGACTCCCCCGCGGCGCGGTCGTCGTGCTGGTCGAGCACGATCGTCTCGACGCCCCCCACCGCGTCCTCCCCGCGCGCTTCGCGCGCCCCCTCCGCCGCGTCCAGGTAGGCCTGCGGCCCGGGGGACACGAGCACGACCGTCCGCGCGGCCGCCGGAGGCTCGACGCTCGCGGCGACGAGCATGAGGAAGCCGAGGAGGACGCCCATCCGCATCGTCAGAATTCGAGCGTCGCGCCGACCGTGACGATCCGGCCGCGGAGCCCGGTATCGATGCCGGGACCGACGAGCGTCTCGTACGGGTGCTCGTCCGTGAGGTTGTGGCCGTCGAGCCCGAGCAGGACCCGCCCGCGCCCGACGGGGAGGGAGTAGTGGAGGGCCGCGTCGTAGAGGGAATAGCCGGGTTGGGGCCGGAGCCCGAAGACGTTCGGGGACGAGACCGTGTACGAGCTGCTCCAGCTCGCGCCGACGTTCACACTCCAGCGCGGCGCCGGGGTCCAGTCCACGGTCCCGTACAGCCTGTGGCGCGGCGCGTAGGCGGCGGCCCCGTCCCCGTAGCCGAGCGAGAGGCCGCGGTAGGCGTAGGCGAACATCAGCGCCACCGGCGCGACGGGACGCGTGAGCACCGTCGCCTCCCCGCCGCGCACGGAGAACGGCTCGGTCTTGTTCGCGAAGGGCTGGCGGATCTCGTTCGGCGTGCCGGGGACGAAAACGGTGTTGGCCCGGTAGATGAAGTCGTACACGCGGTTCGCGTAGAGGTCCACCCGGAGCACGGTGCGTCCTCCCACACGCCAGGCGGCACCCGACTGCGCCGAGTCGATCCGCTCCCGGTCGAGATCCGGGTTCCCCTGGATGACGAGGATCAGGTTCGGCGCGAGATCGAATGGAAGGAACCGCTGCCGGATGAACCGCTCGTTCCAGGTGGGCGCGCGATAGGCGCGGCTCCACGAGACGTGGACGCTCAGATCGGCGTTCGGCTCGATCACGGCCGCGACGCGGGGCGACACGGCGGCGTCGAGCCCCTCGAGGGTGTCCACGCGGAGACCGGTCAGCAGGTGGAACTGTCCGCTCCGCGCGTGCCACTGGTGCTGGACGAACGCCCCCCCGCCGTCGAGCTCGTGCTCGGCCCCCGCCTGGACGACGATCCGCCGCTCGACCTCGTCCCGGAACAGCTCGAGCCCGGCGTTGAGGTCCTGCCGGTCGCTGAGCGTGATGTCCGAACGGAGCGCCACGCGGACGCGGCTGTCCGTCTCCCGCTCGCTCCCGACGTCGCTCGTGACGGCGTCGTCCGGAGGGCCGCTCTGGTTGTTGTGGCAGTTCGCGCAGGTCGTCCCGCGGTAGCGGTTCAAAGTCGCCGACGCGCGGAGGATCGCGCGCCCCGCGCGGACGTCGTAGTGCAGGTCGGCGATGTCCACGTTGTTGTGCGCGGGAATGGTCGGCAGGCCTTCGAAGGAGAACGAGCCGTACTTGCTTTCCTGATGGAGCACGGAGCCCCAGAGCCCGCCGAGCGCCCCCGAGACGTAGACGTCCCCCCGCTCGTGCTCGGCGTCGCCGTTCATACGGATGGGCGTGTTCCCGCGGAGGACCCCGGCCTCGACCGCGACCGAGGACGACGCGCTCACCCAGCCGAAGTTGCCGCGCGCGCCCGCGATGTCCTCGTTCCCCGCGACCACCTTCCCGCCGTAGGTCGTTCCCTCGGCGCGGTCGCCCATCGCGTCGGCCGCCTGCTTGGAAACGATGTTGACCACGCCGCCGAACGCGTTCGCGCCGTAGATCACCGAGATCGGCCCGCGGATGACCTCGATGCGGGAGATCCGGTCGAGGGGAAAGAAGCCGGTGTAGTTCGGGTGCCCCGGGAACCCCCCCTTGTCGGGGCTGTTGTACGGCGAGCCGTCGATCAGCATGAGCACTTCTTCGGAGAAGGGGGAGGAGCCGTTCGAGCGGATCGAGATGTGGCCGCCCATCGGCGTGTACCGGATGTCCACGCCGGGAACGCGGCGCAGGAGATCGAAGATGTTCGCGGCGCCGGAGCGCTCGATCTCCTCCGCGGTGATCACGGTGGTCGCCCCCGGCGCGTCGCTCCACGGGACGGCGAGCAGCCGTGGCTCCTGCCAATCCAGGACGGCGGCCTCGCGCCGCGTCGCGTCGTCCGGAACGTCGTCCGCCCGGACGATGCCGCAGACCGCGAAGGCCGAGATGGCCAACACCCTACGCATGACACCCCTCCCGTCGCGCCGGTTCGACGGACCCCGGCCTGGGGAAATCTGGTCCCCGATGTCGGGAAGGCAACCGACCGGCTAGATCAGCTCGAACTCGGCGATGACGGGGAGGTGGTCGCTCGCGACCCGCGAGACCGCGAGCCGGCAGCTACGGGCGCCGAGGAAACGGATGGGGCCGCGGTAGTAGATCTTGTCGAGCGCCCCGGTCGGCGAGAAGGCCGGATAGGTCCGGATCGCCGCCTGGTACCCCCACCGGTGCCGGATCGCGCTCTTGAACCCGAAGATCTCGAGAAAGACGGGATGGAGCTGCGCGAGCCAGTCGTTGAAGTCCCCGGCGACGAGACAGGGAGCGTCGGCGGGGAGGGCGTTGAACTCGGCCGACTTCGCGAGCATCCCGACCTGCCGCGTGCGCTCGCGCGCCTGGAGGCCGAGGTGGAGGTTGAAGATGTCCAGGTCGCGGATCCCCCGCTGCGGGGTCTCGACCCCGATCCGGGCGTGGAGGCAGCCGCGGCGCTTGAGCCCGTCCACCGTCAGATCGATGTTCCGATGGATCGAGAGCGGCCAGCGGCTGAGGATGGCGTTCCCGTAGCGTCCCTTCCTGAGCGACACGTTGTACCCCGCCGCGAGATGCGGGTAGCCGGCGTCGCGCGCCAGGTCCTTCGCGAGGTCCAGCTCCCGCGAGCGGGGAACCCCTTCGTCCACCTCCTGGAGGAGCACGAGATCCGCGTCGTGGTGGGCCAGGATCTCGACGATCCGCTGAGGCCGGAACCGTCGATCCACACCGATCGCCCGATGGATGTTGTAGGTCAGGACCTTGAGCTGCACCTAGCGGTCCGGATGGATCCTGACCGCGGGTGCGGCGGGGGGCGGGTTGTCCGGGTCGTAACGCGGCTGGACCCATCCGTCGTGCGCCAGGGCCGCGACGACGTTCCGTCCGATGCTCGCGAACGTCGCGGCATCCACCGGCTCGTCGCGGACCTCCGAGCGCCCGGTGATCCGCCAGACCCGCTCGCCGCGCGAGCGCAGCTCGGCCGCGAACGGCACGGTCACGACCGGGCCTTGCGGACGCGGGGCCTCGAGCAGGATTTCAAGGTCGTAATCCCCCGCTTCCCCGTCGCCGAGTGGCCGGGTGTGCACGACCCGCTTCAGCTCGTCCGCCACCTCGGCCGCGACCGCGCTCCGCGGCGACGCGGCGAACCCTTGGACGTGCACCGCGATGCCGGGCATCCCGAGCTTCGGGATGGTGTCGTCGCGCCCCGCGAGGTCCACCCAGACGCGGGTCTCGGCCCGCGCGGCCGGCGTCAGGAGCGACACCGCGGCCACGATCGCGGGAACCAGGCAGTGCATGCGCGGCATCGTGCCTCCTGCTCCGCATTGTGACCGATTTCACCGGTCCTGCAAGCGCTTGCGGGCGGTGAGGATCGGGACCTGCCAGACGGCGTAGCCGTCGGGGCTGCGGATGCAGGCGAGCATGTCCGTGAACATCGCGAGCGCCTCTTCCCGCGAGAAGCGCGTGTGGAGGCCGATCTCGTCGACGTAGCCGTCGCGCCACGCCTCCCAGATCCCCGCGAACGTCTCGCGCGCCACGCGCAGCGTGTCCACCACGACGTAGTGCTGCGCGACATCCTCCACGAGCAGGGCGCGGAGGCGGCCGACCGCGGTGCGGCCGATGTGGAGGTCGGTCCCGGTCGCTGCGCCGTAGGCCGATGGGCCCTCGGCCCAGAAACGGTCCACGTCGAGACGGGTCGGGTGCATGTGGATCATCCCGTAGTCCTCGACCAGCAGATGCAGGCGGCCGCCGGGACGGAGCACGCGCACCATCTCGGCCATGGCGTCGCCCGGGCGCGGCACCGCCTGGAGCATGTGGCGGCAGACGACGAGGTCGAGCTCGCCCTCCTCGTACGGGAGCGCGAAGGCGTCGGCCGCGCGGAAGGAGACCCGGCCGCCGAAGCGGGCGCACCGGACGCGGGCGGTCTCGAGGTGGGGCTCGATCAGGTCGATGCCGGTCAACGAGGCCTCGGGGTAGAGCTCCGCGAGCCGTGCCGTGATCTCCCCCGTCCCGCACCCGACGTCGAGCACGCGGAGA
This sequence comes from Candidatus Polarisedimenticolaceae bacterium, assembly GCA_035649595.1. GTDB lineage: Bacteria > Acidobacteriota > Polarisedimenticolia > Polarisedimenticolales > DASRJG01 > DASRJG01. The sequence continues at coordinate 4,889 of DASRJG010000172.1, forward strand.
GGACCGGAAAGGCCGTAACGGCGAAAGATTTCGACCTCTTGGGGCCAGATCGCCTCGGCTTGAAACGTCAGGGTCCGCACCATCGACGCGTCGGCCATCTGCTTGTGCTGCGGGTTGTGAGGATGGGGGTCCATGAGGTCATCGTGCCACGGCCGGCCCGCGGATTGGCCGAACATGCAGCAAGAACCTAGCTTTTCTCGGGTGGCTGCCTCGGTTCTTCCTCATCGTCCGGCGTCGTACCGCGCCTTCTCGCGGATCGACGGACGCCACCCGTATCGCGACGCGGTCCCGGGCGGCCACGTCGACTACCCGGCGCGGCGCCGGCACGACGCGACGGTCGCCTTCTTCAACTTCGGGCTGGCGCGCGAGATGGGGCTGATCCCGCCGCAGCATCCGGACGTCCTGACGCCGGGGCTGCGCCGCGCGATCCTCGACACCTTCGCGATCGTGATCGTCAACGAGTACGACCTCGCGCACGGCCTGCGGGTCAGGCGCGCCGATCGCTGCGCGCACCCATACATGGCGACCCGCTACCTCCAGCTCCAGCACCCGGGGCGACGGGGCGACACTTCGGGGGACGGGCGCAGCGTGTGGAACGGCACGTGGCGCCACGCGGGAGTCACCTGGGACATCTCGAGCTGCGGCACGGGGGTGACCCGCCTGTGCCCGGCGACCGCGGAGACGAACCGCTTCTACAAGACGGGGAGCCGCCGGGCCTCGTACGGCTGCGGCACGGCGTCGATCGAGGAAGGGCTGGGCGCCGCGCTGATGAGCGAGACGTTCCATCGGAACGGGATCGCGACCGAGCGGGTGCTCGCCGTGCTGGCGCTCCCGGGAGGCTTCGCGATCAACGTCCGCGCGGCGAAGAACCTCCTGCGCCCGTCGCACCTCTTCGCCCCGCTCAAGCAGAACGACCTCGTCCGTCTACGGGCGGCCATGGACTACGCGGTCGGGCGCGAGCGGGCCAACGGGATGCTGACCCCCGCACGGTCGGCCCCGGAGGCCTATCGCGCCTTCGCCGAGCACGTGGCGCGGGCGTTCGGCCGCGTCGCGGCGACGTTCGAGCGGGAGTACGTCTTCTGCTGGCTCGACTGGGACGGCGACAACATCCTGCTCGACGGCTCGATCATCGACTACGGCTCGGTCCGGCAGTTCGGCCTCTATCATCGCGAGTACCGGTTCGACGACGGGCCGCGCTGGTCCACCGCGCTCCCCGAGCAGAAGGCGAAGGCGCGCGCGATCGTCTCCTGCTTCGCGCAGATCGTCGATGCGCTGGAGACGGGGCGCCGCACGCCGCTGCGCGCGTTCGCGCGCGATCCGCTCCTGAAGGTGTTCTCCGAGTCGTTCGACGACACCCGCGACCGCCTGCTCCTCCGCCGGATCGGGTTCGACGGGGGGATGGCGGCGAAGCTCCTCGCCCGCGCCCGGCCGCTCGTCCGCAGGTTCGACCGGACGCACGCCTGGTTCGAGACCGCGCGCTCGGCGCGCGGGCGCGTGACCGTCCCCGACGGGATCACCTGGAACGCGGTGTACTCGACGCGGGACCTCCTCCGGGAGCTGCCGCGGATCTTCGCGAAGGAGATGAAGCCGCTCCCGCCGCGGCTGGTGCTCGACCTCGCCGCGTCGTCCTACGCCACGCGGGCCGACCGGCGTCCGACGCCGGCGAAGCTCGCGCGCGCGCGGCGGTTCCAGTCGGCGTATCTCGCGCTGATCCGTCGCGCGGCGCGTCTGTCCGGGCGGCCGACCGCGCGGATCGTCGCGGACGTCTGCGCTCGCTCGGCGGTCATCAACGCCTACACGCGGATCACGGGGGATGCGATCGCGCACGCGGCCTCGCGCCTCTCCCGGCGCCACCGCGCGCTCGGCCCCGACGCTCTCTACGAGGTGATCGACCGCTTCGCGCAGCGGCAAGCCCGCGGCCCGGAGGGGCGGCTCGCCTCCCCGCCCGAGCGCCGGAGCGCCAAGCGCGAGTTCGATGCCCTCGTCGCGCTCGTCCTGGAGACCCGCGACGGGCTCTGAGCCGCTCCCCTAGAATCCGCGTCGATGCTGTACTTCGCGTACGGGTCCAACCTCGACGCCGGGGACCTCGCGCGCTTCGGGATCGCGCTCGCGCCGATCGCGCGGGCCTACCTTCCCGACCGCCGGCTCGCCTTCACCCACGATTCCTCGTCTCGCGGCGGCGGCGTCCTCGATGCCGTCGAAGCGACGGGGTGCGCGGTCGAAGGAGTGCTGTTCCGCCTCGAGGATCGCGCGGCACGTCTTCTCGATGACAAGGAGAGCCGCGGCCATCGCTACCGGCGTGTCGCGAGCGTCGCCCTCACGGACGACGGCGCGGAGCACGCGGCGTTCTTCTACGAGGTCGCGCCGGCGCACCGCGAGGCGTTCGTCCCGCCCGCGGGGGCGTATCTCGACGTCGTCCGCCGCGGCGCTCACGCCCACGGCCTCGACGGTGCCCCGCTCGAGGCGGCCGCCGCCGGCGACGCACACGCCGGGCCGGTCCGCCACCTGTTCGTCTACGGCACGCTGATGGCGGGAGAGGAGCGCTCCCATCACCTCGCGGCTCTCGGAATGACCGACTGCGTGCCGGCACGGATCGCCGGGAGCCTCCTCGACCTCGGGGCGTACCCGGGGCTCCGCGTCGATGGCGCGGGAGGCACCGTCGAGGGGGAGCTCTACTCGATCCCCGACCCGCGGCGGCTGTTCGAGGTGCTCGATCCGATCGAGACCTTCCGCGGCTTCGGCGCTGCGGGCTCCCTCTACCGTCGCGCGATCGTCCTCGCCCGTCTCGGGGGTGGGTCAGCGCCGGCCTGGAGCTACGTCTACGCCGGGCCGCACGATCGAGGGAAGATCATCCCCTCCGGCTCCTGGCGCGGACGCGCTGTCGGCTGATCCCCCGCACAGGCTGACGATCGTGTAGGGGCGCGGGTCGCGGAGCTTCCCTTCCCGCACCATCCGCGTGACGACCTCCTCCGACGGCGTGATCCGGTCCCGCTCGGCGTAGGCCTTCCGCTGCGCGACGATCTCCGGATCCCGCAGGAGCGGGCAGTAACGCTCCATGACCGGCTTTACCTTGGCCCAGCGCTTGGGGAGGAAAATATTCGGCTGCCAGGACTCGTCCCACTCGGGCGAGACGTAGGCCGCGAGGTCGAACGGCGGGTCGAGGCGCCATCCCTCGGGCGTGCGCTTGAGACCCGGGTTCGGCCCCTCGCACAGGCCCCTGTAGAAGAGGAAGCCCTGATAGTTCGCCTCGACGTCGGCGAGCGAGAGCACCCCCGACGACGTTCCGCCGAGGACCGTGCGCTCGGTCGCGATCCCGAATTCCACCGCGCGCTGCACGGCCGCGTCCTCGCTCCCGCCGTTCGCGCGGAAGCGACGGTAGTTGTTGTAGAGCCACGACCCTTCGGAGAAGAAGTGGCTGAGCTTGTCGGTCCCGATCCGAATCCCTCCGACCTCGATCGTGGGGCTCGGCGGCATCCAGCGGATGACGTCCAGCGCGGACGCGGAGCCGTAGACGTAGTCGTGCCGGAACTTCAGCTCCTCGTCCGGCGTCGAGGGGACGCGGTCGAGCCTCGAGGTGTTGGTCGCCCAGACCTCCGGGCGGACGAAGAACGGGTAGAGGAATCCGTGCCGGATGGCCTTCTGCACGCTGCGGCACGAGCATGTGTCGGCGTCGCGGCGCGCGTTGACCTGGGCGAGCACCTGGTCGATGTTCGCGTTGATCTGCGCGTTGATCGTCCCCGTCGCGTCGCGGAGCGGCCGCTTCCAGGCGTAGAACTGGTCGGTCTCCAGCGCGCGAGCCGGGACGACGAGCGCAAAGGAGATCGCCGCGACCGCGGCCGCGTGGCGCATCAGAATCCCCATCCCATTCCTCCGAAGACGCGCCAATCACTCTTCCCCGGGACCGACTCGAGACGGCGGAAGACCCCGAGCGTCCATCCGACCTGCGCGATCGTGAACGCTCCCTCCACCCCGGCGAACGTGGCCCCCTCGGGGTCGAGCGTAGACGATCCCCACGTGCGGACGACGGCCGCGCGGACGCCGTATCCGTAGTAGACGTGCCGCAGCAGCCAATCCCCTCGTCCCGTCTCGCCGACGAGGCTCGCATAGCCGATCGACAGCTCCCCCGCCCCGAGCCCCGCCGCCGCCTGCAAGGTCGCGCCGCGGAACAGGCAGGTCGTCTTGCAATCGAAGTCCTCGGGCATGTGGCCGACGATCGCGCCGAAGCCGAGCTGCGCCTTGCCGGGATAGTTCCATTGCGCGCGGAGCAGCCCTCCCGTTCGGGCGACCGGCGGGCCGTCGTCCGCCGCGGGCGTCGCCGCGGCGCAGAGCACGCCGACCGCGAGGCCGAGCACCAGCCTCCGCACCGTCGAGACGACCACGCCGGCCCTCCAAAGCGGGCAAGGATACGACGTTATAGTCCCCCGCGATGAGCGCGTCCCCGCCGATCGCGAAGCGGCTCCGGTTCGCCCTGGAGAACGCCGTCGCCGCTGGGCTCCTCGCCCTCGGCCGCTGGCTCCCCCACCGCGCCCTGCTCGGGATCGGCGCCGGCGGCGGCGAGCTCGCCTACCGCCTCGACCGGAAGCACACGAGGGTCGCCCTCGACAACCTGAGGACCGCGTTCGGCCCCGGCCTCGCCGACCGGGACGCCCGCCGCATCGTCCGCGCGTGCTGGCACCACTACGGCCGCATCGCGACCGATGCCGCGGCGTTCCCGCGGCTGACCGCGGACGCGATCGGCCGCCGGATCCGGTACGAGGGCCTCGAGGCTCTCCGCGAGGCGTACGCCGAGGGACGCGGCGTGCTCGTGATCTCCGGTCACTTCGGCCACTGGGAGCTGACCGCCTACATGCAGGGGTTCCTCGGTTGCCCGATGGCCCTGATCACGCGGCCGATGGAGAACCCCCGCCTCGAGCAGCGCCTCGCCCGCCTTAGAAGCGGCTCCGGGAACCGGGTCATCGCGAAGGAGAACGCCCTGCGCGCGTCGCGGCGCGCCCTCTCCCAAGGCCTCGGCCTCGCCGTGATGATCGACCAGGACGCCCGCGGCTCCGGCATCTTCGTCCCCTTCTTCGGCCGCCCTGCATCCACCATCCCCACCGTCGGCGCCATCCATCTCCGCACCGGGGCCCCGGTCGTGGCGACCTTCTCGTATCCCGAGCCCGACGGGGGCTGGCGGATCACGTACGAGCGCATGCTCTTTCCCGGGTTGACCGGCGATCGCGACCACGACATCCGCCTGATCACCTGCGAGACGACGCGTCTCCTCGAAGCGAGGATTCGCGAGAGGCCCGAGCTGTGGATGTGGATGCACAGGAGGTGGAAGACGAAGGAGAGAGCGGAGGGGTAGCGGTAAGGATGCACGTGGAGCGTATGTTGGGTCCCTGAAGGAGCGCAGGGATGAACGATTCGACGGCTTCGGGAGCGGGAAGGTTCCGCGACTACACCACCGACGCCCTCCGCTACTGGGAGTTGCGCCGCGTCTTCTATAACGCCTTGCTCGCGCTCATCGTGCTGGGTCATTTCTACGCCGCGTGGCCGGGTTCCCAAGCGATGCTCACCCTCGACGGCGTCCTCGGGCTGTTCTTGCTGGCCGTGCTCGCCAACGTCGCCTACTCGGCGACGTACGTCGCCGACCTGTTCATTCAGTTCTCGGGTTTCCGCGAGTCGCGATCGACCTGGCGCCTGGTGCTGCTCCTCGTCGGCTTCGCGTTCGCCGCGACGCTCACGCACTTCTTCGCGTTGGGCACCTTCGTGGGCTTCGCAGCGGACTGATGCGCATCGCGTTCGGCCTCAAGGCCCACTCGGGCTGGGCCGCGCTGGTCGCTCTCGGCGCGCGGGGGAGCGAGCTGCTCGTGGTCGATCGGCGCCGGCTCGAGATCGTCCGGGCCGGCGATGCGCCCTGGGCGAAGCAGCCCTACCACGCTGCCGAGGACCTTCCTTCGGCCGAAGCGCGCGACGTCGTGCGCCGTGGCGTGGAGGCCGCGCGCGTGGGGGCCGTGCGCGAGCTGCGGGCGGCCCTGAAGCGTGCGGATGACGCCGGACACGAGGTGGCGGCGTGCGGCGTGCTCGTCGGGGCGCCGATGCCCGAGTGGAGCGTCGATGAGATCGTCGCCGTGCACTTCCGCATGCACAAGGCCGAGGGCGCGCTCTTCCGCAATGTCCTGATCGACGCGGCGAAGTCGCTCGAGCTGCGTGTCTTCGAGGTTCCCGAGAGGAGCTTGGGAGCGATGAGCGAGCGATCCGCGGTCGCGTCGATCGGCAAGGCGGTCGGGCCGCCTTGGGGAGTCGATCAGAAGGACGCGGCGCTCGCGGCGCTGATCGCGCTCCGAGGCGGGGACCGATGAAGGCCTTCCTCGTGTTCCGCGGCATCGTGGTCTCGACCGCGTTCGTCTCGACGTGGGCGTGGATCGCCGTGGTCCTCCGGCGCCGATACGACGCGTCCCTTCCTCCGTTGCCGGGCTGGCTCTGGCCTCTCGGGGTGGTGCTCGTCGTCGTGGGGGGCCTGTTGGCCCTGAGCTGCGTGGTCGTGTTCATCGGTCGCGGCCGCGGGACGCCGGCGCCGTTCGATCCGCCGCGTGCGTTCGTCGCGACCGGGCCGTACCGCTTCGTCCGCAACCCGATGTACATCGGCGCGATCGCGGTGCTCGAAGGCGCCGCCATGATCTTCCGATCGCCCTCGATCGCGATCCTCGGCGTCGTGTACTGGATCCTCGCTCACGCGCTCGTGCTCCTCTATGAAGAGCGCACGTTACGCACTCGCTTCGGAGAGTCCTATGCTCTCTACAGGTCACGGGTCCGGCGTTGGCTGCCGCGGTTGCGACCGGGAGGATGAGGCGCTCACGCGATGCCGTTCAAGAGCAAGGCCCAGCGCCGGAAGTTCGCCGAGCTTCTTGTCGAGGGGAAGATCACGCCCGAGACGTACGAGGAATGGAACCGAGAGACTGGAAGCCCAGCGCAAGGCCGCGGGGCGGCGGTGAACGAGGCACGCATGATCGCGAAAGGCCTGACACCGATCCTCAACGTGTCGAACATCCAGCAGAGCTTCGAGTGGTTCGAGAAGCTCGGGTGGCGGAAGGCGTGGGACTGGGGCGATCCCGCGGACTTCGGCGGCGTGTGCTCGGGCGAATGCGAGATCTTTCTCTGCCAGAACGGTCAGGGCGGCCGCGGGAAGAGCAGCGTGCCCATGACTTTCGGCCCGCTCGGAGACAACGGTGCGGACAAGGGCGCTTGGATGTCGGTCTGGGTGGACGACGTCGACGCCGTCCACCGCGAGTGCATCGCGAACGGCCTCGAGGTGACCTGGCCGCCGACCGACATGCCCTGGAACGTCCGCGAGATGCACGTCCGGCACCCGGACGGGCACGTCTTCCGCATCAGCCGCGGATTGGAGAAGGACGAGCCGAGCGCTTGACCGGGCTGCGGTTCCTTCTAGCAGGCGTACATGCAGGCGTTCGTCGCCGGGTCGCAGCCGACGAATTGACACGGATAGCCGTGCAGCTTCTTGATCGGCGGACACGACCTCGGGCAGTTCCCGGCGTCGGCGGTCGGGGTCAGGAGTGCGAGGGACCCAGCGGCGATCGTGAGGAGAAGGCCGGCCGAGAGAAACAGTCTGCGCGCGTTCTTCATTGTCGATTCCTCCCTTGGGACATCGTCTAGCTGTACTCCTCTGCTCGTTCGGCGGCAATATCCAAAGTTTCCCCCACGCTGAGCAAGTGCAGCCTCGCCGCGGGCTTTCGCTCCATCCACGCCCTCTTCAACCGCTCGATCGGCTCCTGGAGCGGCTCGTCGGTGAGCTGGAACGCTCCCCAGTGAATGGGGACGAATGAGCGGGGACGGAGGAGCGCGAGCGCGTCGAGCGCTTCCTCGGGGTTCATGTGGTGCTGTCCCATGAACCAGGCCGGGGCGTAAGCGCCGATCGGAAGGAGCGCGAGGTCGATCGAGGGAAAGCGCTCGGCGATCAGCCCGAAGCCGTCGAACCAGGCGCTGTCGCCGGCGTGATAGACGGTCGCGCCGCCTCCTTCGAGCACGTAGCCGCCCCACCAGCTCCGGTTGGTGTCCCAAGGGACCCGGCGCGACCAGTGCCGCGCGGGAACGAAGGTGATCGCGACGGGACCGATCTCGTGGCGCTGCCACCACTCCATCTCGGTGACGCGCGTGAATCCGCGGCGGCGGAACCAGCGGCCCAACCCGGCTGGTGCCAACACCGGGACGTTGCGCGAGATCCGGCGGATCGACGGCTCGTCGAGGTGGTCGTAGTGGTTGTGCGACACGAGCACGGCGGCGATCTCGGGAAGATCCACCGCTTGGAGCCCGGCCTCGCCGTGCCTGCGGATCACGCGCGCGATCCGGCCGGAGAAGACGGGATCGATCAGGACCGCCTTCGACGCGAGCGTCACCAGGACCGACGAGTGGCCGATCCAGGTGGCGCGCGGCGTGCCGCCGTCGAAGTGGATCGCCTCGAGGTCGGGCGCGACGCGGGGCGCCGGCGCGCCGGCCGGCGCGACGCGGCGCCGTCCGGTCAGCCGGTCGAGCACGGCCCAGCGAAAGACCTCCCGGAATCCGTGCGGGACGTGGCGCGGGTCGAGATTGGCGTAGCGACGGGACAACGAAGCGCTACTTGAAGATCCAGCCCACCATCACTTTGATGTCCGGGTTGCCGTCGACACCGACCGCAAGCTCGGCGAGGAACCGGTTCCCGCTCTTCAGCTTGGTCTCGATGCCCCCGATCGCGTGGAGCGCGATCTCGGTGTTGAAGCCGTCGTCGAAGTCGTCGTCGTCGCCGGGATCGGGATCGTTGTCGAAGAACCAGGCGCTGACCTGGGCCCCCGCGTACGGCGTGACCGAGGCCTCGACGGGAAAGTAGTACGACACCATGAAGTTCCCGTAGAGCGAGACCTTGTCGTCCCCGAAGCCGAGCTCGACGCTCGGCTGCCAGCGGACGTGCTTCGCGAACTCTCCCAGGTCGAACTGCACGCCTCCGAGCACCTGGTCGGGATCGTCCGAGACCCCGAAGCGCGGTCCCCAGCCGCGCCATCCGACGTCGGCGGCGAGCGCCGGCGCGGCGGAGGCGAGAACGGCGAGAGCGAGCACGGCGGCGAGCTTCATACACCTCATAGCGCGTCCTTTCTGTAATCTCTGTTATGGATCAAGGCACGCTAGCAGTGTAGCTCCGGACGGAGTCCCCTTCTCGCGCCGCCAGGCGCACGCAGTCCCCGACGGACTCCCCGACCTTCGCGAGCTCCGTCGCGGTCCCCTGAGGGGCATGCGAAGGCTCGGCGAAAAAGGTCTGCGCCGATTTCCAGCGCTCCTCCGAGCAGCCGTCGGCGAAGTACGGCATGAAGACCATTCGGTCGGGAGGGATCTTCGCCGCGATCTGATCGTAATGCTGGGTCATCCAGGCGTAGGTCTTCGCCCGCGCGGCGGGGTTCTCGCCGAGCGCCCGCGGGATCGACATGATCTCCTGAGGACGGAGCGGCCCCGTCATCGCGTAGTCGAGCGTGCGGTCGATGAGCGCCGGATCGCGGAAGGCCGCGAGCGCCCTGAGGAGCCTCGCCCTCTCGGCCGGAACCTTGGACGACTCGAAGCGCGAACGATAGAGGTCGAACAGCGCTGGGTCGCCGCGGATCGCCGAGAGCTTCACCGCGGTTCCGGCCAGCTCCGGATCGACCGAGGCGGGGTCCGCGAGATAGGCGCGAGCGAGGCGCTCCATCTCGTCGAGCACCGTGTCGTCGCGACCCGCGTCTCCCAGGGCCTCCAGGAGGTCCGGGCGCAGCATGGTCACCCCGAGAGGCTCCCCCGGACGCCGGCTCATGCCGAGCTCTGCGAGCGTCGGCGCGAGCGTCCTGCGGACGAACGGGGCGAATTCGGCGTCGCGCTCCTCGGCGAAGAACGTCTCCCGGATCTTCTTCAGGCCGTCGAGCACGCCGCGCAGGACGTCCGGGTCGGGATCCGTGGCGAAGCTCTCGAGCACCTTCAGGTAGCTCGTCCCGTCCATCGTCCCGGAGTCGAGCAGCGCCGCGGCATTCCCCAGGAAGCCGAGGCGCTCGCGTGGCGCGAGGACGCTCTTCGCCTCCGCGGCGAGCCGCGCGAACATCTCGGGCGGCACCGACCAACGGTAGTACCCCGATTCCCCCGCGTTCGGGTGGACCCACGCCGGAGCGCTCGCCGACTCGAGCGTCACGGTCTGCGACGGCGCCGTCAGCATCACGCGCTGCGTCTTCATCCCCCCGCCTTCGGGATAGCGGAGCGCGATCGGGATCCTCCAGCGCTGCGCCTTCGGCGGCTCGCTCCCGGCGTTCAGGAAGCGCCTCTGGGTCAGGCGCACCTTATTGCCCGCGAGAGGCTCGACCGAGACGATCGGCACTCCCGGCTGGTCGAGGAAGGACGACAGCGCGCCCTTGACGTCCTGCTTCGACGCGGCGCCCAGCGCGTTCCACAGGTCGCTCGCGGTCGCATTCCCGTCGGCGTGCGCCTTCAGGTACGCGATCACGCCGCTCCGGAAGCTCTCCGGCCCGATCCACCCCTCGACCATGTGGAGGACGGCCGATCCCTTCGAGTACGCCAGCCTGTCCGCCGCCTGGAGGAGCGAGTCCATCGAGGTCACGGGCCGCCGCATGGCCCGCGTGGTGAGCTGGCTGTCGGTCCCCATCACTCTTTGGAACGACCGCACCTGGCCGACCTCGGTGTGGAACTCGGGGAACAGCTCGGCCGTGATCTTGTCCTCCATCCACGACGCGAACGACTCGTTGAGCCAGAGGTCGTCCCACCAGGCCATCGTCACGAGGTCGCCGAACCACATGTGCGCGATCTCGTGCGCCGTCACCTCCGCCAGGCGCTCGCGGGCCTCGTCGGAGGCGTTGGGGTCGAGCAGCAGGATGCGATCGAGGTAGGTGATCGCCCCGGGGTTCTCCATCGCGCCGTACCAGTACTCGGGGACCGCGATGAGGTCGAGCTTGTCGTACGGGTAGCGCGAGCCGAAGTAGCGCTCGAGCGCCGCGAGGATCGGCGGCGTGGTCGCGACCGCCTGCGCGACCATCGCCGACTGCCCCTTCGGGGTCACCACGCGCGCCGGGACGGAGGTCCCCGGGATCGGGACCAGCTGCACCGGCCCCGCCGCGATCGCGATCAAGTAAGACGGCAGCGGCCGCGTCGTCTTGAAGACGATCGTGCGCTTGCCCCCGCTCTCGGTCGCGCGCTCCTCCTGCGTGTTCGAGATCGCCGCTTGGTCCGACGGGACCGTGAGCGTCATCCGGTACGGGATCTTGAATGACGGCTCGTCCCAGCAGGGGAACGCCTCGCGCGCGTCCACCGCCTCGAACTGCGTGAACGCGTACCAGTCCTCCCCCGACTTCAGCCGGTACAGCCCCTTCGCCTGGGTATCGAAGTCGTTGTCGAAGGCGATCCGGAGGGTCGCGCGCCCCGTCGGGATCGACGCCGGCGCGCTCATCTCGAGTACCCCCTCCGGCCTCTCCGCCCAACGGAGCGCGATCGGGGCGGAGGAGTCCTTGGCCGTCGCGAGCGTCGCGCTCTTCAAATCGAGCTTCTCCCCGTGGAGCAGGAACGCCCTCACCGGCTTCCTGACGTCCACCACGATCTCGACCGTCCCCGTGTAGTCGGCCTTTCGCGGGTCGATGTCCAGCACGATCGACTGGGAGACGGGAACGACGTCCACCGGAAGACGTCCGGCGACCAGACCGAGCGCTGCGAGGATGAGAGGGAGCATGACGGCGATTCTATTGCAGAATGCGCGCTCCATGGTCGCCCCCTGCGCCGTCCTCCTGCTGCTCGCCGCGTCGGGAATCCGCGACAACTCGTTCCTGATCGAGGAGGCGTACAACCAGGAAGCGGGCGTCGTCCAGCACATCTCGACCTTTCAGCGCGCCTGGCGCGAGAACACCTGGGTCTCCACCTTCACGCAGGAGTGGCCCCTCGGCGGGCCGCGCCATCAGCTCAGCTGGTCCGCCGCCTGGCTTCATCCGGACGCCGAGCGCGGCGGGCACGGCATCGGCGATCTGGCGCTCCACTGGCGCTTTCAGATCGGCGGCGCGGAGGACGACCGCGCCGCGCTCGCCCCTCGCGCCTCGGTGCTGTTCCCCACGGGGAACGAGGATGATGGGCGCGGCTTCGGCGGCCCCGCCTTCCAGGGGAACCTTCCCCTGAGCGTCACGCTCTCGGAGCGCTTCGTCTCCCACACCAACGCCGGGGGAACGTACGTCGTCGACGCGCGCAACGATCTCGGGGAGAGCGCCGATCTCACCCTCTGGAACGCCGGGCAGAGCCTCATCTGGCTCGCGAGTCCGCGCGTGAACGTCCTCGCCGAGCTGCTGTTCGTCAGCGCGGAGTCCGTCGTCGCGCCGGAGCGGACCGAGCGGCGCCACGAGCTGTTCCTCTCCCCCGGCGTGCGTTGGTCGCACGATCTCTCCGGAGGGCTGCAGATCGTCCCCGGCATCGCGGTGCCGTGGGGGATCGGGCCCAGCCACGGCGAGCGCACGGTGTTCGTCTATCTCAGCTTCGAGCACGCCTTCCGCTAGTGCTCGGGGCCACCAAGTCCCTCCTGCTGACCGGGCTGGCGGACGTCTGGTCCGCGGTCCAGCAAGAGTCGCGAAGGCCGGGCGACCGGTTCGGATTGATCCTCATGGTCGCCTCCGCGGCCTGCTTCGCGCTGATGGCGGCGATCGCGAAGAAGCTCCTCCCCGGAGTTCCGATGCAGGCGGTCGTCTTCTCGCGCGGGCTGCTGATGACCGCGACCTTCGTCACGCTGGCGAGGATCCAGGGCGTGCCGATCGTCGGCTCGAACCCGCCGATGCTCCTCCTGCGGGGGCTCCTCGGTTACGCCGCGCTGTCCTGTTACTTCTGGTCGGTCCAGCATCTCCCGCTCGGCGACGCGGTTCTCCTCCAGTACAGCCATCCGATCTTCGTCGCGGCGATCGCCCCGTTCCTCCTGCACGAGGCGACCGGGCGATGGCATTGGCCTCTCGTCGTGCTGGCGTTCGCCGGCGTCGCGCTGATCGTCGGCCCCGCCGGGGAGCCTCGCGGTCCGGCGCTGATCGGGCTCACCGGGTCGATGCTCTCCGGGTTCGCGTACATGGCCGTTCGGAAGCTCGCGCGCACCGAGCACCCGCTGACGATCCTCGTCTGGTTCCCGCTCGCGACGATCCCTCTCTCTTTCCTCGCGACGCTCCGCGCCGGCCGGGCCGCGATCCCGCGCGACGGCGTTGAGCTCCTCGGCCACCTCCTCGTCTTCGCATCCGCGCTCCTCGGACAGCTCACGCTCACCCAGGGGCTCGCCAGGGCCGGCGCCGCCCGCGCGACCGCGGTCACGATGACCGGCCCCGTGTTCGGCCTCCTGTTCGGCTGGCTGATGTTCGGAACGGCGCCGACGGCGGCATCGCTCGCGGGGACGGCGATCGTGATCGGTGCGGTGATTCTGCTGGCCCGGCGGGCGCAAACGGCGCCTTGACTCCCTCCTGCGAGTGGCGTACACCCCACGGATGGACCGCTCGCTCGAGGTCTACGACGACATTCTCGACCTCCTCCCGGACGTCGATCACCCCACGCCGCTCGTCCGTATCAACAGGCTGAACCCGTCCCCGAGCTTCACGCTGTACGCGAAGCTCGAGTGGCTGAACCCGTTCGGGTCGGTGAAGGACCGCGCCGCGGCGTACCTGGTCCGCGATCTCGAGCGGCGCGGGCAGCTCTCCGCGACGCGGGGGGTCGTCGAGCCGACGTCCGGCAACACCGGCCTCAGCCTCGCCGGGATGTGCGCCGCCCGCGGCTATCGGGTGCGCGCCGTCGTCCCGAACAAGGTGCCGCTCGAGAAGAAGGTCCTGCTGAGGATCGCCGGCGCGGACCTCGACGTCGTCAACGACGAGCTGTGCCCGTCCCCGGGGATGGGGGAGGGCTCGATCAACTTCGCCAAGTCCCGCGCCAAGGCGCAGGGCGACGTCTACGCGCTTCCGAACCAGTACGAGAACGAGGAGAACGCGCGGGCGCACTACGAGACCACCGCCCCCGAGATCTGGCGTCAGACCGAAGGGCGCATCACGCACCTGTTCGTGTCGCTCGGCACCTGCGGCACCGTCACCGGCTGCGCGCGCTTCCTGCGCGAGCGCAACCCCAGGCTCAAGGTGATCGCCGTGCAGCCGACCGAGGGGCACGACGTCCCCGGTCTGCGCAACGTCGCGCAGCTCGACGTCTCCAAGCTGTTCGACCCGTCCCTCATCGACGAGATCCTCGAGATCGATTTCGAGCTCGCCTACACGCGCGCGCTCGACCTCGCCCGCCGCGAGGGGCTGATGGCGGGCCCCAGCTCCGGGCTGATCTACGAGGGCGCGCGCCGGATCGTCGAGCGGGACCGCGAAGGGGTCGGCGTGATGGTCTTCGCCGACAACGTCTTCAAGTACGTCACCAACATGGTCAAGCACGTCCCCGAATTGGCGGAGGGCACCTCCGCCTAGACACGATGGAGAAGGAGCGATCATGAGCGACTACACACACCCCGAGGTCCTGGTCTCGACCGACTGGGTCCGCGACCACGTCGGAAAGCCCGGCATCAAGCTCGTCGAGGTGGACGTGGACACGAAGGCTTACGAGGCCGGCCACATCCCCGGCGCCGTCGGCTTCAACTGGCAGACGCAGCTCCAGGATCAGGTCAACCGCGATATCGTCGGTAAAGAGGCGTTCGAGTCGCTGCTGGGCAGCGGCGGGATCGCCAACGGCGACACGGTCGTCCTCTACGGCGACAACAACAACTGGTTCGCCGCCTACGCCTTCTGGCTGTTCAAGATCTACGGTCACAAAGAAGTCCGGCTGATGAACGGCGGCCGGGTGAAGTGGCTGAACGAGTCCGACAAGACGCTGACCGTGGACCTCCCCAAGATCACCGCCACCCGGTACACGGCGAGCCAGCCCGACCTCAAGCTCCGCGCGCGGGTGCAGGACGTCATCAAGGCCGTCGAGGCGCGCTCGCACAACCTTGTGGACGTCCGCTCCCCCGACGAGTTCACCGGCAAGGTGATCGCCCCTCCCGGGATGACCGAGACGGCGCAGCGCGGCGGCCACATCCCCGGCGCGCGCAGCGTCCCCTGGGCGACGGCGGTCAACCCCGACGGCACCTTCAAGGCGGCCGACGACCTCAAGGAGATCTACCTCAAGAAGGCCGAGGTCGATCCGCGGCGCGACACGATCGCCTACTGCCGGATCGGCGAGCGGTCCAGCCACACCTGGTTCGTGCTGACGTACCTGCTCGGGCTGCCGAACGTGCGAAACTACGACGGCTCCTGGACGGAGTACGGCTCCATGGTGGGGCTGCCGATCGAGAGATAGCCCAAGCCGCGTGCCGAAGCTCTCCATCATCGTTCCCGCGTACAACGAGCGGCGGACGTTTCGCTCGCTCCTGTGCGCGGTGCTCGGGGTCGATCTGTCCTCGCTCTCGGTCGCCAAGGAGATCGTCGTCGTGGACGACGGATCGACCGACGGGACCCGGGAGATCGTCGCGTCGCTCGCGCGCGACTGGCGCGCGGAGATGCGCCCCGCGCTCGCGCGGCGCGGGCTCGATCCCGAGCGGGCGATGCGGGACGCCTCCATCGTCGGGATCCTCCAGCCCGCCAACCGGGGGAAAGGGGCGGCGCTCCGCCGCGGCTTCCGCGAGGCGAGCGGCGACTTCGTGCTCGTGCAGGACGCCGACCTCGAATACGACCCGCGCGACTACCCGAAGCTGCTCCGGCCGCTCCTCGACGGGCGCGCCGACGCGGTCTACGGCAGCCGGTTCCTGGGGGAGGAGCGGCGCGTGCTGCTCTTCTGGCACGAGGTCGGCAACAAGGCGCTCACGCTGGTCTCCAACGCGGTCAACGACCTGAACCTCACCGACATGGAGACCTGCTACAAGGCCTTCCGCGCCGACGTCATCAAGAACCTCCGGCTGAAGAGCGACCGGTTCGGATTCGAGCCGGAGGTCACCGCCAAGCTCGCGAAGATGCGCTACCGGATCTTCGAGGTTCCGGTGTCGTATGCCGGCCGCGGATACGAGGCGGGGAAGAAGATCACCTGGCGCGACGGCCTGGAAGCGCTCTGGTGCATCGTGAGGTTCCGCTTCGCGAGCGACGTGGTGGAGGGCGCCATCCTCGAGGAGACCCTCGAGAAGATGAACCGCATGACCCACCTCAATCGCCGGATGTACGCGACCCTCCGCCGCTGGCTGGGGAGGAGGGTGCTCGAGGTCGGATGCGGGCACGGGAACTTGACCGAGCACCTGCTCGGCGCGGCGGACGTGATCGCGACCGATCTCGACGACGTCGCGCTCGGCAGGATCCGTGCCGCGATGTCCGGCTACGACAATCTGGAGATCCATCGCTGGGACCTCCTCGACCCGCTTCCTACGCTTCGTGACGGCGGCCCGCCGATCGACTCGATCGTCTGCCTGAACGTCCTCGAGCACATCGAGGACGAGCAAGGGGCGCTCGCGAACGCCCGGAGGATCCTCGAGCCCACGCGCGGCCGGCTCATCCTCCTCGTTCCCGCGCACCCGGGGCTGTACGGTCCGATCGACGCGAAGCTCGGCCACTGCCGCCGCTACACGCGGCGCGCGCTCACCGAGGCTCTCGAGCGCTCGGGGTTTCGGGTCGAGCACGTGCAATGGTTCAACATGCTGGGGCTTCCCGGGTGGTGGCTCAACGCCCGGGTCCTGAAGAGGGAGCGTCTCCCCGCCTTCCAGCTCGCCGCCTACAACCTGCTCTCCCGCGCGATCCTCCCGCTCGAGTCCGCGATCGGACCGCCGGTGGGGCTGTCGCTGATCGCCGTC
>DASRJG010000173.1:0-35057 GCA_035649595.1 Candidatus Polarisedimenticolaceae bacterium
GTCCGACTCACGGAACGCTGCGGCTCTCCGCTGGACCGAACGTCGTCTTTGTTCGCCGATCCGCGCCCTGGGCTGTTAACCAGAACGCGCGAGTTCGAATTTCAGGGGTCTGGCTCCTGAGGAGGGATTTGAACCCCCGACCCGGCGGTTAACAGCCGCCTGCTCTACCACTGAGCTACTCAGGAACATTGAGCGAAAAGCCGGAGGAATCTACCACCAGCCCCGGGGTGCGTCAACGCTAGACCGACCCTTCGATCATCGGCGGCGTGACGGCCTCGACGTCCTCCTCGCCGGTGCGGATCCGGTAAACCTTCTCGACCGGGACGACGAAGATCTTGCCGTCGCCGACCTCGCCGGTGCGGGCCGCCTTCATCACCGTCTGCACGGTGATCTCGACGAACGGGTCGGAGACGCCGATGTCGAGGCGCACCTTCTCGTGCAGCTCCATCTTCGCGGTCAGTCCGCGGTAGTTGGTCACCTGCACGATCTCGCCCCCGTGCCCCTGCGCGCGGCTGATCGAGAGCCCGCGCACGTCCGCTTTGAACAGCGCCTCGAGCACGTCGGTGAGCTTCTCGGGGCGGATGATCGCGGTGATGATCTTCATCGGTCGCCTCCGTCGGACAGCACGAGGACCGCCCCTTCTCCCGACGAGTAGGCCTCCTCTCCGTGCTCGAGGACGTCGAGGCCCACGGCCTCCTCGCGCTCGGGCGGTCTCAAGGGGACGACGAGCGCGACCGCTTTCAACAGGACGAACGACGCCACTCCCGAGTACACGAGCGTCGCGAGCACGCCGACGCCCTGAATCGCGACCTGCGAGGGCTTGCCGGCGATCCAGCCGTCGCCGCCTCCCCACATCGCTCGCGCGAACACGCCGGTGAGGAGCGCGCCGACGATCCCGCCGAGGCCGTGCGCCGGAGTGACGTCGAGGGAATCGTCGAGCCTGGTGCGCGAGCGCGCGAGGATCCCGTAATAGCTGGGGAAGGCTGCGATCGCGCCGAGCGCGAGCGCGGCGCGCGGCCCGATGAACCCGGCGGCCGGCGTGATCGCGACGAGCCCGACGACGATCCCGGTCGCGGCCCCGACCGCGGTCATGCGGCGCGTGCGGATCGCGTCGAGCAGCATCCACACCAGCGCCGTCGCCATCGGCGCGAGCACGGTGTTGACCGCGGCGAGCGCGGCCACGGGGCTCGCGGCGAGCGCGCTCCCGCCGTTGAAGCCGAGCCACCCGAACCAGAGCAGTCCGGTCCCGAGCAAGACGAGCGGAACGCTGTGCGGGAGGAACGCTTGCCGACCGTGATCGCGCCGCGGCCCGAGCACCATCGCCGCGACCAGCGCCGCGACGCCGGCGTTGACGTGGACGACCGTGCCCCCCGCGAAGTCCAGCGTCCCCATCGACCCGAGCCATCCCCCGCCCCATACCCAGTGCGCGACTGGAGCGTAGACGACCAGCCCCCACAGCGCGATGAACACGAGGTACGCGGAGAAGCGCATCCGCTCGACGATCGCCCCCGAGACCAGCGCCGCGGTGATCACCGCGAACGTCCCCTGGTAGGCCATGAACAGCACGTGCGGGATCGACCCCTTCGCGTCGAGGCCGACGCCGCGCAGCAGCGCGAACCGGAGATCGCCGGTCCACGCCGACCCCGGCGCGAAGGCGATCGAGTAGCCGACGGCCGCCCACAGCACGCCGACGACCCCCATGGACGCGAAGCTCATCATCATCGTGTTGAGCGCGTTCTTCGACCGGACGAGCCCGCCGTAGAAGAACGCGAGCGCGGGGGTCATCAAGAGGACCATCCCCGTCGCCAGGATCATCCATCCGGTGTCCGCTCCGCTCACGACACCTCCCCTCGCTCGATCGCCGCCACGAGCTTCGCAAGCGCCTGCCCCCGGTGCGAGACCTTCTGCTTCTCCTCCCGCGACAGCTCCCCGAACGCGCGCTGCGACGGCGGATGGAAGAAGATCGGGTCGTAGCCGAACCCGTTGCTCCCCCGCAGCTCGCGCAGGATCGTCCCCTCGACCGCGCCGTCGAAGGTCGCGAGCGTGCGTCCGCCCCGGGCGACCGCGAGCACGCAGCGGAAGCGGGCGGTACGCTCCGCATCGGGCGTGTCGATCAGCGCCTTCAGGATCGCCTTGCAGCGCGCCGGGTCCGAGAGCGTCGGGCTTCCGTACCGCGCCGAGAGGATCCCCGGCGCCCCCTCCAGCGCGTCCACCTCCAGCCCCGAGTCGTCCGCGAGGACCGCGTGCGGCGTCCGCAGCGAATACCCTTCCGCCTTCAGGCGCGCGTTCGCCTCGAAGGTGCTCCCGGTCTCGTCGATCGGCGTGGTGTCCGAGAGCGCCGGGAGCCCGAGCACCTCGATCCGCGACGCCGCCAGCGCCGCCGCGATCTCCGCGATCTTCCCCGGGTTGCCCGTGGCGACCACGAGCGTCGTCATCGCGCGAGCACGCGCGGCAGGGCCTCTCCGATCGCCTCGCGCTGCGCCCGGTGGAGCGCGTCGATCCCGACGTCGGCGAGGGCGAGCATCTGGTCGAGCCTCTCGCGCGGGAACGGCTCCGACTCCGCGGTCCCCTGGACCTCGACGTAGCGGCCGTCGTCCGTGCGGACGACGTTCATGTCCACCTCCGCGGAGGAGTCCTCCGCGTAGTCGAGGTCGAGCATCGGCCGCCCCTCGACGATCCCGACCGACACCGCCGCGATCAGCCCGCGGAGCACCGGCGCGCGCACGAGGCTCCGCTCGCGCAGCTTCGCGAGCGCGAAGGCGAGCGCGACGTAGGCCCCCGTGATGCTCGCGGTGCGGGTCCCGCCGTCCGCCTGAAGGACGTCGCAATCGACCCAGAGCGTGCGGGGCCCCAGCGCCGCCGCATCCACCACGCTCCGGAGGGCGCGGCCGATCAGCCGCTGGATCTCCATCGTGCGCCCCGACGGACGCCCGCGCACCACCTCGCGCGCGGTCCGCTCCTGGCCTGAGGCCGGGAGCATCGCGTACTCCCCCGTCACCCAGCCGCGCCCCGTGTCCTTGATGTGCGGCGGCACGCGCTCCTCCACCGACACCGCGCAGAGCACGCGCGTCTCCCCCATCGTGATCAGCGCGGAGCCCGGCGCGTGGCGCAGCCAGTGCGGGGTGATGACGAGGGTGCGGAGGGCGGTGTCCTCGCGTCCGTCCCGCCGCGTCATCGCTACTCCGCCTTCTTCTGCGCGAGCGCCATGTCCGGGCGGAGGGGGCGCCGGAGATCGACGTGCCCCCCCAGCGTGTCCCGCTCGCGCCCCGCGACGAGGATCCCGACGCGTTGGATCTCCGGGACGTTCGCGGTCAGCGAGTCCACGATGGCGTAGATCGCCAGGATCTCGTCCGAGCTTCCACCGGGAAGGCCGCTCGCAAGCTCGTCCGAGAAATCGGCGAAGGCGGTGCCGTCCTCGCGCACCCACAGCCGCCGGAGCGTCGTCCCCTCCGGCACCGCCGCGAGCGCCCCTTTCTCCCGCGGCCCCTCGAGCAGCTCCGCGAGGACCTGCGTCCCGCGCTCGGCCGGGCGGATCGTGTCCAGGATCTCGCGCGACTCCGTGGTCAGCGTGTCCCCGGCCGCCGAGGGAAAGTAGAGCGTGACCGTCGATTTCGCGAGCGGCGCCGCGGTCTCCCCTTCGGCGGGCGCCGCCCCGGCGACGGGGTCGGCCGCGGGCGCCGGCTGCGCGCGCCGGTCGGTGCGGCCGCACGCGACGAGCGCGACGAGCAGCAGCGCGCTCGCCCCCCGCGAGGTCACGAGCGGGCCGCGAAGGAGGCGACCGCGGCCGCGATCGCCTCCGCGACCTTGTCCTTGTAGGCCGCGTCCTTGAGGCGCGCCTCTTCCTCCGGGTTCGAGATGAAGCCCGCCTCGACCAGGATCGCCGGCATCGTCGCGCCCATCAGCACGCGGAACGGCGCCTGCCGCACGCCGCGATCGCGCGCCCCCGTCAGCGCGTTCAGCTCGGCCTGCACCGACTCCGCGAGACGGCTGGACTCCGCGAGGTAGCTGTTCTGCGCGAGGTCCCACAAGACCAGCTCGAGCCCGCGGTCCGGGGGCGCCGCGGCCTTGGCTTCGGACGACGCGCCG
Source organism: Candidatus Polarisedimenticolaceae bacterium (assembly GCA_035649595.1). Lineage (GTDB taxonomy): Bacteria > Acidobacteriota > Polarisedimenticolia > Polarisedimenticolales > DASRJG01 > DASRJG01. The sequence continues at coordinate 4,087 of DASRJG010000173.1, forward strand.
CCCGGGTCGTAGGCCTTGTTCTCGAGCGCGGCGAGCGTCCTCGCCTCGGCGTCGGTCGCGCCGGTCGAGAGGAAGTAGGTCTCGGCCCCCGCCGCGTCTTTGCGCTTGGAGGCATTGAGGTGGATGGAGAGGAACAGGACCGCGCGATTGTGGTTCGCGACCGAGGTCCGGTCGTCGAGCGGGAGCACCCGGTCCTCGTCGCGCGTGAGCACCGCCGTCAGTCCGCGCCGCTCCAGCAAGGCCTTCAGCCGCCGCGCCAGGTCGAGCGTGACGTCCTTCTCCTGGACGCCGGTCGGACCCACCGCGCCGGTCTCGACCCCGCCGTGGCCGGGGTCGATCACGACGACCGGCTGCGCCTTCGCGGGGGCCGCGGCGCGCGCGGGCGCCGCGCCGCGCTCTCCCTGGGCGTCGATCACGAGCCGCGTCGGGTTCCTCAGCTCGAAGGTGTCGAGGCGCCGGAACCCCGGTCCCGTGGCGAAGACGATCGTCCGGTCCCCTTCGAGCGCGAAGCGGGTCAGGATCGTGTCGTCGAGTGCGCCGCTCCGCGGCGTCGGAGCGATCGGGTTGTCGCACTCGACCTGGACGCGCGCCGTCTCCTGGACCACCTTGCAGCGCGCCCCCTTCTCGACCATCAGCACCACGCGCGTGGAGGGGCCGGAGCTGTCGGTCGTGATCGTGACCGGGACGGGATCGGCCGCGGCGACGAGCGTGGCCGCGGCGAGCGCGGCGAGGAGCGGGGGGGGTCTCCACATCTCGAGCCCGGATTGTGTCACATGCGGTATGGTCCGCGCAGGGGGGAGCCATGCTCTATCTGGTCGTCGCCGCCTTCTTCGTCATCGTCCCGATCGTCGCCCTCCTTCTCGCGCTGAACGCGATCGTGCGCGTGACCGGGCGCGGCCCCGGCTCGATCGAAAAGAGACTCGAGGCGCTCGAGGCCGCGCTGAAGAACGCCGAGGGGCGACTCCGGAAGGTCGAGCGCCCGCTCGCCGGCGACGAGCGCGCCACGAAAGAGGCGCCGGGCGTGTCGCCTCCGCGCGTCGCGCCGCAGCCCGCGGCGGCGGCGGAGCCCACGGCAGCGCCGCCTCCACGCCCTGCCGCGCCGGCGCAGCCGGCCGCGGCGCCGCCTGCCCCTCCGGCCCGCGTCGCGCCTCCTCTTCCCCCGCCTTCCGCATCGGCGCGACCCGCTCCGGCGTCACCCCTTCCCCCGACGCGCTCGCTCGAGGAGCGGATCGGCGCGCGGTGGGCGACCTGGATCGGCGTGATCGCGATCGTGATCTCGGCCGGGCTGCTCCTGCGCTACGCCTTCGACCGGAACATCATCGGCTTCGCCGGCCGCGTGGCTCTCGGGCTCGCCGCGGGGTTCGGGATGCTGGTCGCGGGGTTCGCGGTCCGCAGGCGCGCGACGCTCCCCTACCTCGCGCTCGGGCTCCAGGCCGGAGGGCTCGCGATCCTCTACGCCGCGCTGTTCGCCGGGTACGGTCTCTACCACCTGTTCTCGACGACGACCGCGTTCGGCGCCCTGTTCGCGGTGACGCTGACCGGGAGCGCCCTGGCCGCCGCGACCGGGGAGCTGCCGCTCGCCATCCTCGCGGTCCTCGGGGGATTGGTGACGCCGGTGGTCGTCGGCGGGGAGCGCGCCGACGAGCGGATGCTGTTCGGCTACCTCGTCGTCCTCGACCTGCTCGCGCTCGCGGTCTCGCGCTTCAGGGCCTGGCCCGCGCTCAACCGGCTCGCCTGGGCGGGGAGCGCCGTGCTGGTCGTGGCCACGCTCGTTCGCGCCCCCGCGGCGCCGCACCCGATCGGGAGGCTCGCGCTCCTGAGCGCCCTCGCGGCCGTGTTCGTCGCCCTGCCGCTGCTGCGCGCCTGGCTCGATCGCAGCGATTCCGAGCCGCTCGATCTCCTCCTCGTCGTCGTCAACGGCGCGCTGTACTTCGGCGCCGTGTACGTGACGCTCGAGACGTGGCGTCCCGCGCTCGAAGGCCCGTGGGCCGTCGCGCTGGCGGCTCTCTATTTCGCGGTCGGCGCGTTCCATCGCCGGCGCGTCCCGGGGGACGACCTGACGCCCGCCGTCCACTACGGCGCGGCCGCGGTGCTCGTCGCGCTCGCCGTGCCGCTGGCGCTCGACGGGCCCTGGGTGACGATGGCGTGGGCCGCGCAGGCCGTGGTCCTCGTCTTCGTCGCCCCGCGCGCGCCGAAGACCGAGGCCACGCTCGGCGCCGCGGCCATCCTGTTCGCGGCCGCCATCGTCCGCGCCGTGTCGCTCGACCCGCAGGTCTACGCGCGGGCGACGCCGGTCCTCAACGTGACGGCGCTCGTCGGCTTCGCGGTCGTCGCCGCGCTCGCGCTCGCCGGCCGCCTCGCCTCCCGCGCCGGCGAGCAGGGGGCCCTCGTCCGTTCGTCCGCCTGGGTCGCGTCGGCGGGGTTGCTCGCCGCCATCCTCGCGCGCGAGCTGACGCGCCCGTGGGACACACTCGCCGTCGCGATCGAGGGGATCGCGATCCTCCTGCTCGCTCGCACGGTGATCTCGTCCGAGGCGCTCGTCGGGGCGGGGCGCGCGATCCTCGCGCTCGCGACTGTGCGGTCGGCCGGGCTCGCGATCGCTCCCCTCCCCGGCGGCGGACGGCCGCACCCCGCGGCCTGGAACGCCTTCTTCGCGGTGCACATCGCGGTCGTCGCGGCGCTCGGCGCCGCGGGCGCTCTCTCGGCACGGGCCTGGCGCACCGCGTTCTGGACCGGCGCGGCGCTGCTGCTCGCCGTGCTGCTCTGGACGGAGCTCCCCGGCGTCTGGCCCGCGGTCTGGCTCACGCTTCTCCTGGTCGCGGTCGCGACGCTGGGGCGCGTCCAGGGGGACCGCGCGTTCCGGATCGCCACGGTGGCCGTCGCCGCGATCGCGCTGCTCCGCCTCTTCGCGCACGACGCGAAGCCGGCCGCCGAGGCCGCGACGAGCCTGTTCAACTCATGGCTGTTCGCTCGCGTCGCGGCCTCGCTCGCGGTCGCGTACGCCGGGCGCGCGCTGGGCGGTCCGGAGCGGCCTCCCCTGTTGGGGCTCGCGTGGGTCCAGCTCCTCGCGGCGCTGTCGCTCGGGTGGTTCCTCCACCACGACGCGCTTCTTCACGACGCCTCGTCCGCGGGCGCGGTCGAGCATGCGCTCCGCTGGCGGATGCAGCTCGGACTGTCGGTCCTCTGGGCGGTCTACGCCGGCGGCTCGCTCGCGCTCGGCCTCGCCTGGTCGGCGCCCGCGCTGCGGTACGCGTCGCTCGGGTTGCTCGGGATCACGGTCGTGAAGGTGTTCCTGCTCGACCTCTCCGAGGTCCAGACGGTGTACCGCGTGCTGTCGTTCCTGGTGCTCGGGCTGGTGCTGCTCGCCGTGTCGGTCCTCTATCAGCGGCGGCTCGGGACCGAGCCCGGCTAGCGGAACGCCCGGTGGCGGTCGGTCCAGGCGGCGAGCAGGACGAACAGGGCGACGACGACGAGCCCCACGCCGGCGACCAGCTTCTCCTGCCCGGCCTTCGGCGGCGGTCCGAGGCTGGTGGCGAACAGGCCGAGCCCGGTCGTGACGAACGCGGCCCACACCCAGCGCCCTTGGCCGTCCACCGGGCGCGTCGCGCGCCCGTACCACCATGCCGCCCCCAGGAACATCGCGGTCTCGACCGCGAGTGTCCCGGCGACGGAATTCCACAGCGAGAGCCCGGCCTTGTACGTGACGCCGGGGGCGAGCGGCATGTCGGGCCGGTGCGTCACCCAGTCGAGGACCCAGTGGCTGACCACCACCGCTCCTAGCATCCTCGCCGTCGCCGCGTCCCTCCGCGCGAGGTAGTGGCCCCCGCCGAACACGGCCCCCCACACGATCGCCATCGCGAGCGAGTGCGACCAGGGGTAGCTGTCGAACGCGAACGGCGAGAAGGCCGTCGTGCCCGGACGGATGTGGAAGCGCTCGACGCCGGCGAGCACCAGCACCGGCCAGACGACGTCGAGGAGCGCCGAGGCGGCGACGTAGCTGCCGAGCGACGCGCGCGGCGCGACACGCTTGGCGGCGAGCCCCGCGGCGAAGTGCCCGATGAACACGGCGCGAGGCTATCGAACCCGGGAAGGGCGGGCAAGCGACAGGATCTCGGCGGAGAGCGTGACCTCGAGCGCGTCGAGCGCCGCGATGCGCTCGCGCTCGCGCGAGCGGGCGCCCCGGTAAGTCATCGCGAGAGCGTCCGCGAGCGCCGCGCGATCGTGCCGCGCGCGATGAGCGAAGGCGCGCCTGGCGCGGAGCGCGAAGGCGGGGGCGAGCGCGTCGAGCACGCCCTCCACCCGGTCGCGCGCGGTCGCCCGGCCCTGCGCCGCCTCCCGCAGCTCCGCGAGGTCGTCCTCGCCGGGGACCACGACGATCAGCGCGCCGTCCGGACGGAGCACCCGCGCCAGCTCGGCCCCCGGCCTGCGGCCGAAGACCGAGACCGCGAGACCGGCGGAGGCGTCCACGAACGGAAGCTCGCGGTCGGCGTTCGCGGCGATCCAGACGATTCCCGGAGCGGATCGCGCCGCCAGCCGCAGCGCGCGCGCGGAGAGATCGACGCCGTACGCCTCTCCCTCGATCCTGCGGAAGACGCGCGCGGTCACCGACCCCTCGCCGCAGCCGACGTCGATCGCGGCGCCCGCGGGGCGGGAGGGGCCGATCGTCTCCACGATCGCCTCGACGAGACCGTCGGCGAACCCCCGCGCGAGCCACCGGCGGCGCGCCGAGAGCGCCTCGTCCCGGTCCCCCGGTCGCGCCGCCTTGCGGTCCTGGGGCTGGAGGAGGTTCCAGTACCCCTCGCGCGCGCGATCGAACGCATGACCGCGCGAGCAGACGAGCCGGTCCCCTTCGCGCGCGAGCCCCTCCCGGCACCCGCGCACCGTGCAGCGAAGGGTCACGACATGCCGAAGCGCGCCTGCTCGGTCTTCCGCTCGAGCGGGGCGCGCCAGGCGAACCGGTCGAGCGCGCGCGACGCTCTCCCCTCGATCGCGTCGGCGACGAGGTCCCCGACGACCGGGGCGAACTTGAAGCCGTGGCCGGAGTCCCCCGCCGCGACGGCGAGACCGGGCCTGTCCGGATCCCGAGCGATCCAGAAGTCGCCGTCGAAGGCGTCGCAGTAGAGACAGGTCTTGGCGGAGGCGAGCGGCGCCCCCGCGAGATCCGGTAGGCTCTCGGCGAGGAACGCGCGCAGGCGGGCCTCGTCCCCTGGCGCGACGATGCGGGGCGCGTCCGGCTCGACGCGGCGCCCCGGGCCGTGGTTGGCGATCTTGACGATCCCCGCCGCGTTCGCCGGAAACCCGTACCACCCGGTGGAGCCGATGTCGGCGGCCCAGACCGTAAAGCGCGGCATCCGCCACGCCTCCGGATCGTCGGGCCGGAGATGGAAGACCGGTTGGGCCACCGCCCACATGCGGTCGCCGAGCTCGGGGAGGAGCGACGGCGTCCAGGCTCCGAGCGCGATCACGACCCAGTCCGCCTTGTGGCGCTCGCCGGAGGCGGTCATCACCCCCTCGACACGCGACCCGGTCTCGACGAGCGACGCCACCTTCGCCCTCTCGAGCACGCGCACCCCCGCCGCGCGCGCCTCGTCGAGCAGGCGCGCGACCACGCGGCCGCTCTCCGCCCACCCGCCGCGGGGGTTGAAGTACCCCTGCGCGTAGCGCGACCCCCACGCCGCGTACCGCGACGCGATCCCGGCCGCGTCCAACGGCTCGACGGCGTGCCCCCGCGAGGCGAGCGTCTCCAGCGAATCGCGCTCGAACCCTCCCGGGCTCATCGCGCCGCGCGAGAGGACGAGGAACCCCGTCGGATGGTAGAGCTCCTCCCCCCAGCGCTCGTTCCAGTCCTCCCAGCACGCGAGCGCCCGCTCCATCAGCTCGACGTAGAGGTCGTCCCTCCCATAGTCCAGCCGGACGATCTTGCTGATGTCGGTGGACGCCGCCTCGGGACGGGGAAGGGGACCCGGGTCGAGGAGATCGACGCGGAACCCTCGCGCGGAGAGGGAGATCGCGGCCGAGACTCCGAAGACGCCGGCGCCGGCGACGACCGCCTTCTTCATCCTCTTCTTATAGCCCCTCCCCCACGGTGGCCGCGAGCTTGTTGATGCGCGAGTGGCGGGAAGCGCGCCGGGCGGAAACAATCCCTTCGTAGTGCCGAGCACCGCCCTCGGGTGCTCGCTTCGGCGCCGGGCGAGGCTCCTGCCATCGAGGACTCGACGCTCGTCGGAGGAGAGCGTCAACAAGCTTGCGGCCACCGTGGAATTGGGCTATCGGGCGCCCCTTTCTCGGAGTAGATTCGTTTCGTCCGCCAGGGGGAAGTCCTTGACCACATCCAACCTCCGGCGCCCCGCCGCCGCGATCACCTTTGTCGTGCTCGTCGCGCTCTCGACGGGGGCTGCGCTCGCGTTCCAGGCCCGGCCCAAAACGGGGAGGTTCGACCCGCTGGTCGTCGAGGACCCGAGCGCCTCGATCGACGTCGCGACCGCGCCCGTCGGAAGTCTCCCCTCCTCGGAGCCGCTCCGCACGGGATGGGAACGGTTTCGCTCGCTCAGCGGGGGGAGCTGGTCGATCTATCTGGATCGACGCTCGGGGGCGCCGCTGCTGGTCGAAGGGCGCGGCATCCCGTGGAACGTCGGACCCGCGCCGACGCTCGAGTCGCTCGCGGATTCGCTGCGGGCGTTCATCGGCACGAATCGCACGCTGTTCCTCGCCGACGACGCGGAGCTGGTGTTCGATCGCGCGGGCTCGGCCCGCCTCTCCGCCGACGCGTGGCAGATCGTCTTCTCACGCGCGATCGCGGGCGTGCCGGTCTCGGGCGAGCGCTACGTGTTCACGATCGGTCACGGCAACCTGGTCTCCTTCGGTGCGCCGCGATGGACGCGGATCGATACGGCGCCGTTCCCCGAGCTCTCCCCCGAGGACGCGCTGGATCGTCTGTACGGGTACATGGGAGTGACCGCTTCGGACAAGATCGAGGTCCTCGAGAAGGGGAACCTCGAGCTGATCCCGCTTCGCGCCGGGCCTCCGCCCGGCGCCGCCGGCTACACCGGTCCTCTCGGCGCCGGCTACGCCTCCGCTTTGGTCTGGCGCGTGTCGGTCCGCGTGGACGGCGAGCCCGGCACCTGGGTCGCGCTCGTCGATGCTCACACCGGCGGCGTCCGGTCGTTCGTCGATCGGAACGACTACGCGCGGGTGAAGGGAGGCGTCTACCCGGTCTCCGACGATCAGATCTGTCCCGACGGGTGCGAGCAGCCCGGCTACCCGATGCCGTTCGCCAACGTCACGATCGGCGCGACCCCGCAGACCGCCAACACGATGGGGATCTTCAATTGCACCCCGGCGGGCTCCGGCGCGACCACCACGCTCGCGGGTCCGTACGTCCGCGTCGTGGACACCTGCGGCGCGATCTCGCAATCGGTCTCCTGCGACGCCGACCTGGACCTGTCCACCAGTGCCGGGACCGACTGCGTGGTCCCCGCGGGCTCGAGCCCCGGCAACACGCACTCCTCCCGCTCGGGCTTCTACCACCTCAACCGGATCGCGGAGCACGGACGCGCCTGGCTCCCCGCCAACGTCTGGCTGACGCAGCAGCTCACCGACAACGTCAATCTCAATCAGACCTGCAACGCCTACTGGGACGGCGTGGCCGTCAACTTCTTCAAGTCCGGAGGGGGCTGCAACAACACCGGCGAGATCGCCGGCGTCTTCCTGCACGAATGGGGGCACGGCCTCGACAACAACGACGGCGGCGGCTACGACAACCCTTCGGAGGCCTACGCGGACATCACGGCCTTCCTCTCGACGCACGTCTCGTGCGTCGGCCGCGGCTTCGACCAGTCCTCGAACTGCGGCGGATACGGGAACGCCTGCCTGAACTGCACCGGCATCCGCGATCAGGACTGGGACCAGCGCGCCAACCACGTCCCCTCGACGCCGTCCGGCTTCCTGACGACCAACTGTCCCGGCGGCGGCGGACCCTGCGGCAAGGAGGCCCACTGCGAGGGGTACGTCGGCGCGGAGACCCTCTGGGACCTCGCGGTGCGCGACCTCCCCGCGTCGGGGCTGGACCAGGCGTCCGCCTGGCAGCTGACCGACAAGCTCTGGTACAAGTCCCGCGCCGGATCGGGCGGCAACGCGTACAACTGCTCGCTCCCGAGCTCCGACGGCTGCGCGGCGACCTCCTGGTTCTCGAAGCTCCGCGCGATCGACGACGACGACGGGAACCTCGCGAACGGCACGCCGCACGCCGCGGCGATCTTCGCGGCGTTCAACCGCCACAAGATCGCCTGCGGCGCCGCCTCGGACCCCTCGAACCAGAACAGCTCGAGCTGCCCGTCGATCGGCGCGGCTACCCTCTCTTCGGTGGCCGGCTCGGCCTCCGCCGCCCTCAGCTGGACGCCGGTCGCGAACGCCGCCGGCTACCAGGTTCTCCGCAACGACGCCGGCTGCGCGGCGGGGTCGACGATCGTGGCGACCGTCCCCGGAACCTCGTTCACCGACACCGGTCTCGCCAACGGCTTTACCGAGTACTACACGGTGCAGGCGGTCGGCGCGAACGCCGCCTGCGACGGGCGGCTCTCGAACTGCCAGGCGGTCACGCCGCAGCCGTTCGCCGGATCGGTCAAGCTCGACGCCGCCGTCTACAGCTGCTCCGGGGTCCTCCACCTGACCGTCACCGACGCCAACATCGGCGCCGCGACCACGACGGTGTCGATCGCATCGACGGCCGAGCCGGCGGGCGAGACGGTCACGCTGAGCCGCACGGCGCCGGGGTCGGCGAACTACGTCGGCACGATCAACGCGACCTCCGCCCCGGCGGCGGCCGACGGCGCGATCTCGATCGCGCACGGCAACACGATCACCGCGACCTACATCGATGCGAACGACGGCCAGGGCGGGGTGAACCTCACCCGGCAAACGACCGCCGCGGCCGACTGCGCGAGCCCCGCGATCTCGAACGTCGCCTCGAGCAACGTCACCGGGAGCTCGGCGCGGATCACCTGGACCACCGACGAGATCTCGAGCAGCGTCGTGCGCTACGGCGTGGCACCGCCCCCGGGCACGACGGCGTCCCTCGGGACCACGGTCGTCTCCCACACGGTGGACTTGAACGGCCTCGCGGAGTGCTCGTCGTACGTCTACGCGGTCGAGTCCGCCGATCCGGTCGGCAACACCGCCTCCGACAACGCAGGAGGGGCGTACTACGCCTTCGTCACCGGGAAGAACACGCAGCCGAGCTATCCGAGCCTCGACACGCCGGTCGCGATCCCCGACAACAGCCCGGCCGGCGCGACGAGCACGATCAACGTCCCCGACGGCAAGACGGTCGTGGACGTCAACGTCGCGCTCAACATCACGCATACCTACGACGGCGACCTGGTCCTGTCCCTGATCCCGCCGGTCGGCGCCCCGATCACGCTGGCCAACCGGCTCGGGGGCTCCTCGAACGACTTCGTCAACACCGTGTTCGACGACGAGGCCGCGACGCCGATCGCGTCCGGATCCCCCCCGTTCACCGGCTCGTTCCGCCCGGAGAGCCCGCTCTCGGCGGCCGACGGCATCAACGCGCAGGGGGCCTGGAAGCTGAAGGTCGTGGACGCCGCCGGGATCGACGTCGGGAACATCGAGAGCTGGACGCTGACCCTGACCTTCCCCGCGGCGACCTGCGGGCCGCACGCGATCTATCGGGGGCACGCGCGGGTCGCCGACAGCTGCGCCTCCGGCGGGCCGGGAAGCAACAACACCTACTGGGACGCCGGCGAGAACGTGCAGGTCCGCGTCGCCGTCGAGAACGACGGGACGGTCCCGCTGACGGGCGTGACCGCGACCCTGACCACGACCACCCCGGGCGTGACGATCGTGGACGGCACCGCGAGCTATCCCAACATCCCGGCCGGGGCCTGGGCGGACTCGCTCGCCCCGGACCTCACCGTGCACCTCGGACCCAGCGTCGTCTGCGGCTCCACGGCGTCCTTCCAGCTCGTCGTGCATGCGAGCGAGGGGTCCTGGTCGGGGGCGTTCGACCACGCCCTGGGGCACACGCTCACCGGGAGCGCGTCGTCGTTGAACGAGAGCTTCGCCGCGGGGATCCCGGGGACCTGGACCATCGTGGACGGCGGCTCCGGCGGCGGCTCGGCGGCCACCTGGACGGCGTCGAATCCCGCGTCGCGAAGCATCGCGCCGCCGATGGCGGCGCCGCTCGCGATCATCGACAGCGACTTCGCCGGGACCGGGAACACGCAGAACGAGGAGCTGATCACCCCGATCCAGAACCTCTCCACCGCGACCGCCGCCACGCTGCAGTTCGACCAGTTCTTCCGCTGGTACGACAGCGGCCAGAGCGAGATCGCCGACGTGGACGTCCGGTCGTCGCTTACCGGCGGCGCCTGGGTCAACGTGCTCCGCCAGCAGGGGGCGTCGAGCCCCGAGCCGGACCACAAGACGATCGACATCACCGCGCAGGCCGCAGGCTCGGCGAACGTTCAGGTGCGGTTCCACTACTACCAGGCGTCGTACGAGTGGTACTGGCAGGTGGACAACGTCAAGATCGACTATACGGCCCCGTCGGGATGCGACATGCCCGTCTGCGCGTCCGGCGGGCCGGGAGTCCGGCCGGTCGCCGACGGATCGTTCGGCACGCCCATGAAGGGCTCGCGCGCGGACGCGGTGGGGTCGACGATCAACGTCACGTGGGACGTGTCCACCTGCGCCTCGACCGATCATCACCTCCTCTACGGGCCGCTCGCAACGGTCGCGTCGTACGCGATCTCCGGGTCGAAGTGCAACCTGGGGCTCTCGGGGAGCGCGACCTGGAGCGGCGTCCCCGCGGGGAGCCTGTGGTTCGTGATCGTCGGGGACGACGACGCGAGCACGGAAGGAAGCTGGGGGACCAATGGGACCGGCGGGCAGCGCGGCGGCACGAGCCCGTCCGGCCAGTGCGGCATGACCGCGCGCGACAACTCGGGGACATGTCCGTAGCGCTCGCCGTCGCGCTGGCCGCGGCTGCGGCGGCCGCACCGGCCGCGGAGACCCGCGAGCCGGCGGCCGTCGCGGTCGCCAGGCGGACGCTCGCGGCGATGGGGGGCGAGGAGGGCTTCGCGAAGCTCCGCACGCTGAAGTTCGACTTCGTCGTCGAGCGGGACGGGAGCGAGATCGCCCGGATCCACCACGTGTGGGACCGCTGGGACGGCCGCTACCGCGTCGAGGGGAAGACGCGGACCGGGAGCGCCTTCCTCACCCTGCTCAACGTCCAGAAGCGCGGCGAGGGACGCGCGTGGCTCGACGGCCGCGAGCTCGGCGGCGACGAGCGTCGCGACGCCCTCGAGCGCGGCTACGGACGGTTCATCAACGACACGTACTGGCTCCTGATGCCGGCGAAGATGCTCGACCCGGGCGTGCACCTCGCCTCCGAGGGGGAGATGCAGAGGGACGGCAAGACGTTCGACGTCGTCCGCCTCACCTTCGACGACGACATCGGCCTGACCCCGAAGGACACCTACTGGGCGTTCGTCGCGAAGGACACCGGCCTGATGGAGCGGTGGGAGTTCGTGCTCACGGGGCAGAAGCCCGAGGAGCGCGAGGCGTTCGTCTGGGAGGACTGGCAGCCGGTCGGGGGCGTCCGCCTCTCGCTCGCGAAGAAGGCCGCGGGCGACGGGACCGTGATCAAGTTCGATCACGTCTCCGGATCGGGCGCCGACGACGACGCCGCGTTCGCGGCCCCTTAAGCGCCGCGCCCCTCGCGGATCGCGCGGCGCAGCTCCTCGATCCGCGCCTCGTCCTTCGGATCGAACAGCGGCTCGAGGTCGTACTGCTCGAAGAACAGGCTCGGCCGCGCCGCGTCGTCGATCGCCAGCAGCCGCCTCAGCCTGCGATCCTCGGGGACGAACCCGCGGCCGATCAGCCGCCGGATCGTCTCGGCGATCGTGTCGCGGAAGCCGCAGACGTAGATCCCCCACCGCGAAGGATCGATCGCGCCGAGACCGAGCCGGCTGTCGTCGAACAGCGTCTCGACGCGGCCGGTCAGCCCGATCCATTCCGGATGCTGCGCGGGACGGCTGACCGTCGGCCGGTAGGCGAGGCCGAACCGCGACGCGGCGTCGGCGAGCTCCTCCCGGTACGCCAGCTCCTGCGGATGGCTCGCGCCGTGGAGGACCGCGATGCGCGCGAGGTCGCCCTCCGCGCGCCGCCGCGCGTGCCGCACCATGCTGACGAACGGCGCGAGCCCGGTCCCCGCCGCGACCAGCAGCCGCCCGCGCGCCTCGCTCCCCGCGGACGTCCGCTCGAGCGTGAAGCGGCCGGCGATCTTCGCGCCCACGTGCAGCCGCCCGCCGACGGGGATCGTCCACAGGCGGTGCGTGAGCGGCGAGTCGGTCTCGGGATCGCGCGCGTAACGGATGTAGAACTCCAGCCAGCGCCGCTCGTCCGGCTCCGAGGCGATCGAGTACGCGCGCTGGATCTCCCCGACGCCGAGCGTGACGTACTGGCCGGGGAGGAACCAGGCCTCCTCCGCGGGGGGGACCTGGTCGGGGCGCACGCGGAAGATCGCGAGCGTGGGGTTGATGTCGGTCCGGTCGATCAGGCTGGCGTTGTCGATCATCGGGGGGCGTCCGCCGCCGGCCGTAGCGCGAAGACGCTTCCCGCGAGGGAGAGGACGTACAGCTCCCCCTGCTCGTCCTCGCCGAACGACGAGATCTGGGAGAGCCGATGCTTCGGATCGAGGGCGTCGCGCCACTCCCAGTGGTCGGCCACCTCGCGCCCGGCCCCCCTCCAGCGGAAGCTGCGGAGGATCGCGGTGCAGTAGTCGGCGTAGAAGTAGGCGCCGCGGAGCTTCGGGAGCGCGCGGCCGCGGTAGACGTATCCGCCCGTGATCGAGCACCCCACGTCGTGCCCGTACTCGACCGCCGGGAGCACGAGCCCCTCGCGCGAGCAGTCGCCGCCGCGGAAGCAGTGGGCCCCCTCCATGACGTTCCATCCGAAGTTCAACCCGGTCCTCCCTGCGGAAGGGACGACGTCCACTTCCTCCCAGCGATCCTGTCCGACGTCGGCGATGTAGAGGTCTCCCGTCTCGCGGTCGAACGCGTAGCGCCAGGGGTTGCGCAGCCCCCATTGGACGATCTCCGGCACCGGGCGGTCCCCCGTCACCCCTCCCGGGTCGAGGCGCAGCATCTTACCGAGGAGCGCGCGGCGGTTCTGGCCGTTGCCGTGCGGGTCGCCGGCCGACCCGCCGTCACCCAAGCCGATCCAGAGCTTCCGGTCGGGTCCGAACAGGACGTTGCCGCCGTTGTGGTTCGCGTGCGGCTGCTCGACGAACAGCAGCTCCCGCTCGGCGCGGACCGCGGCGACGTCCGCCGCGGGGGCGGCGACCTGGAGCGAGATCACCCGCGTGTCGCCGTCGCGGTCGGTGTAGTTGACGACCAGCCGCCCGTTCGACATGAAGTCCGGGTGGATCGCGAGCCCGAGCAGCCCCTGCTCGGAGCCGCGCGAGACCCGCGAGGAGAGGTTCAGGTAGGGCTCGGCGAGAAGGCGCCCCTCCTTGACGATCCGGATCCTCCCGGTCTTCTCCACGATGAAGAGCCGGCGCGAGGGATCTCCGGGGGCGTACGCCATCGCCAACGGCTGATCGAGGCCGCGCGCGAGCTCGACCAAGGCGACGCCGGCCGCGGCCTCCCGTGGCACCGGGGGGACGGACGCCGCGCCCGGCGCCTCACGGGCGCACGCGAGCGAGACGGCGACCGCGGCGATCGCGAGAGGTCGTTTCATACGGACGGAGATCCTAGCGAAAATCGAGGACGACCAGAACCTCCGACTCGACCGGAAGGCCATCCCGTATCGCCGGAAGGTAATGCCACTGGCGGGCGGCCTCGGTCGCCGCCCGCTCGAACCCCTTCCCGGCCGGCTGGGCCTCCACGACGGTGGCGTCGGCGACGGCGCCGTTCCCGCGGACCCGCAGCTTGAGCGTCACGCGCCCCTTCAGGCGGAGCATCCTCGCGGTGGACGGATAGACCGGCGGGACGTACTCGACACGCTGGGCGGCCCGATCGGGGGCGCCGACCGCGGAGGCCGCGGAGGCCGCGGGCGACGCGGGGGACTCGGGCGCGGGGGCCTGGACCGGAAACGGAGCCGCCGGGGCCTTCTCGACGGGATGTCCGTCAGCCTGATAGGCGGCGACCGCGGCGGTCGCCGGAGAGCCGCCGGCGCGCACGTCCTCGAGCGTCTCGAGCTGGAGGAACGCCCCGACATCGTCGGCCCACCAGGACTCCTGCCGGCGGTGATAGGTCAGCACGAGGTTGCACCGCTCGTCGATCCACACCGCGGGTCCCTGGTCCAGGCCGCGGACGAGGAAGTCGGAGCCGGCGCTCGGCTCGCCGAGCCGCGTGATCAGGCCGTTGACGGCCGTGAGCGTCTGCGGGAGCGGCGCGCGGACCATCTCGACCCGCGCGGCTCCGCGCGAGCCGAGCGCGCGGTCGTACCGCACGTAGACGACGGCGTGGGACGATCGGTAGGCGATCGCGGTCTTGCGCGTGGCGCCCGCGCCCTCGTCGGTCACGAGGCCCTCGTCGCTCCCCAGCTTCTTGTGCACTTCGTCGGAGGTCATCCCCAGCATGACCCCCGCGACCGCGAACCGGTCGCACGACGGGGCCGGCGGTGCGCCGCCCGCGGTCTGGGCGCAGAGCACCGTAGGGGTCAAGAGCAGCCCCGCGAACGCCCAGCCCGCGTTCTCGCAGCGCATCCGATCTCTCCGTGCCTGTCGGGAAAGTCTACTCCCACCGGCTGCCGGGGACCGTAGGCATTACCGCTCCAGCTCCTCGACCCGCTCCAATTCCCCGTCCTCGGCCTCGATTTCGTCCTCGTCCTCGTCCGCCGCGACGCGGGCCTCGTCGTCCTCCTCCTCCTCCCCGGCCGCCTGCGGGTTGACCACGCTCTGCGCGATCTCGGTCAGCTGCATGTCCGCCTCCTTCTCCTCGTCGAGCGTCGTCTCGAGGAGCCGGGCGACGTCGTCCACGCCGAGCTGGTCGGCGAACGACCGGAGCGTTCCGTACACCGCCATCTCGTAGTGCTCCACCCGCTGCGCGGCGCCGATGATCGCGGCGTCCTTGAGCGCGGGGTCCATGTCGGCCTTGAGGATCTCCTGCCCCTCTTCGAGCAGACCGGCCATCCCCTTGCACTTCTTGCTCGCGGGGCGATGACCCATCTTCTCGAAGATCTGGTCGAGCCGCTCCACGTGCTCCTCCGTCACCTGCAGGTGCTGCTCGAGAGCTTCCTTGAGCTCGGCGTCGCTCGCCGCCTTCACCATCTGCGGCAGCGCCTTGAGGATCTGCTGCTCGGCGCTGCGTATGTCCTGGAGCTCTTCGAGGAACAGTTTCTCGAGCGTCTCGATGCGCATCGTGGCCTCCTTCGTCGTGTTCGGTTCCCCGCCGCGGGCAATGCACCGCACGTGCCACGCGCGGCGCGCGCGATCCCGCGCGAAGGCGAGCGAACCGACCCGTCGTCGCGAGAGCTCCTCGCGCACGATGCAAGGGATACAAGCGGAATTGAAGAAGCGTCGCATCGAATCCGGCACGGAGGTTGCTTGACCATCCCTTTGGCGGCGATCTCGAATTTGGGACGCCGAAGGAGGGCTCATGAGAACGCAGAGGATTTCTCCGTTTTTGGCGATCCTGGCGGCTTGCGCGCTGATCGTGTCGTGCGCGAGCACCGATGCGGGGCTGACCACGAAGATCAAGTCGATGTACGCCGCGGACGACACCGTCAAGGCCGTTCAGATCGACGTGGATACGAAGGATCGGGTCGTCACTCTGACCGGAAACGTCGATACCCAGCAGCAGAAGGACCGCGCCATCGAGCTGGCCCAGGCGACGAAGGGCGTGGCCCGCGTGGTGGACATGATCTCGGTGAAAACGGCCGAAAACACGGGTGAAGCGCCCGATACGAACCGCACGGTCGGGCAGACGCTCGACGATGCCGGCATCACGATGAAGGTCAAGGGGAAGTTCCTCGAGGACCCGGACGTCAAGGGATTGCAGATCGACGTCGATACGCGTGAGGGCGTCGTGTATCTGACCGGCTCCGTGAAGTCGGAGAACGAGAAGGAAAAGGCCGTGCGGCTGGCGCGCGAGACCGACGGTGTTCGCGACGTCCAGGCCAACCTCTCCATCCGGGGCTGACGCTCCGGTGAAGTGAAGCTCTTACAAACCGAGACGTAAGGTTTGCTCTCGGCCGCTCCCCCTGTCCGTCCCGCGGGGAGCGGCCGCATCTGTTCGTGGCAAGCCTCTTGCTGTTCTGTGATTCGAGAGAAGGAGACGACTATGAAAAAGAAAATCGCATGGGGCGTGGGCATGGCGATGCTCGCCACCGGACTCGCGCTCGCGGATGCGAAGCTGCCGGGGCTCGACGGCACCAGCTGGAAGGTCGAGGTCAATCCCGACGGCATGGCCCGTGACAAGGGCGAGAAGGACTTCCACGAGACCCTGACCTTCGCCGACGGCAAGCTCGTCACCAACGAAGGACCGAAGATCGGGTTCTCGTCCGCCCCTTACACGATGTCCCGCTCGGGCGACCACGACTGGAGCTTCACGGCCGAGCAGGAGAGCGACTCGCAAGGCAAATATGTCTGGTCCGGCACCATTCATGAAGACGACATTCGAGGGAAGCTCGTCTGGACGAAGAGCGACGACAGCGTGCTGACCTATTCGTTCAAAGGCGAGAAGAAGAAGTAAACGTGCAAGGACGGTCTCATGTCGACCCTGATCGGATCCCTGACGGGGGGCGCCCGGCGGTTCGCGGCGATCGTCAAGGAGACCGTCTCGCAATGGATCGATGAGCGGGCGCCGCGGATGGCCGCGGCGCTCGCGTTCTACACGACCTTCTCCCTCGCCCCCCTCCTCATCATCTCCGTCGCCATCGCCGGGCTGGTCTTCGGCCGCGAAGCCGCCGAAGGCCGGATCGTCGGGGAGATCCAGGGTCTCGTCGGGGTGCCGGGCGCGCTGACGATCCAGCAGCTCGTGGACAACGCGCGCAAGCCGGTGGCCGGGACGATCGCGGCCGTGGTCGGCGTGGTCACGCTCCTCCTCGGCGCGACCGGCGTGGTCGGGGAGCTGCAGGACTCGCTCAACACGATCTGGAACGTCAAGGCGGCCCGCAAGGGCGGCTTCCGCGCGATCGTGAGGACGAGGCTGGTCTCGTTCGCGATGGTGCTCGGGATCGGCTTCCTACTCCTCGTGTCCCTCATCCTCAGCGCGATCTTGAGCGCGGTCACCGCGCTCGCCGGGCGGTGGATGACCTCGCTCGAGCCGGTGCTGCACCTGCTGGACTTCGTCGTCTCCTTCGCCGCGGTGACCGGGCTGTTCGGGCTGCTGTACAAGGTCATGCCGGACGTGAAGATCGCCTGGCGGGACATCTGGCCGGGGGCGGTCGCCTCCTCGCTCCTGTTCGGCGTCGGGAAGCTCGCGCTCGGCGCCTACATCGCGCAGAGCAGCCTCGCTTCGACCTACGGCGCGGCGGGATCGCTCGTGGTCCTTCTGCTGTGGGTCTACTACTCCGCGCAGATCCTCCTGTTCGGGGCCGAGCTGACGCAGGTGTGGACCACGAGCCGGCGTCCGGTCGCCGCGGCGGCCGGAGCGGTGAAGACCGCGCGTCCCGAGAAGCGCAATCCGCTGCGCCATCGGCCGCGCGCGACGGAACGGAGTTGAGTCGTGGGCGCGCTGGCGACGAAGCTCCGCGCGGTCCGGCAGCGGACGCGCAGGATCCTCCGGCGGTCCCGGACGCTCCGGATCGCGCTGATGGTGCTCGGCGCGCTGATCGTCATCGGGGTCTATCTCGACAGAGGGCTCGACCGGCCGCTGCGTGAGGCGGTCGAGCGTCGCATCAACGCGAGCCTCGTCGGGTACACCGCGAAGGTCGGACGTCTCGACTTCCACCTCATGGGGCTGTCGATGGACCTCGAGCGGGTCGTGGTCACGCAGGACGCGCACCCCGATCCTCCGGTGATCCGACTGCCGCGGCTGCGGATGAGCGTCCACTGGACGGATCTGCTCGTTCTCCATCTCGTCGCCGACGCGCGGTTCGAGCATCCGACGGTGTACGCCGATCTCGTCCAGCTGCGCGAGGAGAGCCAGGATCCGGTGCCGCTGAGCCAGCGCGGGTGGCAGCAGGCGCTCGAGTCGATCTATCCGCTGAAGATCAACGAGCTGCGCGTCGTGAACGGGACCCTCGTCTACCAGGACGACTCGGGGTTCAAGCCTCTCTACCTGTCCGAGGTCCAGCTGCTCGCCGAGAACATCCGCAACATCCGGTCCCGCGAGCGCCACTACCCCTCCACGCTCCACGCAGAGGGCTGGGTGTTCGACGTCGGCCGCGCGGTCATCGACGGTCACGCCGACTTCCTGGCGGAGCCGACCCCCGGCGTCCAGGGGCGGCTCGATCTCCAGCTCGTCGAGCTGAGCTACTTCGAGCCGATCGCCCGCCGGTTCGGCCTGACGGTCCGCCAGGGGTTCGTCTCGGGGGGCGGCACCGTCGAGGTCGCCCCCGGGATCCGGAGCGTGGACGTCGAGTCGGTCGTCATCACCGCCGCCGCGGTCGACTACGATCGCGGCGGAGCGGCCACCCCCCAAGCGCGCGCCGCGGGACAGCGGATCTCGGAGGCCGCGAAGACCGCGCTCAACAATCCGGAGGTGCTCTACCGCGTGCGGCGGCTCACGATGGAGAACGGCACCCTGGGCGTCGTCAACCGGGTCCAGGACCCGCCGTATCGCCTGTTCTTCAGCAACGCCGACTTCGAGCTGACCAACCTGAGCTCGCGGGCGGAGGACGGCCCCGCGCTCGCGACGCTCGAGGGAGCCTTCATGGGGAGCGGGAAGTCGAAGGCCAACGCGACCTTCTTCCCGGAAGGGAAGCACGCGAACTTCGAGGGGAAGATCGCGATCGAGAACAGCCAGCTGAAGTCGCTCAACGACCTCTTGGAGGCGCGCGGCAAGTTCGACGTCGCGAGCGGGACGTTTTCCCTGTACTCCGAGGTGCGCGTCCGGGACGGCTACGTCAAAGGCTACGTGAAGCCCCTGTTCCGCGACGTGGACGTCTACGAGACCGAGCAGGACAAGAACAAGAGCGTGTTGAAGAAGATGTACGAGGGTATCGTGGGGGGCGTGGCGAAGTTGCTGGAGAACAAGCGCGGTGAGATCGTCACCGTGACCTCCCTCGAGGGGCCGATCGAGGACCCGAAGGCGAACACGATGCAGGTCATCGGCGGGTTGCTCAAGAACGCGTTCGTGAAGTCGATCCTGCCGGGCTTCCAGCACGAGATCGCGCGCCTCGAGCCGTTCAAGTACAGGGCGGCCAAGAAGAAAGAGCGCAAGGAGGAGAAGCGACGGGAGCAGGAACGGAAGGATGAGCGCGCCTCCCTCCGGCGGTAGCGGGAAGCTTCTGCGGGACGCGCTCGCGCCTCGCGCGCTCGCCGCGAGCGCGGCGTGGGGGATCGTCTACTTCCTGGCGGGACGGCTCGGGCTGACCTTCGCGACGGTCGATCCCAGCGCCTCCCCCGTCTGGCCCGCCTCCGGGATCGCGCTCGCCGCGTTCCTCATCCACGGCGACCCGATCTGGCCGGGGATCTTCCTCGGCTCCTTCGCCGTCAACCTCTCGACGTCGGGACGGCCGTTGATGTCGATCGGCATCGCCACGGGGAACACGATCGCCGCGGTCGTGGGCGCCCGGCTCATGAACCGCTTCAACGAGGGCCGGCAGGACTTCGAGCGTCCCGGCGACGTCTGGAGGTTCTTCGTCTTCGGCGGCCTGATCGGCACGGCGGTCGCGGCGACGCTCGGCCTGCTGAGCCTGCTCGTCGCGGGGGCGCGGCCGGAGAACGCGGGCTCGGTGTGGCTCACGTGGTGGCTCGGGGATGCGGTCGGCGTGCTTCTCGTGACCCCCGTGATCCTCCTCTGGCGGCGCCGCGCCGGCGTGCGCTTCAGCTCCGGCGAGATCTTCGAGGGGATCCTCTTGTTCGTGGGGATCGTGGTCGTCGGACAGGCACTGTTCGGGGGATGGCTCCCCGCCCGCCTGGAGAGCTATCCGCTCGACTTCCTGTGCGTCCCGATGCTCGTCTGGGTCGCGTACCGGTTCACGCAGCGCGAGGCGGCCGCCGCCGTCCTCGTGCTCGCGGCGGTCGCGCTCGTGGGGACGCTCTCCGGATCGGGGCCGTTCGCCGGCGACTCCCGCAACGACTCGCTCCTCCTCCTGCAAGCGTTCCTGGGGATCGCCGCGGTCATGACGCTCGTCTTCGCGGCGGTCGTCGGCGAGAGCCGCCGCGGGCTCGACACCGCCGCGCGGATGGCGACGATCGTCGGCACCTCGGGGGACGCGATCGTCACGAAGGCGCTCGACGGGACCATCACGTCCTGGAACCCCGCCGCGGAGGAGCTGTTCGGCTGGACCTCCGAAGAGGCCGTCGGCCGCAACATCGCGCTGATCATCCCCGAGGACCTCCACCACGAGGAGGAGACGATGCTCGCGAAGCTCGTCCGGGGGGAGATGATCAACGACTACGAGACCGTCCGGATGAAGAAGGACGGGACGACCTTCCCGATCTCGCTGACGATCTCCCCGCTGAAGTCCGCGGACGGCCGGATCATCGGCGTCTCCAAGATCGGGCGGGACATCAGCGACCGGGCGCGGCTCGCGTCGGAGCGGGAGGCGCTCCTCGAGCGCGAGAAGGCCGCCCGCGCGGACGCCGAGGCGGTCAATCGCGCGAAGGACGAGTTCCTCGCGATCCTTTCGCACGAGCTGCGGACCCCGTTGAACGCCGTCTACGGCTGGGCCCGCATGATGCAGTCGGGCCAGCTCGACGACGGCACGGCGGCGCGTGCGCTCGACGCGATCGTGCGGAACGCGAACGCCCAGGTCCAGCTCATCGACGACCTGCTCGACGTCTCGCGTGTCATCAACGGCAAGATGCGCCTCGACGTGCGGCCGACGGACGTGCGCGGTGTCGTGGAGGCGGCCCTCGACGCCGTGCGCCCGTCCGCGGAGGCGAAGGGGCTGCGCCTGGAAGGGATCGTCGATCCTCGCGGCGCGCTCATCAACGGCGACCCGGTGCGCCTCCAGCAGGTGGTCTGGAACCTCCTGATGAACGCGGTGAAGTTCACGCCCTCGGGAGGCCACGTGCAGCTCCGCTTCCGCCGGACGCCGACGCAGGCGGAGATCACGGTGACGGACACGGGGCAAGGGATCCCCGCGAGCGCGCTCCCCTTCATTTTCGACCGGTTCCGCCAGTGGGACAGCTCGAGCACCCGGGCCCACAGCGGGCTCGGCCTCGGGCTCGCCCTGGTCAAGCATCTCACCGAGCTGCACCGGGGCACGGTCGCCGCCGAGAGCAGCGGCGAAGGGATGGGCGCGACGTTCCGCGTGACCCTCCCGCTGACGATCGCCTCCCAGCTCGCGCCGGGAGAGCCGGCGGCCCCCGTGGGGGCGCTGCTCGGCGCGGCCGTGCGGCTCGACGGCTTGAGGGTGCTCGCGGTGGACGACGAGCCGGACGCGCTCGAGCTGGCCTCCGCGATCCTGGGGAGCGCGGGAGCGACCGTGCGGACCTGCCGCTCGGCGGCGGAGGGGCTGGCGCTCGTCCGGTCGTGGCACCCGGACGTCCTGGTCTCGGACATCGACATGCCCGGGGAGGACGGATATTCGCTGATCAAGAAGGTCCGGGCGCTCGGCGAGGAGGACGGCGGCCGCACGCCGGCGATCGCGCTGACCGCGTACGGCCGGATGGAGGACCGGGTGCAGACCCTGTCGTCCGGCTACAGCATGCACCTGCCGAAGCCGGTGGACCCCGAGGAGTTCACGACGATCGTCGCGAGCGTGGCGCGCGTCTTCCGTCCGTCCGCCCGAAGCGACTGAGGCTTGTCCAATCGACAAACTCCGCTTGTAAGAGCTACACCGCCGGACCTTGGCGCGGTGCTTGCTCCGCTCCTTTCGTCACGGCATGTCCGCCGCGAAAGGAGAACGACCATGCCCATGAAGAAATCGTCGAGCCGCGGATCGTCGCGATCGCGCTCGAGCTCGACCTCACGCTCGGGAGGGAAGAAGTACGGAAGCCTCGCCTCGAAAAAGGTCGAGAAGGCGATGCACGAATACAAGCGCGGCGAGCTGAAGTCCGGCCGCTCGGGCGCCGCCGTCAAGAGCCGCAAGCAGGCGATCGCGATCGGATTGTCCGAGGCGCGCAGGAAAGGTGGAAAGGTCCCTGCTCGGAAGAGCGGCGGGCGAGCTCGGAAAAGCGCTTGAGAGCGCGGGGGATCGGCCGCGACGCGACCGATCCCCGCGCGACCCCGCGGTGATGCCGGCGTAGCCAACGCACATGCCATCTAAGGGACCCGAGGAATCCGCGAAGCTCGCGAGGCTCCGCTACGTGAGCGACGCCGTTCCGGGGTTCGCGCGGCGTCGATCCGGGCGCGGGTTCACCTATCGCGACGCCGAGGGAAAGACCATTCGCGACCGGAGCGTGCTGCGGCGCATCCGCGCGCTCGTGATCCCTCCGGCGTGGACCGACGTATGGATCTGTCCGCTCCCGCACGGTCACATCCAGGCGAGCGCGCGCGACGCGAAGGGAAGGAAGCAGTACCTGTACCACGCCCGCTGGCGCGAGGTTCGCGACGAGGACAAGTACGACCGCATGGTCGCGTTCGGCGAGGCGCTTCCGAAGCTGCGCGCGCGCGTGGACGCGGATCTCGGACAGACCGGCCTCCCCCGGACCAAGCTCCTCGCCGCCGTCGTCCGGCTCCTCGAGCTGACGCTGATCCGGATCGGGAACGAGGAGTACGCGCGAGCGAACGAGTCGTACGGTCTCACCACGCTGCGCGAGCGGCACGTCCGCGTCTCCGGCACGCGCCTCACGTTCAAGTTCCGGGGGAAGAGCGGAAAGCTTCACGAGGTCGAGATCACCGACCGGCGTCTCGCCGCCGTGATCAAGCGCTGCCAGACGCTCCCGGGCCAGGAGCTGTTCCAATACTTGGACGACGAAGGCGGGCTGCAATCGATCGACTCGTCCGACGTCAATGCGTACCTCCGCGAGGCCATGGGGGACGAGTTCACGGCGAAGGACTTCAGGACCTGGGCCGGCACCATGCTCGCTGCGCAATCCTTGCGCGCGCTGGTCGCCGACGAGGGCGAGGCGGACGCGGACCTCAAGCGGCGCGTCGTCGAGACGATCAAGGTCGTCGCGAAGCGGCTGGGGAACACCCCCGCGACGTGCCGCAAGCACTACGTCCACCCGTTGGTGATCCAGGCGTTCCTGGAGGGGAAGCTCGAGGCGGTCGCGGAGGGCGGAGACGACGTCGCGACCCACGAAGCCGCCCTCCTGAAATTACTGAAGGGAAGCGGTTCGATTGGCGCGCCGCGTGCTTAGAGACACAGCATCATGGCTCGAAAGAAGGTGGCATCCCTCGCCGAATACCGGCGAAAGCGAGATTTTTCCGCCACGGGCGAGCCGCGCGGAGGTAAGAGCGGCGCCTCGCGTTTGTACATCGTCCAAAAACACGCCGCGAGCCGACTTCACTATGACTTTCGCCTGGAGCTGGGCGGCACGCTGAAGAGCTGGGCGGTCCCCAAGGGACCGAGCGTCGCGCCGGGAACGAAGCGGCTCGCGGTCCACGTCGAGGACCATCCGATCGAGTACGGCGCGTTCGAAGGGGTGATCCCGAAAGGCCAGTACGGCGGCGGCACCGTGATGCTCTGGGACCGCGGGCGCTGGGAGCCGCTCGGGGACGCGGCGGAAGGGTATCGCTCCGGGAAGCTCAAGTTCCGCCTGCACGGGAAGCGCTTGAAAGGATTGTGGACCCTCGTCCGCATGGGCGGCCGGGCCTCGGAGGGAGGGAAGAACTGGCTCCTGATCAAGGACCGCGATCAGGCCGCGGGGGGCATCGAGCCGGTGGAGCGCGAGAGCGAGAGCGTGACGACCGGCCGGTCGATGGACGAGATCCGCCAGCAGAAGAAGCGGGTGTGGGAGGGCAAGGACAAGAGCGTCGATCCCGCGGCGCTCCCCGGCGCGCGCCGCGGCCACGCGACGACGTCCTTCACGCCGCAGCTCGCCACGCTGTCGAAGGAGGTCCCGCGCGGAGACGACTGGCTGCACGAGATCAAGCTCGACGGCTACCGCATGCTCGCGTTCGTCGCGGGGGGCCGTGTCCGATTGATGAGCCGGAACGGGAAGGATTGGAGCGCGCGCTTTCCGACGGTCATGCGCGCGGTCGCGAAGCTCCCGCTCCGGGAGGGGGTGCTCGACGGCGAGGTGGTCGCGCTGCGGCCGGACGGGACGAGCGACTTCCAGGTGCTGCAGAACCTCCTGAAGTCCAAGCACACGACGAAGATCGTCTACTACGTCTTCGACCTCCCGTTCTATGCGGGGCACGATCTCCGCAGCGTCCCCCTGATCGAGCGCAAGCACCTGCTCGCGGGGATCCTCGCCAGCGCCGGCCGCGGCGGCGCGGTTCGCTTCAGCGATCACGTCCGCGGCGGGGGCGAGCAGGTGCTCCGCCAGGCGTGCAAGCTCGCGCTCGAGGGGGTGATCTCGAAGCGCGCGGACGCGGCCTACCAGTCCAAGCGCGCCCCCAGCTGGCTGAAGATCAAGTGCTCGGGGCGGCAGGAGTTCGTGATCGTCGGGTGGACCGATCCGCAAGGCTCCCGCAAGGGGTTCGGGTCCTTGGTCCTCGCGCACCACGACGCCGCCGGCCGTCTCGTCTATTCGGGGAAGGTCGGGACGGGGTTCGACGACGCGCTGCTCGCGGACCTGTCCCGCAAGCTCGCCCGCATCGCGACGCCGAAGCACCCGCTCGGCGTCGATCCGCCGCGCGCCGAGGTGCGGGGCGTGCATTGGGCCCGTCCCCGGATCGTCGCCGAGATCGAGTTCACCGAATGGACCGCCGACGGCCGGCTCAGGCATCCGTCGTTCCTCGGGATTCGCGAGGACAAGGAGCCGGACGAGGTCGTCCGCGAGGAGACCGGCCGCGAGGCCCGGCCGGCCGTCGCGAGCCGCGTGCGGCTCACGCATCCCGAGCGCGTCCTCTGGCCGGAAGAGAAGCTCACCAAGGCCGACCTCGCGGCCTACTACGAGACCGTGGCCGACCTCGCGCTCCCCCACATCGCCGGGCGGCCGCTCGCGATCGTGCGCTGTCCGCGCGGGCGCGCGCAGCCCTGCTTCTTCCAGAAGCACCCCTCCGGAAAGTCCTCCGCGCACCTGATGATCTCGGACCTCGACGGCCTTCTCTCGCTCGTGCAGCTCGGCGCCCTCGAGATCCATCCGTGGGGGACGACGGCCGAGCGGCTCGACCGGCCCGACCGGCTCGTCTTCGATCTCGACCCCGGCGCGGGGATCCCGTGGAAGCGGTTGATCGAGGCTGCGCTCGCGGTCCGCGAGCGGCTCGAGCAGGCCGGCCTCCGCAGCTTCGCTCGCACGTCCGGAGGGAAGGGGCTGCACGTGGTCGCGCCGCTTTCGCGGCGCAACTCCTGGGACGACCTCAAGACGTTCGCTCGGGGGATCGCGGAGGAGATGGTCGCGCGGGAGCCCGACCGCTACGTCGCGACCGCCACCAAGTCGCGACGGGACAACCGGATCTTTATCGACTGGCTGCGGAACGCCCGCGGGGCGACGGCCGTGGCCTCGTATTCCACGCGCGCGCGGCCTCACGCCCCGATCGCCGCGCCCGTCACCTGGGAGGAGCTGCCGAAGATCGCGTCGAGCGATGCGTTCCGGGTTCGAGGGATCGAACGCCGCCTGTCGGAAGCCGGCGATCCCTGGCCCGGCTTCCTCTCGCTCCGGCAATCGATCCCCGCGTCGGCGCTCCGGAAACGGAGGCGATGATGCCCTCGCGCTCGATCTGGAACGGAAGCCTTCGCTTCGCGGGGGTCGCGCTCCCCGTGAAGCTTCACGCGGCCGTCGAGGACCGGACGGTCCGCTTCCACCTCCTCCACGATCGCGACAAGCAGCGGGTGCGCCAGCGCTTGATCGATCCGGAGAAGGGGAAAGAGGTCGCGCGGGAAGAGGTCCGGCGCGGGTACGAGATCGAGTCGGGCGTGTTCGTCGTGCTCGAGGACGCGGAGCTCGCGCAGCTCGACCCCGAGCCGTCGAAGGAGATCGAGATCACGCGCTTCGTCCCGCTCGGTCAGGGCCTCTACCCCTGGTACGAGCGTCCCTACTACCTCTCGCCGGACGGGAACGAGCGCGAGTACTTCGCGCTCGCCGAAGCGCTCGCGCGCGCCGAGCGCGAGGGGGTGGCGCGCTGGGTCATGCGCAAGCGCCACTACGTCGGCGCGCTCCGCGAGGAAGGGGGCTACCTGATGCTCGTGGCCCTTCGCCACGCGGGGGAGGTCGTGGACGCCTCCGCCCTCCCCGCCCCCTCAGGGCCGGCGCCTTCGGCGAAGGAGCTCGCGATGGCCGAGCAGCTGGTGGCGATGCTCGAGGAGGAGTACGAGCCCGGCCTGTTCCACGACGAATACCGGAAGCGGCTCGAGGATCTGATCGAGGCGAAATCCAAGGGGAAGCTCTACACGTTCGAGCGGCCGGCGGCGAAGCGCCGGACGGAGGATCTGGAGCGTGCCCTCTCGGCGAGCCTGACGAAGGCCAGGAAGGAGAGGAAGAGTGCCTAGAAACAGGGAGGCGAAGCCGTGGCGGCCCGCGCCGCAGGCGAAGACCGCGCGGCGAAGGAGCGCGGCCGCACGAGAGACGACGAAGCGGGCCCCCCGGGAATCCGAGGACGACGCGACCTCCGGACCGTTCTGGTCCGGGACGATCACCTTCGGGCTGGTCAGCGTTCCGGTCAACCTCTATCCCGCGCACCGTCAGGACCAGGTCCCGCTGCGCATGCTCGGGCCGAACGGCAGCCCCGTCGCGCGCCGGTACTACTGCGAGCAGGATGGACGCGAGGTGGGGGGCGACCACCTCGTGCGGGGGTTCGAGATCGAGCCCGGCAAGCACGTGGTCGTCACCGAGGAGGAGCTGGAGCGCCTCGCGCCGCGCAAGACTCGCGACATCGAGCTGAAGCGCTTCGTCGATGCGTCGAAGCTGGATCCGGTCCGGTTCGATCGCCCGTACTTCCTCACGCCGGGGACCGAGAGCACGAAAGCCTACCGCCTCCTCGCCGGCGTGATGGAGCGGACGAATCGGGCGGGGATCGCGACCTTCGTCATGCACGGCAAGGAGAGGATCGTCGCCATCCTCGCCGAAGGCGGGATCCTCCGGGCCGAGACCCTCCGCTTCTCCGACGAGATCCGCACGCCCAAGGAGATCGGTCTGCCGGAGCGGAGCGAGGTCGATCGGGGGAAGGTCGGAGCGTTCGCCAAGGCGATCGCGGCGAAGGCCAAGCCGGGGCTCTCGGCGGAAGAGCTGGCGGACCCCCACGTGGACGCCATGCGCAGGCTCGTCGAGAAGAAGCGGCGGAGCGGCAAGCGGGTCGTCGCGCGCGCCGCCGAGGGGGACGAGCCGATCGATCTCGTCGAGGTCCTCAAGCGCAGCCTGTCGCGGGAAGCTACTCCCCGGAGGGCGTCGTCGCGTGCACGAGCCTAGGCTTCGCGATCGGCGGCCTCTGGATCTCCTGCGCCATCGTCGGACGGCTCGACCGGTCGAACGCCTCCAGCTTCACCGCCGAGCCGCTCTTTGCCGACCGTAGCAGCGCCTGGATGATGCGGACGTCGGCCAGCCCCTCTTTCCCCGAAGGCTCGGGGGTCGTTCCGTTCAGGATGCAATCCGAGAAGTAGAGGATCTCGGGAGCGAACTGGTCCCGCTTCGGGAAGCTCGCCTGCCGGCTCCGGCCCCCGACGGTCACCGTGTGACCGAGTCCCTCGGCGAACTCGTAGGCCGGATCGACGCAGAGGTCCCCCTTCGTGCCGACGATCTGGTACCAGCCGGTGTCGGCGGCGCCGAAGCTGCAAACGAAGGAGGCCAGGCAGTCCTCGGGGAAGCGCACGATCGCCGCCGCCGTCGCGTCGACCTCCCGGAAGCGCGCGTCATCGACGCTCGCGGTGAAGGCGAAGACCTCCGTCGGCTCGGCGCGGAACAGGTAGCGGGCCGCGTTGATGCAATAGATCGCGATGTCGTAGAGGGGGCCTCCGCCGAGCTCGATCGAGCCGAGGCGGATGTTGTCCTCGTCCTTGACCTGCATCGTGAAGCCCGAGTGGAAGATCCGGATGTCGCCGAGCTTCCCCGACCGGGCGATCTCGACCGCCTTGAGATTCGCCCTCTCGAAGTGGAGGCGGTAGGCCGTCATCAAACGGACGCCGCCGCGATCCGCGGCGTCGATCATCTCCTCGCAGTCCCGCCCGGTGACCGCCAACGGCTTCTCGCACAGGACGTGGACGCCGGCCGCCGCGGCCGCGACCGCGTAATCGCGATGCATGTGGTTGGGAAGGGCGATGTAGACCGCATCGACCTCCCCGCTCGAGAGGCATTCGCCGAATTGCTCGTACGAGTAGGTTCGGCGCACACCGTGCCGCTTCGACAGCTTCCTCAGCTTCACCGGATCGTCCGAGACGAGAGCCGTCAGCACGGAGTTCCGGCCGGCATTCGCGAAGGCCGGAAGGACCGCGACCTGGGCGATGTAGCCGAGCCCAACGACCGCGTATCGAACCTTGCGGCCCTTGCCGCCCTTGTGGCCGTGGCCGCCGCCCGCCTCCGTGCCGTTCGTCTGCCTCGCTCGAGCGCCGTCTTGGCGCGTCGAGCCGTGAGCCGCTGCTCGGCGGTTGCGTGCTGCGCTCGTTCCGCGACCGCGAGCCTTCCTCGCTCGGGACTTGCTCGCTTGGGACTTGCTCGCTCGGGACTTGCTCGCTTGCGATCCGTGACCCCCGCCCGTCTTCGTCCGTTCCGGCATCGCGCGTCTCCCCCCCCGCGCCCGCGAAGGAGGCTGCAATGCGCGTTCCACGGCACCACGCCGGATTCCGTCGCCGTTCGTCAGATTTGCAGACTCGATCGGCAGATTTACATCCGCGCACGCGCGAATCGCAAATCGTCGAGCGATGGCGTCGCGCCTTCCTGGCACGCTACTGGCTACGTATGCGGATGGGCCGGTGGCGTCATGCCGACGCGCGCCGGAGCCCGAAAGGAGTTCGCACTCATGGAACCCATCACGGATGGAACCACAAGGCAAGGCAAGCTGAGCCGCGCCGGTGGCGCCGTGGACGAGTTCATCGTCGGCGTCAAGGACCAGGCTCTCGAGATGAAGGAAGAGTATCTCGACGAGGGATGGAACAAGACCCGCGACTTCGTCGTAACGAACCCCGGTAAGGCGATTCTCATCTCCGCGGCCGTGGGCGTCCTGCTGGGAAGCCTGCTGGTCCGGCGCAGATAGGCGTTCGGAGCTCGTATGCCGTTCGGTCTTGAGTTCGCGCTCATTCTCGCGGCGCTCGCGATCGTCGTCTTCGTCGCGTGCGCGCTGCCGGTGATGTTCCAGCTTCGCCGGCGGATGCTGCGGTCGTTGCTCCTCGCGGAGCACACCAAGGGGCGTGTGGATCTTCTGCTGGACGAATGCCGACGCTCGGCCCGCAGGGTCGGAGACTTTGCGGACCGTGCGGGAGCCTGGAAGCCCTATCGCGCCGGAGTGTTTACTTTCCTTAAGTCCCTATTGACCCGACCATCACGAGATCACTCTCGCAAGGAGACTCGCTATGTCTGAATACAGCACCTCGTCGCGTATGGGCGGCCAGCTGGCCGCGTTTGCGATCGGTGCGGCCGTCGGAGCGGGGGTCGCCCTGCTCTATGCGCCGTACTCCGGTGAAGAGACCCGTCAGATCATCGCGCGCCGGTCCCGCCAGATGAAGGACCGCGTCTCCGGCGCCGTGGAGGCCACGCGCGACGCGCTTCGCGATCAGCGCCAGCGGCACTCCACCACTGTCTGACGACCTCGCGCTTCGGCGCGGACCAGCCCGGCAGGACTCGGATCGGAACGACCGACGGGGCCGAGGCGGCGATATCGGGCCGCCCCTCGGCCCTTCACTTTGTTCGGTGCCTTTCCCCCACCACGACTAGAGCCGACCCTCCCCAGACACGACCCCTGCGAGCCACGCCCCCGCGTTAGGAGCCACCTACGAGCCGGCGCAGTGCTCGCATCCCGCGGCCCCTCGGGGGGTGCCCTGGATGTGCGGGGAGCCGCAGTGTGCGCACCTCGAGGTCAGTCCGCGGACCGCGCATTCGAAGCTGTCGAAGACATGCCGCCGGCTCCGGAAGTAGTCGAAGGGGCGACGGTGGGCGTTCCCGCAGACCTCGCATCTCGACATGGCCGTCTCCTTTGCCGGCCCCATTTGCAAGCGGGGAGCCAAAGCAGGCTACCGGGCACACCCTTTGCAGCTATCCGGCCTCGAGCGGCAAACGGGCTCCGAAATGCGGCGGGAACAGAGAAAGATTCAAAGGGAATTGCAGGAGTTACAAAAGACGAGGCGAAGGAGGCGACGATGTTGATCCCCTGGTTCCAGCGAGAGGTTTCGATCGACGACTACACCGGTCCGGAAGCAACGCGCTCGCTGGAGTCGTTCCTCGTCGATCCCGAGGCGGAGAGTCAGGAGCAAAAGATCTACCGCAAGGAGCTGACGCACCTCGTCCGCGAAGCCCTCGTCCACCTCGATGACCGGGAGCGGCACATCATCCGGAACCGGTTCGGCCTCCTTGGGGGGAACGAGCGGACGCTGGAGGAGATCGCCGCGGGGTTGAATCTGAGCCGGGAGAGGGTCAGGCAGCTGGAGAGGATCGCGAAGACGAAGCTTCGGAAGACGTTGGTGTGCTGTTCGCCCACCCCCCTCCTCTCGGAGCTCTAACCACGGTGGCCGCAAGCTTGTTGATGAGTTGACCGTCCGGACCGAACACCCCGGACGTTCGCCCGGACAACAAAACGTCGAGTTGTCGCGGTGTCCGGTGCGGCCTTCGGCTTGCTCTCCCTCGGGCCATGCGCTGGCCGAAGCATCCCATCTCCCACGTGCGTCCTTCGCGCTTCATGGCTCCGTTCTGTCCCTGGCCC
>DASRJG010000174.1:0-19304 GCA_035649595.1 Candidatus Polarisedimenticolaceae bacterium
CGGACCGCGCTC
The DNA here is from genome assembly GCA_035649595.1 of Candidatus Polarisedimenticolaceae bacterium. Lineage (GTDB taxonomy): Bacteria > Acidobacteriota > Polarisedimenticolia > Polarisedimenticolales > DASRJG01 > DASRJG01. Next base: position 13 of record DASRJG010000174.1, read on the forward strand.
GAACCGGTAGGCGATCGTCCCGGTCGGAACCGCCGGCGCGGGGAGCTCCCGCCCGGCCTCGCGCGCGCGCTTGAGCGCGATCACCGCCGCCGCGGCGTGCTCGCACGCCGCCGCGCCGCAGGTGCACTCCCACTGCGCGTCGTCGAGGAACAGCGTGACGTTCCTCGCGATCATCCCCCCCTTGGTCGCGACCCGCACCGCGACCGCGTCGTCGTCGGAGCGCTCGCCGATCACCGCGTCCGAGCGCACCAGCTCGATCCCCCGCGACCAGAGCTGCGGCGAGCACGCATTGCGGACGGCTTCGAAGACGGGGATCACCCGCCCAGGATAGATGGGACGAGTCTCAGGCGGTTGCGGCGGCGGAGTCGGTCTCGCCGCGGAGCGTGCGGCGGGCGCAAAGGCTTCCGCCCGTCCCCCGCACCGAGGCGAGCGCGCCCTCGGCCAGACGGAACAGCTCGGACATGTCGACGCCGCCGGCGGGGTTCTCGATGGTCACCGCGCCGACCGACACCCGCACCGTCGCGCCGTCCCCGGCGCCCAGCGCGACGAAGAGGCGGTTCACGGCCGGACGAGGGTCCTCGCACTCGCTCAGCGCCACGCCGAACTCGTCGCCGCCGAGCCGCCCCACGCAATCGGTGCCGCGCGTCGCCCCCTGGATCGCCGCGGCGACCTGCTTGAGCACCTTGTCCCCGCCGATCCGCCCCTGCTCCGCGTTCAGCGCCCGGAAGTCCTCGATGTCGATCAAGAGGAATGCGAGCGGCTTCCCCAGCCGCGCGTCCCGTGCGATCGCCTCGTCCAGCCGCCGCAGGAACGCCGACCGGTTGAGCAGTCCGGTGACCTCGTCGGAGGTTCGCACGTCGCGCAGCTCGCGGTTCTGGGAGGCCACTTTCTCCTCCAGCGCGGTCACGTCGTTCCGGAGCGACACCGCGAGCCCGGTGAGGCGGGATCCCTCGCTCGCCAGGCGCCACGCCCAGGCGGAGAACGTGGCCGCCATGACGACGGAGCCCGATGCCGCGAGCGCCGCGCCCCGTCCGGGGGCCACGACGAGCGCGGCGATCGACGGGGCGAGGCCGAGGGTGACGAAGGCGGCGATGCGCAGGGCTGCTCGCGGTTCGATCATCGACCACAAAGTTGTGCCCGAACCCCGGCCCGTCAAGCACGGCGGCCGCCCTGCGGTCAGGAGCTCCTGCGGGCTCGGCCCCGAGCTTTCGTTTTTTTGCTCTCTCGGGATCGCGCCCCGGGGCGCGGGGTCCAGCGATACCGGGTCAGGTCGACGGTCCCGTTCTGGCGGAAGACGACCCCCTCGCCCTCGAGCATCGCGCGCTGCAGACCGGTGGGCATCCCCGGCAGGCGATCGGTCGAGATCCCGCCCGACGCGTTCACGACCCTCTGCCAGGGCACGCCGCGCGGGCAACCGTGCATCGCCCAGCCGACCGCGCGGGGAGAGAGGCGGCTCTCGATCAGCGTCGAGATCTGTCCGTAGGTCATCACGCGCCCCTTCGGGATGCGCCGGACGAGCGCGAAGACCGCGCGGAAGACGCGCTCTTTCCGCCCCTCGATCTCGCCGTGGAGCCGGGCCACCGGGTGAGGCTATCAGAGAGCCGCGGCTATTCTTGACACCGTGGGAACCGACGGGGATATTCGCCCGGCATGGCGCACGCGGTGGGGGTGATGGCTCACGACGAGGGCGCCAACATCGCGACGGCGCTCCGGTCGATCCTCGCGCAAAGGGGACCCCACGTGGGCGCGCCCGAGGTCGTCGTGGTGGCGAGCGGCTGCACCGACGACACCGTTCCGCGCGTGCGGGAGGTCGCGGCGACCGAGCCGCGGATCGCGCTGATCGAGCAGCCTCGTCGCGAGGGGAAGGCGTCGGCGATCAATCTGTTCCTGGATCGAGCCGCAGACGCGCCGGTGCTCGTCCTGGCGGGCGGAGATACGCGGCTGGCCGAGGGGGCGCTCGAGGCGCTCCTCGCCCCGTTCGACGACCCGGGCGTGGGGATGACAGGCGGCCGCCCGGTTCCGGTCAACTCGACGGGGAGCCTGCTGGGCCGGGTCGTCCAGCTCCAGTGGTGCCTGCACGATGCGATCGCGCGCCGCTCGCCGAAGCTCGGGGAGCTGGTCGCGTTCCGGCGAGCGGCGGTCCGGCGGCTCGATGAGGCGACCGCGGTGGACGAGGCGTCGATCGAGGCGGCCGTCGCGGAGGCCGGGCTCAGGCGCGTCTACGTGCCGGAGGCGCGCGTCGCGATGAAGGGCCCGTCCACGCTCAGCGACTTCCTGGCGCAGCGCCGCCGCATCCACGCGGGGCATCTGGCGCTGCGCCGCGCGACGGGGCACGCGGTCAGCACGATGTCGCCCTGGGCCGCCCTCCGCGCGGCGGCCGCCCTCGCGCGCGAGGGCCGGACGACCTGGACGACCGTTCTCGCGAGCGCGGCGCTCGAGAGCTTCGGGCGCGCGCTCGGCTTCTGGGACGCGCGGATCGCGCGACGCGACCTCCGCGCCTGGAGCCGCGTCGCCTCGACGAAGGACCTCACGCCGTGATCGGGGCGCTCGCGCGGATCCCGGGCTACCGGTTGATGCACGCGTGGGGGCGCCCGCTCCTCGACCCGATCAACGTGACGATCTCCACGACGTTCCGGTGCAACTCCCGCTGCCTGACCTGCAACGTCTACGAGCGGCCGGTGGACGAGCTCACCGCGGAGGAGTGGGACCGGGTCTTCGTCTCGCTCGGCCGCGCCCCCCAGTGGTTCACCTTCTCGGGGGGCGAGCCCTTCCTCCGGAAGGACCTCCCGGACATCATCGAGTCGGCGTGGCGCCGCTGCCGGCCGCGGGTGATCAACATCCCGACGAACGGGACCTACCCCGATCGGGTCGTCGCCGGTGTGAAGAGGCTGACGGGAGCGCTCCGGGGGACGCAGCTCGTGATCAACGTCTCGCTCGACGCCGTGGGGGAGCGCAACGACACGATCCGCGGGCTGCGAGGGGACTACGCCTCCGCCACCGGGACCCTCGCCGCCCTCCGCGCGCTCCGCGCGCCGAATCTGACGGTCGGCGTGCACTCGGTGATCTCGCGGCACAACGTCGCGGAGTTCCCCGAGATCGCCGACCGCTTGATGGCGCTGGGCTCGGACCAGTACATCGTCGAGCCCGCGGAGGAGCGGATCGAGCTGCAGACGATCGGCACCGGGATCACGCCGAAGCCGGAGCCGCTCGCGGCGGCGCTCCGGCACGTCGAGCGAAGGCTGGCCGGCCGGCGCGACGACGGGCTTCCCGCGCTGACGCGCGCCCTGCGGCTCGTCTACTACCGTCTCGCGCGCGAGACCGTCCGCCGGAAGGAGCAGACGATCCCCTGCTACGCCGCGATCGCCTCGGTGCACATCGCGGCGAACGGCGACGTCTGGGGATGCTGCACGCGCGCGCGAGCGCTGGGGAACCTCCGGGGGAACGGGTTCGACTTCCGCGCGATCTGGGGGTCCCCGGAAGCGCGCGAGGAGCGCCGGTCGATCAAGGCGAAGGAGTGCGCCTGCCCGCTCGCCAACGCCGCGTACACGAGCATCCTCATGGATGCGGGCTCCCTCGCGCGCGTCGGGGCGCACCTGCTCGCGCCGTCGCGGGGGGGCCGCCCGTGAACCCGGTGATCGTCATCCCGACCTACGACGAGGCGGCGGCGCTCCCCTCCCTCCTGGATCGCATCCTCGCCGTCACCCCCGCCTTCGACGTCATCGTCGTCGACGACGGCTCCCCGGACGGGACGGGTGAGATCGCCGACCTCTACGCGCGGCGCAACCCCGCCCGGATCCGCGTGATCCACCGGCAGGGGAAGCAGGGGCTGGGCTCGGCCTACCGCGACGGGTTCCGCCGCGCGCTGGCTGAGGGAGCGGAGCTGGTGTTCGAGATGGATGCCGACCACTCGCACAACCCGCGGCACCTCCCGGCCCTGCTCGCGGCGGTGAGCAACGGCGCGGACCTCGTCCTCGGCAGCCGCTACGTCGCGGGCGTGCGCGTGGAGAACTGGCCGTTCCGCCGCCTCCTGTTGTCGCGCATGGCGAACTTCTACGTGAACTGGTCCACCGGCCTCCCGATCGGCGTGGTCAGCGACGCGACCTCCGGTTTTCGCTGCTACCGGCGGGGCGTGCTGGAGGCGATCGACCTGTCGTCGGTCAGCGGAAACGGCTACTTCTTCCAGATCGAGATGGCGTATCGCGCCTGGCGGCTCGGGTTCCGCGTCCACGAGGTGCCGATCACCTTCGAGGAGCACGATCTGACCTCGTCGAAGATCTCGTTCGCGATCGTCTGGGAGGCGATGTGGCGGACGCCGATCCTGCGCTTCCTCGCCCCGCGCGGCGAGCGGAGGCGGGCGTGAAGGCGACCACCGTCGTCATCGGCGGAACCGGGTTCATCGGGAGCGCGCTGGTCGAGCGCCTGGCGGAGTCCGGCCATCGCGTCGCCCTGATCTCGCGCAGCGGCCGGTGGCGTTGGGGGGCCCGTCCGGTCGGCGTGGTCGGGATCGCCTGCGACATCTCCGACGCCGGCTCGAGCCCGATCCTCTACGAGGCGTTCCGCGGCGCACGGCTCGTGGTCAACCTCGCCGGAGCGCTGTGGCGGCGCAACCTCCCCAGATCCGGCTACAAGAGGCTCCACGTGGACGGCGCGCGGCTCGTGCTCGACGCCCTCCACGCGGCGGCGGGAAGCGAGGGGCCGACGCGCCTCGTCCACGTGAGCACGACCGGCGTGCTCGGCCCGACCGGCCCCGAGCCGCTCGACGAGCGGGCGCTCCCCGCCCCGTCGAACGAGTACGAGCGGACGAAGCTCGAGGGGGAGAAGCTCGCGCTCGCCGCGCGCGGCGCGGGGCTCGAGGTGGTGGTCGCGCGCCCCGGCCTCGTGTACGGCGCGCGCGACATGCACCTCCTGGAGTTCTTCCGCGCGATCGACTCCGGGTTCTTCCGCCCGATCGGCGGCGGCGGCGCGACCTGGCAGCCGGTGCACAACTCCGACGTGATCTCGGGGCTCGAGACGATGCTCAAGGCTCCCGGCGTGGACGGCGGCGTCTTCCATCTCGCCGGCGCGGAGCGGGTCACCGTCGCCGATCTCGCCTTCCAGATCGCCCGCGCGCTCGGCCGTCGCGCCCACGTCCTCTCGCTTCCGCGACCGATCGCGCTCGCGACCGGAGCGATGCTCGAGGCGCTCGCGGCCCCGCTCCGGACCAGTCCCCCGCTCAGCCGTGCCCGTGTGCGCACGCTGACCGAGGACCGGGTGTACTCGATCGCGGCGGCCGCGGAGCGCCTGGGCTGGCGTCCCCTCACGCGGCTCGACGAGGGTCTCCCGGCGACGATCGGCTGGTATCGCGCGCAGGGCTTCCTGGCGCGATGACCCCGAAGGTCTCGATCGTCATCCCGGTGCGCGACGCGCGCGAGGACCTGCCCCGCCTGCTCGCGGCGCTTGCCGCTCTCGATTGGCCCGGCCACGCGCTGGAGACGATCGTGGTGGACGACGGCTCGACGGACGGGACGTCGGCGATCCTCGCGGGCGAGCGCCTCACCCTCATCCGCGAGCCGGAGTCGCGGGGCCCCTACGCCGCTCGGAACCGCGGGGCGCGGGCCGCCACGGGAGAGTGGATCACGTTCACCGACGGCGATTGCGCGCCGCGGCCGGACTGGCTGCGACGGCTCTTCGCCGATCCGGTCGAGGACGGGGTGGGCGCGCTCGTCGGCGAGGTGCTCGCCCTCGAGACGGCGACGCCGGTGCAGAGGTTCATCGAGAGCCGCGGCTTCATGCGCCACGCCGTGACCCTTCCCCACAAGGCGCTGCCCTGCTTCTCGACCGCGAACGTCGCGGTGCGGCGCGATCTGCTCCTGTCCCTCGGCGGGTTCCGCGAGGACGTCCGCTTCTTCGGCGACATGGACCTCTCGTGGCGGATGCAGCTCACGCGCGGGGCGACGCTCTCGTTCCGTCCCGATGCGGTCGTCCTCCACCGGCACCGCAGGTCGGTCTCCGGGCTCTGGAAGCAGGCGGTCCAGCACGGCCAAGGAGTCGCGTTCATGCGCAGGAGCCACCCGGACGTCTACCGGATCGACGGACGCGAGCAGCTGCGACGGCTCGGAGGCCTCGGCGCGGCGGCGGCGGCGGCGCTCTCCCCCGGCGCGGACGCGTGGCGGACGCCGGGCTACCTCGCGCTCTGGTACGGAGGGCTCGCGTGGGGCTACGTGAAGGGCCCTGCGTGGACGATCAGGGCCTGAGCCGCTCCGCGATCCGCCTCATGTCGAAGTCGGCCTCGACCCTCGACCGCGCGGCCCGGGTCCGCGCGATGCGGACGTCGTCGGGCGCGCCGAGGGTGTCGCGGATCGCGGCGGCGAGCGCCGCCGGGTCGTCGGGCGGCACGCACGCTCCCGTCCCCGGAGCGATCAGCTCCGGGATCCCGGAGACCGCGGTGGCGACCACCGGCACGCCGAGGGCCATCGCCTCGACGAGGGCGACCGGGAGGCCGTCGCGGTCCCCGTCCTCCGCGACGCGCGAGGCCAGCGCGACGACGTCGCTCCGGCGCATCGCGTCGCGCACCGCGGCATGCGAGAGGGTGCCCAGGAAGCGCACCGATCCCGCGAGACCCGGCGCCTCGGCCCGCGCGCGGATCTCCGACTCGAGCGGACCGGACCCCGCGACGTCGAGGACCGCCGCGACCCCCGCGCGCTGCAAGGCCGCGAGTGCGTCGAGCAGCACCGCGTGCCCCTTCTTGGGGACGAGCCGCGCGACGCACAGGATCCGCGCCGGCGCACGCGGAGGCTCGGGGTCGCGGTAGTCGAACACCGGCAGCTCCACCCCGCACCGCACGACCTCGACCCGCTTCCCCGCGATCCCCGCCGCCATGAGGCGGCTCTCGAGGACGCTCCGGTTCGCCTCCGACACCGTGAGGATCCGCGCGGCGAAGCGCAGGTTGCGATCGAGGAGGAACGGGTCGCCGTAGAGATCGTAGGCGTGAGCGGTGACGCGGTACGGACGGCCCGTGATCGCCCCCACGTACCGCGCGAGCACGGCGGCGTCGTTGGCGAAGTGCGCGTGCAGCAGCACGGCGTCGCGCGGGAGCGCGCGCGCCGCTGCTTCCGCGAGCGAGGCGAGACGCGCGGCGCGGAGCGCGCGGCGCGGCCCGAGCCCCAAGAGGTCCCGCGCGAGGATCCGGGCGAGCGGCGCCGACGGCACGGGCCGGATCGCCATGTCGGAGAGGATCGTGACCGGATCGCCCCCCTCGTCGCCGACCGTCCAGTCCGCGGCGGGGGGGTGCGACGACCATGCGGAAAGGACCGACACCGGGACGCCGATCCGTCTCAGCGCGCGAATTTCGTTACGCACGAACGTCTCGGACGGCTCGGGAAACGCACGAAGCAGATAGACCACGCGAGACATCGCGGCTAACTTACACGAAGGGCTGTACCATCTTGACAGGCTCGATTGCTGACGGGATAGTCCCGGCCGGAGCTCGCGTGGCGCGCAAGGTCCTCCTCCTCAATCCGCCCGGCGATCGGCTCTACATCCGCGACCAGTTCTGCTCGCACGTCTCCAAGGGAACGTACTACTGGCAACCGCTGGATCTGCTCATGATCGCCGCGCGGCTCCACGCCGACGGCTACGAGCTCGCGGTGGTGGACGCGATCGCGGAACGGCTGGCCCCGGAAGAGACGCAGAGCCGCGTCGAGCGTTTCGGCCCGGAGGCGATCGTCTTCCTCACCGGGAGCGACTCGTTCGCGGAGGACATCGCCTTCGTCGAGGAGGCCAAGCGGCGCGGCGTCGCGTGCGCGGTGGGGATCGGGGACATCCTGCGCGAGAAAGGGGAAGCGCTCATGGTGCGCCACCCCGCGCTCGACGCGTGCCTGACCGATTTCGTGACGCACGGCCTGACCGCGTTCCTCGAGGGTCGCCGCGAGCAGGCCGAGAACATGACCGTCCGGGACGGGAGCGCGATCAAGAAGATCGCCGCCGGCCCGAAGCCGCGCTTCTTCACGATCCCGTCCCCGCCCTATCGGCTGTTCCCGCTCGACCGGTACCGGATGCCCTACAACCGGTACCACCCCTACGCGACGATCATCACGTCCACCTGGTGCCCCTTCGGCTGCAGCTACTGCCCCTTCGCCCGCACCCCGTACCGGCTCCGCGAGCCCGACGACGTCCTCCGGAACCTCGCGGAGATCCACGCGATGGGGATCCGCCAGGTCCACATCGCCGACTGGACCTTCGCCGTCGATCGCCGCCAGGCGACCGCGATCGTCCAGGGGATCCTCGCCGCGGATTTCGGGTTCACCTGGTCCTGCCTCTCCCGCGTGGACCTGATGTCGCGCGAGCTGATGGAGCTGATGAAGCGCGCCGGGTGCGACCTCATCGAGTTCGGCGTCGAGTCGGGGAACCAGGGGATCCTCGACCGGTACGACAAGGGGACGACGCTCGAAGAGATCCGCCGCGCCTTCGGCTGGGCTCGCGAGCTGGAGCTGGACACGCTGGCGACGTTCGTGCTCGGCCTCCCCGGCGACACGCCGGAGACGATGCAGCAGACCCTCGACCTCGCGCTCGAGATCGAGCCGACGTTCTGCTCGTTCAACGCGGCGAGCCCGCGCATGGGGACCGGGCTGCGCCACGAGATGATCGAGGCCGGGATCATCGAGGACCGCGACGAGGCGATCCTCGATTCCTCGCGCTCCCTGCCGGTGTTCTCGACGGACCAGCTCGCCGCGGCCGACGTGGAGCGATTCCGCCGGCGCGCGATCCGGTCCTTCTACCTCCGTCCGTCCTACCTCGCGCGGCGCCTGCGCCGCGTCGCCTCGCTCGTGGAGCTTCAGAACCACCTGGGGAACGGCCTGTCGCTCGCGTGGCAATCGCTGCGCTCGGCCCGAGCCCCTCGCTCCTGAGCTCGATGCCCCGATTCCGCCGCAGCGCGATCGCGGCGTGGGCCCTCGCCGCCGGAGCGCTCGCGCTGCTGTTCGCGCGGGCGTGGCGGATCGACTACCCGTACTCGATCGACTTCCAAACGTACTGGCTCGCGGGCGCCCGCGTCATCGACGGACGCGCGGCCGATCTGTACGCCGCGGGGGGCGGGCCGGCCGACGGCACGCCGGCGGCGATGGGCGCGGGGGAGTTCAAGAACCTCCCGATCGTCGCCGCGGCGTTCGCCCCGTTCGGGCTCCTCGACTACGCGACCGCCAAGCGGACCTTCTGGTGGCTCTCGCTCCTCTCGCTCGCGGGGACCGCGTGGCTGCTCGGGCGCTTCGTCCTCCCGGTGGAGATCGGGTCGACCGCGTCCCGGTGCGCCCTCGCCTTCGCGCCGCTCGCCGCGATGGCCCCCGCGCACATCGCGCTCCGCCATGGCCAGACCACGCCGCTCGTCGCGCTCGCGCTCGCCGGATCCCTCGCGGCGACGGTCCGGCGGCGTCCGGCGCCCGCCGGCGTCGCGCTGGCGGTCGCCTGCCTGGTGAAGTTCCCGCCGCTCGCCATCGTTCCGCTCGACCTCGCGCGCCGCCGCCTCCGCGCCGCGGCCGCGTGCGCCGCGGCGATCGCCGCGGTGGTCGTCGCCTCGATCGCCGCCTTCGGTCCGCCGCTCCACCACGCCTATCTCGCCGGGATCGCCGAGCAGGCCGGACGCGTGATGCCGGCGCACAACAACCAGTCGCTCGCCGCGACGGCGACCCGCCTTTCGCATCGGGTGGAGCCCAGCGCCTGGACCCCTCGTCCCCTCCCGCGCGACGCCGCGATCGCGACCGCGATCGGCGCCGCGGCCCTGCTGGCCGCCGTCGCCGCGGGGGTCGCAGGCAAGGGGCGTCGCGTCGAGGCGGAGCACGCCGCGGTGCTCGCCGCGGGGATCCTGCTCCTCCCGGTCGCGTGGGACCACTACTTCCTGATGCTGGCGCCGGCCGCGATCGCGCTCGCAGGCGTCCTCTGGGCGCGCGGCGCGCTCGCCCGTCCGGGGATCCTCGCGGCGGCGGCGGCCGGGGCCGCGCTCCTCGGACTCCCCACTCCCGCGCGCCTCCTCGAGGGCGGGCCGTCGCCGCTCCCCGTGGCGATCGTGCTCTCGCACTACTTCGCCGGCGCGCTCGTCCTGCTCGGCCTCGCGGTCGCGTCGCTCCGCACGGCGGACGCGTGAGGCGGACGCTCGCGCTCAACCTCGCGCTCGCCGCCTCGGCGGCCCTCGCGATGCTCCCGCAGGCTCCGGGCCCGCTGCGGATGGCCGGCGCCGCGGCCGTGGTGCTCGCGCTCCCCGGCGTCGCGTGGCTCGGCTTGTTCCGCCGGGCGACGCTCACCCCCGCGCGGCTCGCGCTCGCGGTCGTCGGCGTCTCCTGCATCCTCGCGACGGCGGCGCTCGCAATCGGCTCGCTGGCCGCTCCGCCGCCGCGGCCGTGGCTTCTCCTCGGCTGGACGTTCCTCGCGGTGAATGCCGGCCTCGCGGTCGCGGGGCCCTGGCCCCGCCTCGCCCCCGGCACCCCGTGGCGGCTGCTCGCAGGCACAGGCGCCGCCGGGTTCGCGCTGACGTCCTGCGCGGCGCTCTACCTCGTGCCGCCCCTCGAGGATCACGACATGGAGGTGCGGGGCACGGCCTACGGTCTCGTCTCGGAGCTGAAGCCCTACTTCACGTCGAACCGCGAGCTGTACCTTCCGATGTCGCACCCGGTGCTGTTCAACGCGCTCGTCGCGCAGAGCCTGGTCGTGACCGGCGAGATCGACGCCGCGCGCCCGTCGTACGACTCGGCCAAGCGCGCCGAGGCGGCGGCCCGCTCGGGAGTTCCGTTCGACTGGACCTCCGCCTGGCGGAGCGACTACGAGGCGTTCCTCGCGCGTCCCGCGCTGGTCGGCACGCGCGCGCCGTCCGCCTTCTTCGCCGCGCTGATCCTCGCGCTCCTCGCGGACCTCGTGATCCGCATGACCGGGCGTGTCGAGGCGGCCCTGGCGGCCTGCGCGCTGTACGCCTTCGTGCCGGAGACGATCGTGCGGAGCGCGTACGCGGGCTACTTCGGCGAGACGGTCTTCGCCATGCTCGTCGCAGCCGCGCTGCTCGCGGAACCGGCCGGGACCGGATGGATCGTCGCGGCCGGAGGGATGATGGCCGTGATGGACCACAAGACGGTGATCTTCGCGGCGGCGGTCGCGACGTGGCTCCTCGGGCGCTCGATCGTCCTGCACCGCCGGCTGGACCCCCGCGGCGTCGCGCTCGCGGCCGGCTTCGCCGCCGGGACCGCGGCCTGGTGGGCGTACGGCTTCTGGGTGGACGCCCACGTCTTCGTCGAGGATCACCTCCGCCGGCACATCGCGCATCGCTTGCTGCTCAACGACGTGCGGCTCCTCTCGGACCCGGCGCACCATTACGCCCCGTCGATCCCCGAGCTGTGGATCGAGTTCGCGCGCCACACGGGGTGGGTGCTCGTGCCGCTGGCCGCCGCCGCGGCCGTGCTCGCGCTGCTCCGCCCCGCCGACGACGCGCGCGCGATCCTGGCGGTCTGGTTCCTCTCCGGCGCCGTCGCCTACTCCCTCACCGACTGGCGCCAGACCAAGCACCTCATGAACGGGCTCGCCCCGATGGTCGTGCTCGTCGCGGCGTGGCTCGTGTCCCGCGAGCGGCTGCGGGCGGCGGGGATCGCGCTCGCGGGGGCCGCGCTCGTCCTCTGCCTGCGCACCGACGTCCACCTGGTCCGGGACTTCTCGTCCCTGCGCGTGTCCGGGGCGAGCGACGTGGACGGCTGGTGAGCGAGCCGCCGCTGATCTCGGTGATCGTCCCGACCCGCGACCGCCCGCAGCTCGCCGCGGCCGTCGTGCGCGCGGTGCTGGCGCACGAAGGCCCGCCGACCTTCGAGCTGATCGTCGCCGACCAGAGCGAAGGGGGTGCCGCACGCGCCGCCGCGTCGTCGGCCGCGGGGTCGGACGCGCGGTTCCTCCACCTCCCCGTCGAGGGACGCGGGAGGAGCCGCGCCCTCAACGCCGGGCTCCTCCGCGCCCGCGGCCGGTTCGTGGTGATCACCGACGACGATTGCCTCCCCACCGCCGGCTGGCTCACCGAGCTCGAGCGGGCGATCGAGAGCCTCGACGCGCGGACGATCCTCCTCGGGCGCGTCGTCGCGGGCCCGGTGGCTCCGGGGAAGGGAGACCCGCCGGCGATCTTCGACGAGCCGGTCCCGCGCACGTTCGCCGGACGGGTCGATCGCGACCTGATCCACCCGAACGTCGCGATCCCCCGCGAGCTGTTCGACGAGATCGGCGCGTTCGACGAGCGCCTCGGCGTCGGGACCGACCTGCCGGGGGGCGAGGACAACGATTTCGGCTACCGGCTGATGCGCGCCGGCTGGCGGATCGCCTACCGCCCCGAGCCCACGGTCGAGCACGCCGCCTGGCGCAGCGTGGCCGAGCGCGCGGCGCTCAAGCGGGCCTACGGTCTCGGCCAGGGGGGGTTCTACGCGAAGCACCTGAAGCGCGGCGACGCCTTCATCGCCTGGAGGCTCCTCCGCGACGTCGCCCGGACGGCGCGCGCGGCGGGGGGCGCCGCGGTCCGCGGGAGGGGGGCCGAGGCGCGCGGGCATCTCGCCTACCTGCGCGGGCTGCTCGAAGGGGCGGGGCGCATGGCCGCGCGCGGATCCCGGGGACGGCGATGAGCGCACCGCGCACCGGGCGCGTCCACGAGTTCGCGCTGGACCTGCGCCCCGTCCGCGCCCCGGAGATCGCGGCGAACGAGCTCGCCTACGTGGTGCTGCGTGCCGGGGGACGGGTCGTCGGACGGATGGTGCTCGACGGCGCGCGGAGCGTCCCCGCCGGGGGGTTCGTCTCCGCCGCGCGCGCCGCGGCGGAGGAGGGGCTCGCCGCGCTCCGCGCGGAGGCCGACTCCGGGACGTCCGCCGCGATCCCCGCCGCCGCCGACGTCACCGTGGTGATCGCGACGCGCAACCGGGTCGAGGGGCTGCGCGCCGCGCTCGCCTCGCTGCGCGCCCTGCACCCCCCTCCGGGTCAGATCGTGGTCTCCGATTCGGCCTCGGACGACGCCGGCGCGGTGGCCCGGGCGGCGCGCGAGGCGGGGGCCGATCTCGTCCGGTGCGAGCGCCCCGGCCTCTCGCACGCGCGGAACGAAGGGGCGGCCGCCGCGCGCGGTGAGATCCTCGCGTTCCTCGACGACGATTGCCGCGTGGATACGGGCTGGCTCGAAGGTATCCTGCGCGGCTTCACCGATCCGCGCGTGTCGATCGTGACCGGGGCGTTCCTCCCTGCGGAGCTTTCGACCACGGCCCAGCGCCTGTTCCTCTCCTACTCCCACATGGACCGCCGCGGGTTCGTCCCGCGCCGGTTCACGCGCGACCGCGCGGAGTCCCCGCACTGGCCGCTCGACGCGTGGCGGATGGGAAGCGGGGGGAACCTCGCGGTCCGCGCCGAGTCGTTCCGCACGCGCGGCGGGTTCCGCACCGATCTCGGCCTGGGAACGCCGGCGCTCGGCGGCGAGGACCTCTACTTCCTCTGGGCGACCGTCCTCGAGGGCGGGGACGTGGTGTACCGTCCCGACGCCATGGCGTGGCACGGACACCATCGCGAGCTCCCGGCCCTCCGCCGTGTGATGTTCGGCTACGGCGTCGGGCACCGCGCCTTCCTCGACGCCGCGGTCCGCGCCGGGGCGCCGCAAGGGCGCGCCTCCCTGTACGCGGCGTCGTTCTGGTACGACCGGCTGCGCCGGCTGGCGGGGGCCCTCGTCCGGCTCGAGCCGGCCCGAGCCGGCCTGGTCCTGCGGGAGATGTCGGGGATGCTCGCGGGGAGCCGGCGCGCCCGCCGCGCCCGGCGCGAGGCCCGATGAGCGGCGGCCCCGGCGTTCCGGTCCTCATGTATCACTGGGTCCACGAGGACCCGGGGACCGCGCTTAGCCTCTACGGCGTCACGCCGTCCGCCTTCCGCGCGCAGGTCCGCTGGCTGCGCCGCCTCCGGCGGAGGAGCCTGACCTTGGCTGCGCTCCACGACCACATGACCGGAAAGGCGCGCGCGCCGCGCGGGGGGGTCGTGCTCACGTTCGACGACGGGTACGTGGACAACGCGGAGAACGCGCTCCCCGTCCTCGAGGAGGCCCGGATGACGGCGACCGTCTTCGTCGTCACGGATCGCGCGGGCCAGACGAACGTCTGGGATGCGGCGCACGGCGATCCGCCGCGGCCGCTCCTGTCGTGGGACCGCATGCGCGCCCTCGACGGGAAGACGCTCCGGTTCGAGCCGCACAGCCGCACCCACCCGCAGCTCCCCACCCTCCCGCCCGAGCGGGCGCGCGAGGAGATCGAAGGCGCGAAGAAACGGCTCGAGGACGAGCTCGGCCGGGCCTCGCTCGCCTTCGCCTATCCGCACGGCGCGTACGACGACCGCGTCGAGGCGCTCGTCCGCGAGGCCGGATACGCGATGGCGCTGACGGTCAGCCAGGGGCTCAACCGTCCCGGGGACGATCCGCTCCGGGTGCGGCGCACGGGGGTGACGTCGCGCGACATCGCGCCGACCTTCCTCTTCAAGATCGCGACCGGCTACGGCGTGATGGGGATGATCCGCTCGTGATGGACGGGAAGCGCGTGGTGGTCGTCATGCCGGCGTTCAACGCCGCGCGGACGCTCGCGCGCACGCACGAGGAGGTCCTGGCGCACGGGTTCGTGGACCACGTCATCGTCGTGGACGACGCGAGCGGGGACGAGACCGCCGTCCTCGCCCGGGCGCTCCCGCGGACGAGCGTGCACGTCCATCCCGAGAACCGCGGCTACGGCGCCAACCAGAAGACCTGCTACGGGCTCGCGCTGGAGGACGGCGCCGACGTCGTGGTGATGGTCCATCCGGACTACCAGTACACGCCGAAGCTCCTCCCGGCGCTCGTGGGACCGATCGTCTGGGACGTGCACGACTGCATGCTGGGGTCGCGCATCCTCGGCGGCCGCGCGCTCGCGGGGGGGATGCCGCTCTACAAGTACGTCTCGAACCGCGTGCTCACGCTGATGGAGAACCTGCTCCTCTCGGCGAAGCTCTCCGAGTACCACACCGGCTATCGCGCGTACTCGCGCGCCGTGCTCGAGTCGCTCCCTCTCGCGGCCAACTCCGACGACTTCGTCTTCGACAACGAGGTCCTGGCCGAGATCCTGTGGCGGGGGTTCCGGATCGGCGAGGTCAGCTGCCCCACCAAGTACTTCGCGGAGGCGTCGTCGATCAACTTCGGCCGAAGCCTTCGCTACGGATTCGGCTGCCTGGCCACGGCGGCGGCGTTCCGGCTCTCCGCGCTCTCCCTCGGCTCCGACCCGAGGTTCCCGCGGCCGCGGCGGGAGCCGCGCGGGTGACGCGGATCCCCGCGGCGATCCCGCGCCGGGTTCCTCCGATCCTCTTCGCGGCGATCGCGGTCGCCTATCTCTGGACGCTGGGGCGGCCGTCGCTCTGGCTGGACGAGGCGTGGGAGGCGAACTACTACGCCGGCTACGAGGCGGCCCCCTGGTACAACCGCCCGATGCTCTACATGGCGCTGATCCGCGCCCTCGTGCGCCTGTTCGGGCCTTCGGAGCTGGTCCTCCGCCTGCTCCCCTGCGCCGCCGCCCTCGCCGCGATCGCCGTGACCTATCGCCTCGCGAGGCGCGCCGGCTCGCGGGGGGAGTCGGTCCTCGCCTGCGGGATCCTCGCGCTCGCGGAGCCGTTCGCCTCCGAGGCCCACCAGCTCAAGTACTACCCCTTCGACGCGCTGTTCGCGGCCGCGCTGATCCTGCTCTTCGAGCGATGGCGCACGCGCCCGGGGGCCGCGCGCCTCGCCGCCTACGCTCTCGCCGCCGCGCTCTCCTTCGGGTTCTCCTTCGCGAGCATCTTCGTCGTCGCCGCGCTTGCGGCCGTGCCGCTCGTCCTGCGGAGCCTTCCCGCAGGCTGGCGCCGCGCGCACCTCGCGACGCACGCGGCGCTGGCCGCGGTCTTCGCCGGGGTGTTCCTCTCGTTCCACAGGGGCGGGGCGAGCGACCCGATGCTCGTGGGCTACTTCGTGGACGCCTACGCCCCCTGGCGGGCTCCCTGGCGCCTTCCGCTCTGGCTCGCGCAGGCGTCCGACCATCTGGTGGCGTTCCAGGCGGGAGCTTCGTCGGGTCCCGCCGCGGTCCTCCTCGTCGCCGCCGGCGGCTGGCTCCTGTGGCGCTCGGAGCTGCGGCAGGTCGTCGCCGCGACCGCCGGGGCCTTGATCCTCAACCTCGCGGCGAGCGCGCTCTCCATGTACCCCTACGGGGTCCCGCGCCTGTCGATCTACGCGGCCCCGGCGATCGCGATCCTCGCCGCGCGCGCGATCGCGGCGGCGGCCGCTCCGGGTACGTCGCGAGTCCCCCGTCTCGCGGCGGCCGCGGCGCTCGTGCTGGCGCTGTTCGGACCGGGAGCGGCGTCCACCGCGCGCCGGCTCGCGACCGGGTTCGGACGCGAGGACATCCGCGACATGGTGGCGCGTCTCGCGGCCGAGACCCGCCCCGGCGAGACGATCCTGGTCAACGAGGACGCGACGACCGCGTTCCAGTTCTACTGGTGCCGCGCGGGGAAGCGGTATCCCCCGGAGGGGCTGGTCGTCGCGGGCCGGTTCCGCGAGGACCCGGCGCGGCATCGACCCGAGGTCGAAGCGCTCGCGGCGGCGCGGGCGCCGGTCTGGTCGCTGCTCACGCACCTTCCTCCCGAGGAATCGGACGCGCTCGTGGCGATGCTCCGCGCGCGCTTCGATCACGTCGACCAGCGCGTGGTCGGCGACGCGAGGCTTGACCGCTGGATGGCCCCGTGAAGGCGATCGCGGTCGTCGTCCCCACGCACGAGCGGCGCGGGAGGATCGAGGGGCTCCTCGCGGCCCTCGCCGCGCAGACCGTCCCGCCCGCCGATTGGGAAGCGGTCCTCGTGTGCGACGGATGCACCGACGGCACCGCGGAGATCGCCCGGCGCCTGAGGGAGGTTCCGCTGACCGTCCTCGAGCAGCCGCGCTCGGGGGCGGCGACCGCCAGGAACCGCGGGGCCGCCGCCACCGGCGCGCCGGTCCTCCTCTTCCTGGACGACGACATGGTCCCGCGCCCGGAGTGCCTCGAAGCGCATCTGGCCGCGCACGCGCGGACCCCCGGGGCGCTCGTGCTCGGCCACATGCCGGTCCACCCGGACTCTCCCCGCTCGTACCTGACGGCCGGCCTCTCCCGCTGGGCCGACCGCCGGCACGCGCGGCTCGCGGCGCCGGGAGCCGTCCCGGGCTTCACCGACGTGCTCACCGGCCACCTCTCGATCGCGCGCGCGAGCTTCGACGCCGTGGGCGGGTTCGATCCCCGCTTCACCGAGGGGGGGACGTTCGGCGGCGAGGACATCGAGCTGGGCTGGCGGCTGGCCTCGCGCGGGGTCCCGCTCGTGTACGCCGGCTCCGCCGTCGCGGAGCAGATCTACGACAAGACCTTCCGCGCGCTCGCGCTCGATATCCTCGACGGCGCGCGGGCCGACGCGCGCCTCGCCGCGCTGCACCCCGCGGCGGCGGATGTCCTCGCGCGCGCGAACGCCCCCGACTCGCTCCTCGCCCGCGCGGCGCGCGGAGCGACACGGGCGGCGCCGCGCCTCTCGTCGGCGCTGGCGGCTCCGGCGATCGCGCTCCTCGACCGGGCGGCGCGGCGCGGCCGCACGGGGCGCGTCTTTGAGTCGGCGCACGCGATCGTCCGCGCGCACCTGCGCGCGAAGGTTCGCTAGGGCCCCGTCTCGACCGCGTACACGAGCGCGCGCGCCTCCCCGTCCCCGGTGCGGAAGACTTCGCGGAGCCAGGGCACGCTCGCGGGGTCGAACCCGCCCAGCGCGCGCTCGTGCTCGGTCCAGATCACGCAGTCCACGCTGTAGCGCCGCACGAGGTCGCGGCGCCAGGCGTCGTCCGCGGCGTCGCCGGAGAAGAAGCGCGCGACCTCCTCGCGCTTGGTCTTCGCATCGATGGTCAGGCCGTAGTGGCCGAGCACGCACCGGCGGATCGCGAACGCGGGGACGTAGTTCCCCATCTCGTACGACCCGAGCACGACCGCGTCCTGCGGCGTGTGGTTGCGGATCCAGCGCAGAGCGTCGGATTCGCTCCGCCGGATCCAGCACGGAAACGCGACGCGGCGCTCCTGCGCCTTCTCGATGTCGAGGAGGTAGAACGGCGTGAGCCACTGGACGGAGCCGAGGAGGAGCACGGCGCCGAGAACCGGGAGCCCGTTCGCGGGAACCAGCCGGTGGCCGCGCAGCAGGCGGAGGACCGCGGGCACCACCCAGGTGGCGAGCGTGAACACCGCCAGCGCCGCGATCGGGAACTGGATCCCCCCGATCATCCGCCGCTGGAAGCGCAGCGGGAGGTGGATGAGCACGAGGCTCGAGACGAACCAGGCCGCCATCGCGAGCTGCGGGCGGGTCATGCGGCGGATCCCCGCGAGCGCGACGATCGCGAGCGCGCCCGCGATCCCGAACGCGAACGCGAGGCGGCCGGGCTCGGGGGTGTCCATCAGGTTCTGGAGGTCCCAGGCCCGCATCGCGGGGTTCCCCAGGAACAGGAGCCAGTTGTACACGAGCGACGGCAGCCAGACGGCGGTCGCCACCGCGGTCGCCGCGATCTCCGCCCGCGGCAGGCGCCTCTCCGCGATCGCGAACGCGACCGGAGCCGACCAGAGCACCGCGAGCATCGTCACCGTGTCGTACGGGTGGAAGAACGTCAGAGCGCACAGCAGAAGGCCGGCGCCGATCGCGAGCCTCCCGCCCCGCGCCCCCTCCCTCCACGCCCGGAGCATGAGGAGGAAGATCGCGATCATCACCGCGAAGCCCGCGAGGAAGTGCGGGAAGAGGACCAGGCTGAAGAAGGTGTTCATCTCCGGGATCCACCAGCCCGGGCTGGAGACGTGGCCGAGGCCCCGGTTGCGCTCGAGGAAGCAGAAGAGCCCCTCGAAGCCGCCGGGGAGGAGCGCCATCAGGTAGAACGCGAGCTGCTCCCACGGCTTCGCGAACAGCACCGTCGCCGCCCTCCAGAGCAGCCAGAGCACCACGGCGCCGACGAGGGGCCTCGAGGCGGCGTAGACGAACGGCACGCCCGCGCGGCTCAGCCGCGTGATCCCCCCGAGGATCCAGAAGAAGACGTTCACGTAGTCGCGCGGATGGTCCTCGGACGTGTAGAGGTCCTCGAAGAAGAACCGCCCGGCGCGCGCCTGCTGCATCCAGCTCCAGTACGTCGCCGTGTCCTCGGCCCCGGTGTTCAGCGCCCCGGTGTAGACCTTGTCGGGGTAGTAGCCGAGCCGGTTCGCGCGCCAGGCCTGGAGGTGCGGGAACTGCGCCGCCAGCACCACGCCGATCGAGAT